>DATCZS010000112.1:0-94811 GCA_036525795.1 Acidimicrobiia bacterium | reverse complement strand
CCTCCCTCGCCACCGACGAGCTGTGGGACCGCCTCCACAGCCACTTCAGCCCCGCAGAGCTGACCGAGCTGGGCTTCTTCATCGCACTCACGTCCGGCCAGCAGCGGTGGATCAAGACCCTGCAGCTCGGCCATCGCGAGGTCCTCGCAGACACCGAGGCCGGACTGGCCGGCGCATCGACCTGAGAGGAGAGACCACAGTGGCCACCGAAGTCGCGTCCGAACTCGACGTCACCCAACCGATCATCCGCCGCAAGCAACTGACGGCGGTCAACCACGCCTCGATGATGACCGAGATCGACTTCGGCGAGTACGGCGATTTCGCCACGGACGAGCCCGTCGCCCATGGGGGAACCGGCGAGGGGCCTTCACCGCTGCAGACCGTGCTCGGCGCCCTGTGTGGCTGTGAGTCGGTCACCTTCAACCGCACCGCCGCAGAGATGGGCTTCTCCTACGAGAAGATCGAGTTCGAAGCGGAGTACACCATCGACATCCGGGGCCGGATGGGAGTGCGCGGGGTCGTTCCCCACTTCCAGACGATCCGGGTGGAGGCGATCGTCACGACCAGCGAGTCGGAAGAACGCCTCGCCGAGGTGGTGGAGGAGACAGAGACGCGCTGCCCTGTCTTCAACCTCGTCTCGGACGCCGGGGTCAAGACCGAGATGCGGTGGATCCGGAGGCTGCCCCAGGGGTGAGCCTGCGGCTCACGCCGGGGAATGCCACAGGGATTCGGGCGTCGGCCACAGGTGCCGTTCGACCCCAATGCCGGGGACTGCCGGGCCGATCTCGATCACGTCACCGGGGAGTTGGCCGAGCGGCAGGCAGCTGTTGCCGGCGCCGTCAGCTGGTCACTTCCCCCGAACGCACGAACCCGTGACGCCGGCGTGACGCGGTGGGGAGATGGCGGCTCGACGTCACCGCACCCCCGACGAGGAGCGAGGCGACACCGATCGATCGCCGACAGCCTCCGCTCAGGAGAGTCCGTCGCCGACCTTGGTGTTCTCCGACTCGAGCTCGCGCCCAGACGCCCGGCCCTGCTTGACGAGGAGCGCCGCGAAGTCCTGGTCGTATCCGAGTCCGATGGCCTCCATCACGATCGAGTTGGTGAGGGAGGTGAGCGGCAGCGGAACGTCGAGCTCCTTGCCGGTGGCGAGGCCCAGTTCGAGATCCTTGCGGAGCAGCGGCAGCGTGAACGTCGGGGTGAAGTCGAGGTTCACGAACGCCGGGGTCTTGTAGTTGGTGAACGTCGAACCCATGACGCTGTCGTTGAGGAACTCGAGGAAGTCGGCCCGCTTCACTCCGGCGGCCTCGGCCAGGAGGGTGATCTCCGCCATGCTCTGGGTCACGACGCCCAGCATCAGGTTGTGGCAGATCTTGACCAGGCGGGCCTCGTCGCCGCCACCGACGTATGTGGTCTTGCGCCCGAACAGTTCGATGTACGGAAGCGCAGTGTCGAAGGCCTGGCGGGGTCCGGACGCCACCACCGTGAGCTTGCCGGACTTCACCACCTTGGGATTGCCGGAGACCGGGGCGGCCACCACCGCCGTTCCCAGCGCGGCCGCCGCTTCGGTCAGGCGGCGCGACGTGAGGGGGTCGATCGTGGTCGAATCCACCAGGATCGAGGGACGGGCGTCCTCACGTGACAGAACGCCGTTTTCACCGATCGTCACCTCGAGCACGTCCTCCGGACCGCCGACCATCGTGAACACGATGTCGCATTCGGCCAGATCGGCCGGGCTGTCGACCACCTTGGCGCCCTTCTCGGCGAGGGGTTCCGCCTTGGAACGGGTGCGGTTCCACACCCAGGTTTCCACTCCGGCGGCGAGGAGGCGGGCGGCGAGCTGATACCCCATGCGCCCGGTCCCGATCCATCCGACGCGATGGGGGTAGGTTGACTGCTCCACGTTGCCCTCTCCTTCGGTCGAGATCACCGCCGACAGGGCCAGAACGGACATTCCGGGACCCCGTGCCAACGGCTTCGCAATCGATTGCATTGTTCTCAGCGGTGGGCGGAATGTCAAACGTGCCGCCGCCGGGTGAAGCGGCGCCACGACCGGCTCGGATAGGGTACGAACGCATGCCGACAGTGCAATTGTTCGTCACGTGTCTGATCGACGGTTTCTCCCCCGAGGTGGGGCGCGCCACGGTGAAGGTGCTGGAGGGGGTCGGTTGCGAGGTGGCGTTCCCGGACCGGCAGACCTGCTGCGGCCAGCCGGCCTACAACGCCGGGCTCGCGGCCGACGCCGCCAGGATGGCCGCCGCCACCGTCGGGGTACTCGACGAGACCGAAGGAGCGATCGTGCTTCCGTCCGGATCGTGTGCCGACATGCTGGTCAATCACGCGCCTGAGCTCCTCGCCGGCACCGACCTCGAGGAGGCGGCGGGGCGGGTGGCCGCCCGGGTGCGCGAGCTCACCCAGTACCTGGTGGACGACCGCGGGATCGACGACGTGGACGTCGCCTGTGATGCGACCGTGGTGTATCACCCCTCGTGTCACGGTTTGCGCAACCTGGGAATCCGGGAGCAAGCAGAGCGACTCCTCGACGCGGTTCATGGGGTCGAGCGCCGGATACCGGACGAGGTCGAACAGTGCTGCGGTTTCGGGGGGCTGTTCTCGGTGGAGCTGCCGGCCGTGTCTGCGGAGATCCTGCGCATCAAGCTGGACCAGCTCGAGGCGACAGGCGCCGACCTCGTCGTGGGAGGCGATCTCAGCTGCCTGCTCCACATCGAAGGCGGACTCAGACGCAGAGACAGCTCGATGCGGGTCTGTCACATCGCCGAGATCCTGGGGGGCTCGGTGCCGTCATGAGCGAGCCCGTCACCTTCGTGGAGCGTTCCGCCCGCACCCTCGGAAGCCACGGTGCCGCGGCCAACCTGGCCGGCGCCCGCCGCTTCACCGAGATGCGCGACGGAGCGGTGGCCGACTACCGGCCGCTCGAGGCGATGCGCGACCGGGCCAGGCAGATCCGCCTCCACACCCTCGCCAACCTCGATCGGTACCTCGAACAGTTCGCAGACGAAGTCGAGCGGCTCGGCGGCACCGTGTTCTTCGCCGCGGACGCCACCGAGGCCGTGGACCATGTGCGCCGGATAGCGCGCGACAACGGAGTCGAGCGGGTGATCAAGTCCAAGTCGATGATCTCCGAGGAGATCGGACTCAACCACGCGCTCGAGGCCGACGGGTGCAGGGTGGTCGAGACGGACCTGGGCGAGTTCATCATCCAGATCGCCGACGACCGCCCGTCGCACATCATCGCCCCTGCGATCCACCGGACGGCCGCCGACGTCGGGCATCTCTTCGCCGACCGGCTGGGGGTGCCCTTCACCGACGACGCCGACGAGCTGAACCGCCTGGCCCGCGCCCATCTGCGCGCCGAGTTCCTCGAGGCGGACATGGGGGTGTCGGGAGTGAATTTCGGGGTGGCGGACACGGGGTCGCTGTGCGTGGTCACCAACGAGGGCAACGGGCGGCTCACCACCACGGCACCGCGGATCCACGTCGCGCTGATGGGGATGGAGCGCCTCGTCCCCGACATGGCCGATCTCGCCCAGATGCTCGAGGTGCTCGCACGATCCGGCACCGGCCAGCGGTTGAGCGTCTACACCAACATCATCACCGGCCCGCGGCGTCCCGAGGACCCGGATGGCCCCGAGCAGCTCCACGTGGTGGTCCTCGACAACGGCCGCACCCGGGCGCTGTCCGGTGAAACCGCCGAGATCCTGGCGTGTATCCGCTGCGGCGCCTGTCTCAACGCCTGCCCGGTGTACCGGGCGGTGGGGGGACATGCGTACGGCGACGTCTACCCCGGACCGATCGGAGCCGTCCTGACGCCGGCGCTGTTCGGACTCGACCCCTGGGGCGACCTGCCATACGCCTCGACGCTGTGCGGGGCCTGCCGCGACGTGTGCCCGGTGCGGATCGACATCCCCCGGATGCTGGTGGCGCTGCGCCAGGAAGCCGCCGCGGCTCCCTCTCCTCCATTCGGATGGCTTCGACCCGGCCTCAAGCTGTACACCGCCGTCGCCACCCGCCCCTCGTGGTGGCGTTGGTTCCTGGCGATCGGATCCCTCCTGGGTCGGACGCTTGGTCGAGGCGGCACGATCGAACGCCTGCCGTTCCATGCCGGCGGGTGGACCAGATACCGCTCGCTCCGGGCCCCTGCCCGCCGCTCATTCCGTGCCTGGTGGTCGAACCGTGGAGCGTGACGACTTCCTGGCGTCGATCCGCCGATCGCTCACGACCGGCCGCCTCCCGCAGGTCGATGCCACCGATCCCGGGCTTCTCGTTCCCGACCTCGACGATGCCGACCTGGCCCGCCACTTCTCCGTGGCGCTCGAACAGGCGGACGGGGTGGCCCACGAGGAAGACCCGATCGAGGTGATCACCGGTATCGCCGCCCGGCTCGACACCCGCCGGTTCGTCTCGTGGGATGCCGATCATCTGCCCGTTCCGAACCTCATCGAAAGGCTCGAGCGTCAGGGACTCACCCGTGTCGGCCACGACCACGGCCACACCGGCGACGGGCGACGGCGGCGAGTGGACGACTACGGCGACCTGAGACTGGGAATCACCGGGGCCGAGGCGGGGTTCGCCGAGACCGGCTCGGTCGTGGTGCGCTCGGGGAAGGGACGGCCGAGAATGGCGTCGCTCATACCGTCGGTACACGTCGTCCTGCTCCGCTCGGCCGCGATCCATCGCAGCCTGGCCCACTGGGCGGCAATGATGGCTCCCGAGATGGCCACGGCCACCAATGTGGTGTTCATCAGCGGTCCCAGCCGCACCGGTGACATCGAGATGCGACTCAACACCGGCGTGCACGGTCCCGGCGAGGTTCACGTCGTCCTCGTCTGAGGAAGCCCCTTCAGACGATCGGGTTGCGGATGGTGCCGATGCCGTCGACGCTGCTCTCCAACACGTCTCCCGGACGGAGGAAGATCGGGGGCACCCGCGAGAAGCCGACTCCCTCAGGGGTGCCGGTCAGCACCAGGTCGCCGGGAAGCAGCGTGAGACCCTTCGAAAGCTCGGCCAGGACCCTGGCGATCGGGAAGATCATGTGCCTGGTGTTGGATGACTGCATCGTCTCGCCGTTGAGACGGCACGAGATGTCGAGGTCCTGGGGGTCGGCGATCTCGTCGCTCGAGACGATCCAGGGTCCGATGGGGCAGGTGCCGTCGAGGCTCTTGCCCTTGTACCACTGGCCGCCATGCGCCTTCTGCAGGTCGCGGGCGGAGATGTCGTTGGAGACGAAGTATCCGGCCACGGCATCCATCGCACTCGCCTCGTCGACATCGCGGCACTCCGTGCCGATGACCAGGCCGAGCTCCACCTCGAAGTCCAGCTCGAGGGTGAGGTCGCGGTGGGAGGGAACGGCGTCGGAGGGGCCGATCACGGAGGTGGTCGTCTTGGTGAAGAACGCCGGCACGTCGGGAAGCGGCCGCTCCCCGTGGACCCGGGACCGCTCCTCGAAATGCGGCAGGTAGTTCCATCCGACGCACATCACGTTGCGCCGGGCGGCGAGCGGGGTCACCAGTCCGGCGCCATCGAGGGGGACACGAAGCCCGGTTGCCCGCGGCGCCCGCCGGCCGGTCAACACCTCGACCGGGTCGTCGTCCTCGACGATCGCCAGCTCGTCGCCTTCCACCAGCGCTCCCCGAACCCGACCGTCGATCTCCACCCGTGCCCATCGCATGGATCCGTCTCCCTCCGCCAAGGTCTGCAATCGTTTGCGATACTAGAGTCGAAGACCCGACGAGACCAGCGAGGCCACTCGATGCAACGAGGCCGACCATGGCACTGATGTATGACTTGATCGTCGTGGGGGCGTCGCCCACCGGCCTGTCCATCGCCATCGACGCCCAGCGAAGCGGCCTGTCGCGCGTCCGGGTCCTGGAGCGAAGCGAGGTCGCCACGCCCGTCGAGGCGGTCGGTCGCTACCACCTCTCGGTCCGCTTCGGGGTGGACGTCGTCCGGGCAGAGCCGATCCGTGACGGCGTCGTGGTGGAGACAGACACCGAGAGCTTCTCTGCCCGCCTGGCGGTGTTCGTGGAGGAGCCCTCTCTCGGTGGTCTCCCCGTCGAGGTCGCCCCCACCCTGGCCGACCGCATTCACATCGGTCACGCCGGCGACCTCGACTTCACCAACCAGGATGTCCTGATCCTGGGCGAGGGAGACACGGTGGTCGCACGCGCCCTCGAGGCCGCCGATCGCGGTGCCCGCGTGGTGGTGGCGTTCACGGGGAGGGCGTCGGCGCTGTCGCCGCTCGCCCGCGCCACCTTTCTGGCGATGGAGCACGACCGGCGCATCACGATCCTCTGGCGTTCCGAGCTCGAACAGCTCGTCGACGTCGAGGGGTACCCCATGGCGTACTGGACCGACCGCCACACCCCGGCGCTCCAGTTCGACCACGTGATCAGCATCATTCCCGTCCCGGCAGCCGAGCCGCCGGCGCCCGACTCGGCACCCATCATCCGGGTCGTTCCCATCGCCGACCCCGGACACCCGCTGGGGCCGGCGCACGCCTGGGAGACGATCAGGAAACGCTTCGAAGGACACCTGCCGCCGCTTCGTCACACCCCGGCACCGCCCATCGGCCGTAGCGCCCGACGCATCGACGAGCTCCGGCTGCAGTACTACAACGCCACCATCACCCACTTCGACCACTCCCACGAGGACCTGTGGGTGATTCGGGTTCGGCCGGATCGTCTCGACGCCACCCATCGGGCGGGCCAGTACACGACGCTCGGCCTCGGATACTGGGAGCCGCGGGTCGACGACGCCGACGAGGGCCTCGACGACGCCAAGTGGGCGTCGCTGATCCGGCGCTCTTATTCGATATCCAGCCGGATCCTCGATCCCCGCGGATACCTGGTCGACCCGCACGAACAGGACGAGATCGAGTTCTACATCGTGCATGTGAAGCCCGGCGACGGTCGGATCCCGTCGCTGACGCCGCGGCTCGCCCCCAAGCGGGCAGGCGATCGGATCTACCTCGGGCCCAAGGTGACCGGGCGATACACGCTGGCGCCGGTCGACGACCCCGACCTCGACGTGGTCTTCCTGGCGACCGGCACCGGAGAGGCGCCGCACAACGCCATGATCACCGAGCTGTTCCGCAAGGGCCACCGGGGAGGGATCGTGTCGATGGTGACGGTCCGCAATCTGCGCGATCTGGGATACGAACGAACCCACCGTCACCTCGAAGAACGGTTCCCCAACTACCGGTACCTGACTCTGCCCACCCGGGAGCCGGGAATCGAGAAGCGCTACATCCAGGACGTGATCCGCTCCGGTGAGCTGGCCGGCCTGCTCACCGGGGGCCTCGACGCTCGCCGCACCCACGTCTTCCTGTGCGGCAACCCGGCCATGATCGGCCTTCCGGAGAAGGGGGACGACCCCGAGACGTACCCCGAGAGCGGAGTGGTGGGAATACTCGCCGAACTCGGCTTCACACCGGACCGCCGTGGGACTGCGGGCAACGTCCACTACGAGGAGTACTGGTAGGAGCGGCCGGGACGCTCCCAACCCGCCGTACTCGGACGGGTTGCGAAGAGGCGGAGGGCCCCACGGAAGTGGCTCTTGCCCATCCCCGGCGGTGCCTCCCCGGTCGTACGATCGAGACAGGCCTCACCGAGGAGCATCCGCCCATGAGCTACCGCCGCATACTGGCCGCCGGCGACATGGTCGCCGGGACCGATCGCGTCCTGGCCGAGGCAGTCCGGCTGGCGAACGCGCTCGGCGCCCAGCTGACCGCCCTCCACGTCCTGAGCCGCGAGGAAGTCGCCAACCTCCGGCGCGACCTCCCCCCCGACTCGTCGTTCGACGACGCACTGGTCACCCGCCTCACCGCCGAGCTCGCCGACTCGCTGGGCGAGACAGGCGATCGACCGGCCACGGCCAGGTCCCGGGTGGAGATCGGCGACCCGGCGCAGACGGTGCGTCGGGTTGCGGTGGAGGAGGACGCCGACCTCATCGTGATCGGGGTCCGCAATCGTTCCAGGGTCGGCAAGCTCATCCTGGGCAGCGCCGCCCAGGAGATCTTGCTCGACGCACCGTGCCCGGTGGTGGGCGTTCCGATCTGACACCCGGGCGCCGAGGAGCCGGCACGCTCGCCGCCGGTGCCGGCGCTGTCAGTCCCGGCCCAGGTCCGAGAAGCGGGTGAACTCGGGCATGAAGGTCATGTCCACCTTGCCGGTCGAACCGGCACGGTGCTTGGCGACGATCACCTCGGCGATCCCCTTGTGTTCGGTCGCCTCGTTGTAGTACTCGTCCCGGTAGATGAAGATGACGATGTCGGCATCCTGCTCGAGCGACCCGGACTCACGAAGGTCGCCCAGCCGGGGCCGCTTGTCCTCCCGCTGTTCGAGGTTCCGGTTGAGCTGGCTGACGGCGATGATCGGGACCTCGAGCTCGCGGGCGAGGTTCTTGAGGGACCGCGAGATGTCGGCGATCTCCTGCTGCCGGTTCTCCCGTGACGTGCCCTGCATGAGCTGCATGTAGTCGACCACCACCAGCGCCAGCCCGTGCTGCCGCTTCAACCGGCGACACTTGGCCCTGATGTCGGTGACGGTGACCACAGGCGAGTCGTCGACGAAGACGGGGGCGCTGTAGAGACGTCCGGCGGCGTCGGTGAGCCGCGGCCAGGCCGATTCGCCGATCTTTCCCGTGCGCAGCTTCATCGAGTCGATGCGCGCCATGGCGCAGAGCATTCGCTGGGCGACCTCCTCCTTCGACATCTCCAGGGAGAAGAACGCCACCGGATTGCCCGCCAGCGCCACGTTCACCGCCACATTGGCGGTGAGTGCGCTCTTTCCCATGGCCGGCCGGGCGGCGATGATGACCAGGTTGGCGGGATGGAGCCCGGTGAGCTTGCGATCGAGGTCACGGAAGCCGGTCGAGAGACCGATCACATCCGACCCGGCAGCCTCCAGTGCCTCGAGTTCCTCGAGGATCGGCGAGAACAGGCTCCCCAACGAGGCCAGCCCGTCTCCGACCCGGCGCGCCGCCACCGACAGGACCGTCTGCTCCGCCCGATCGAGCACCGTCGAGATCTCGTCGTCGAGCCGGAACGCCAGATCGTGCACGCTCGAGCCCGCCCGGATCAGGCTGCGGCGCTGCGAGTACTCCTCGACGAGCCCCGCGTAGTACTCGACGTTGGCCGCCGACGGAACCACGTCGATGAGGCGGGTGACGTAGGCGACTCCCCCGATCCCCTCGAGGTCGTTGGTTCGGCGCAACTCCTCCGAGACGGTGATGGCATCGATCGCCTGATTGGCGTTGAACAGCGACTGGATGGCCCGGTAGATCGACTGATGGGCAGGGACGTAGAAGTCGTCCGGAACGAGCTTGTCCATGACCTCGTTGGCGGCGTCCACCGAGAGCAGAATGGAGCCGAGTACCGACTCCTCGGATTCGACCGAGTGAGGAGGGACCCGGCCGGCCACACGCTCCGTTCTCCGTTCGGACACCGATGTCATCGGGTGGCAGGCTCCTGGGACGATTGAGGTACTCATACCGCACGTGTGTGACGAAAACCGTTCGGACACACGTGACCCCGGCACACTTCCGGGGGCAGTCCCACCGTACCGGCCCTCATGCCGGGCGCGAAAACCCGATCAAGGCCTCGTTTTCGCGACGAGAGGGGACGCCGTCGTGGAGTCCCCTCTCGAAGCCGACTCGGCCGATCTCAGGCGGGAATCACGTCGATCGTGACCGGGAACTCGACATCCGCGTGGAGCTTGACCCACACCTCATGCAGGCCGATCGCCTTGATCGGAACCCGCAGCTCGAGCACCGATCGATCCAGCGTGACCCCGGTGAACTTCTTGATGCCCTCCGTCACGTCGGCAGCCGACACCGACCCGTAGAGCTTGCCTTCGTCACCGGCCTGGGCGGCCAAGACGACCCGCACTCCGGCGAGCTGGCTGGCGACGCGCTCCGCCTCGTCCTTGGCGACCTTCTCGGCCTGCTCCCGCGCTGCGCGCAGCTTCTCGGCCTGGTCGAGGGCCCCGTCTGTGGCGAGCATCGCCTTCTTCTTGGGAAGCAGGTAGTTCCGGGCGAAGCCGTCGGCCACTTCGACCAGATCCCCCTTCTTGCCCAGGTCGGCAACGTTGGAGAGCAGGATGAGTCTCATCGTCCCCCCACGTATGGCAGAAGCGCCATCTCACGTGCGTTCTTGATGGCGACGGCGACTTCCCGCTGGTGAAGCGGGCAGTTACCCGTGACCCGGCGAGCGCGGATCTTGGCCCGGTCGGACATGTACCGACGAAGGATGCTCACGTCCTTGTAGTCGATGTAGTCGACTCTCTCCTGGCAGAACTGACAGACTCTCTTCTTCACCCGCCGCGACTGGGCGTCTGGACGGCGGCGCCGCTGACGCGGCTGTGGCTTGTTGGCTTTGCGTGCCATGTGGTGTTGCTCCTGGGATCAGAATGGTGCTTCGTCTGGGCCGTAGTCGTCGCGGGCGACGGGACCGGGCGGCGGAGCCGAGGTCCCGCCGAAGTCGCCACCACCGCCCCGGCTGGTCCGGTTGACGGTGGCGGTGGCCCAGCGCAGGCTGGGGCCGACCTCGTCGATGGCGACCTCGACGATCGACCGCTTGTCGCCGTCCTGGGTTTCCCACGAACGCTGCTCCAGCCGGCCGACCACGATGACGCGCGCTCCCTTGGTCAGGGACTCGGCCACCGTCTCGGCCTGATCGCGCCACACGGTGCCACCGAAGTAGCTGGTCTCTTCCTGCCACTCACCGCTCTGGTCACGCCAGCGGCGATTCACCGCAAAACGAAGGCGCGCCATCGGGACCCCCGACGGGGTGAACCGCAGCTCTGGATCTTCGACGAGGTTTCCGATGAGGGTCACGGAGTTGGTTGACATCTCACACTCCTTGCTTGGGGACCGAACCCGCCGCCATCCTGACGAACGGGTGTGACATGAACGTCACGCCCCGGGTCGGACGATCTTGTGCCGGACCACGTCGTCTGAGAGGTGGAGCATCCGGTCCAGCTCGTCGACGGCCTGGCTCTCGGCCTGGAAGGTCACGACCGTGTAGTAACCCTCGTTCAGGTGGTTGATCTCATAGGCGAAGCGGCGCTTGCCCCACAGATCGGATTTGGCGACCGTCGCGCCCTTCTCGCCGAGAAACGTCTCCATCTCGCTCACCTTGGAGCGCACGTCGTCTTCGGCGAGCTCGGGCCGATGGATCGTCATCAGCTCATAGCTACGCAATGTTGTTCCTCCTCTGGACATCCGTGGATACGGAAGGCCCCGCCGACTTGACGGAGCAGGTGGATCGGGGAAGTACGCGAACGACTCCCTCCGGTGATGGCAGTGTACGGGGTCGGCTCGGCTGTGGGCAAAGCGGCGGCCGGTGAGCCTGCTCCGGCCGGTCATCGACCGCGAGCCGCTGGATGGACGAGATCGACCGGCGCCGGCTCGATACGACGCGGTGCCCCCGGGGGGAGTCCGCCTCCTCGCCGCCCTCCGATCAGGTGGGGTCGTAGGGGATCTCGAACCAGAAACAGGCCCCACCGAGACGCTCGGACCGCCGGTACCCGACGCGGCCGTCGTGGGCCTTCACCATCGTCCGAACGAGTGCCAGCCCCAGACCGGACCCCGGCACTCGGGAGTTGAGGGCATGCTCTCCGCGCTCGAAGCGTTCCCAGACGAGCTGGGCATACCGGGGCGGAACCCCGTCGCCGTCGTCGTGGACCTCGAACAGCCTGGCATCGTCGCGTCGCCCGGCCAGGACGACGATCCTGCCCCGGCCGTAGCGCTGGGCATTCTTGAGCAGCGCCACCAGGGCCTCCGTCAGCCCATTTCGGTCGCCGATCACCTCCGTGTACGCCTCCACCTGGGCCGAGACCGGGGCAGGACCGGCGTTGAGGTCGAACACCGCCTTGATGGCATCCGCCACCAGCTCCCTCGCATCGACCCGGCCCACGTCGAGAGAGATGCCGTCGAGGTCGTCGCGGACCAGCGTCGCGATGCTCGTGACGATGCGGGACAGGTGATGGGACTGCGAGCGGATGATGCCCATCATCTCCCGCGCCTCCCCGGCGCCTAGATCGGACCACTCGTCCCAGATGACGTCCGCAAACCCGGTCACTGCGGTGAGCGGGGTGCGCAGCTCATGGGACACCGACGCAATGAGGTGGTCTCGCTCGAGCTCGACCAGGCGCCGGTTCTCGCGGGCAGCGAGCATCTGCCGCGGCCCCACCATCGCGACGACCAACACCGTCGCCCAGAGGACGGGTCCTGAGAGTGGAACCGAATCGCCCAGCACCCGCAGGAAGAAGGTCGCACACAGCACTGCCACGAACCCGTAGGGGAGCACCAGCGTCCACAGGGGGGTCCGTACGACCGGCATCACCCGCGTGGCCACAGGACGCCGAATCGACCACGCCATCACCGCAAACGAGCCCGTCGCAGCAAGACGCAACGCGACCGCGCCACCGCCCGCCGACGCCATTGTCACGACATCGGCCAGGATCCACAGCGCCGCTCCGGCGGTGAACGTCATCAGACGACGATCGAGCCGATACGGGGAGCGGCGCAGCGCGGTGACCAGAAGGGCGGCGCAGAGCACGAGCTCGGGAACGAGCCTGAGGAGCATCACCAGATCGACCGCTCCCCCGCCGGTCCTCAGGGACGCATCGAGCAGGAGAGCCGAGATCGCGACCGCCCCTGCCCCGGCGTCGAGCCCCAGGCGGAACCGTCCGGCGGTCGAGTCGTGGGCGTGGGGAAGCATGAGCAGACCGCCGGCGGCCACCAGGGCGAAGGCGACGGTGAGGGTGTCGACGAGTCCGAACGACGGCCCCTCTCCCACGAAGAGCCGGGTCAGCTCGGCCAGCGCCAGGGCGTTCACACCGTATCCGACCAGCACCCAGCTGCGACGATCCTGAGCCATCCCACGGTCGACCGAGAACGAGATGAGATAGGCGGTCGCACCGAGGAGCGCCACCAGGCCCAACTGGGCGGCACTGCCATCCCAGACCCGCGAGGGCATCTCGAATGCCACTGCCAGTGCGAGAACCACGCACACCAGGGCAGCTCCGATGCTGAGCGCGTCGAACGAGCCATCTGGATGCGCCGGGGTGCGCTCGCCCGCCGCCGCCTCGGCCGGTTTGGTTTGCGAATACAGGACGGTCGACACTCGAAGGGAACCTCCCGGACCAGTGTTCGGCAGATCCGAGGACCTCCTTGAGGCCTATGGGAGACCGACGAGCACGGTCGACCCGTCGATCTCGAGCGACCCGCCCACGGGGATCTCGAGGGCGTAGGCGTACGGAGCGGACGCCCCGTAGCTGGGACACGGCTCTCCCGCACACGGCGTCATCCGGACCAGATCGACCATGCGGCCGTCGGCGTCGAAGAAACCGATGTCGAGTTCGATGAGCGTGTCACGCATGGTGAACCGCGAGTCCACCGTGCCGCCTCCCCACGAGAACAGCATTCCCTGGGCGCGGCCCAGATCGACCACCTGCTGGAGGCCCCTGCGCCGCAGGGCAGGCGTATCGGCCAGCGCCACGGTGACGGGAGCCCCATCGACGGTGACCTCGAGTTCGTCGAAACCGGCCAGCGTCCACGCCGATGACACGTCTGAGCCGACCGGCTCGACGGGCGGTGCCGGGACGGCGGAGCCCATCGAGCAGGCCGAGATCAGGACTGCGACGGCACCAAGTCGCCGGATGCCAACACCTCTTCGAGAAGCTCTGCGGTCACGTCTTCTGACATGTGATAGGTCTCGGCGGCGGCCGGGAACGATCCGGCACGCACGTCATCGGCATACCGGGCGAGCGCGGAGATCGACTCCGACCGAAGGTCGGCGTAGCTGCGGACGAACTTGGGATACCGCCCGCCTCCGATGCCGAGGACGTCGTGGAACACCAGCACCTGGCCATCGGTGGCGGGACCGGCACCGATCCCGATCGTCGGGATCCCCACCTCGCGGGTGATCACTTCGCCGAGCAGGTCCGGAACGCCTTCGAGCACCAGGGAGAACGCGCCGGCAGCCTCGAGGGCGCGGGCGTCGGCGATCATCCGGCGGGCGGCATCGAGCGCCTTCCCTTGGACCCTGTACCCGCCCATTGCATGCACCGACTGGGGCGTCAGTCCGAGGTGGCCCTGGACGGGGATCTCGGCGTCCACGATCCGTTCGACCACCTCCGGCCGTGCCCCTTCGAGCTTGACCGCCTCGGCGCCGCCCTCCTGCACCATCCGGCCGGCGTTGCGGATTGCCTCCTCGATCGACACGTGATAGCTCAACCAGGGCATGTCCACCACGACCAGGCTGTGGGGCTTGGCCCGGGCCACCGCCGCCCCGTGGAGCACCATCATGTCGACGGTGACACGGAGTGTGTCCTCCAAGCCGTGGACGGCGTTGCCGACGGAGTCGCCGACGAGAATCATGTCGATGCCCGCTTCCGAAGCGATCTGGGCGGACGGGAAGTCGTAGGCGGTGACCATCGTCAACCTGTCTCCGCCCTTGCGGGCGCGGACGGCGGGGACGGTCACCTTGGCGCGTGCGTCGGCCATTGCAGTGCTCCTCTCTCCCCACCCGAAGGTTGGGGGATCGAACAAGGGTTGTGGCCTGCGCCTGATGAGCCTCGGCCGCCCATGCGGGTCGCCCGTGCTCGGCACAGCAGTCGAAAGGGTAGTCCGGCGGTCCACCTCTGCATCACGCGATGGCGCCTGCGGCGCAGCTCTCAGGCTCGGTGACCGACAGACTTGAGACTCAAGACTTGCGACTCGAGACTTGAGACTTGCGACTCAAGACCTGCGACTCAAGACTTGCGACTCAAGACTTGCGACTCAAGCCTTGCGACGTGAGACGTGCGACGTGCATACCATCACTCACTCGAAACCCAGGACCCGAGGTCGTGCCCCGTCGTGACACATCAATGGGCGAGACCGAGATCGCCGAGATGCTCGCCACCTCCCACCACCTGCAGGTGGCCACCCTGGGGAGGGACGGCTTCCCGCACCTCACCACGCTGTGGTTCTGCGTGCTCGACGGCCTGGTCACCTTCCGCTCGTTCACCAAGAGCCAGCGCATCGTCAACCTCCTGCGCGACGATCGGATCACCGTTTCAGTCGAGGAGGGCGATGACTACGCCGAACTGCGGGGGGTGATGGTCAAGGGTCGGGCCAGGCTCTCGGCCGATCCGGATCTCGTCATGCGCGTGTACGCCGAGGTGACCCGGAAGCGTCAGGGGCTCGCCACCATCGACCACGCGGCGGTGGAGGCGATGTTCGGACGCTTCAAGACCAAGAACACGGTGGTCAGCGTCGACCCTGTCGAGGTGATCTCCTGGGACCACCGCAAGCTGACGGGGTACTGAGCCTCTCGGCGCCGAAGGCGAAGACGATTCCGGACGGGTGGCGTCACTCCCTCTCGCACTCGACTTCGGCGCGGGGCCAGCGCTCCACCTCGCCGTTGGGAAGAAGGATGTAGAGATAGTCGGCCCGGTCGTCGCCGACGAACACCTCGCGGCCGGCGTGGGTGAATCCGGTGGCGAGAAGCCCCTCGGGCAAGGCCGGGAGCACCGAGAACGTGAGGGTCTCACCCGCCTGGGAGCGCAGTTCCCCGAGCTGGCCCCGTGGGTCCTTGGCGTATTGGTCGGAGAAGAAGCGAATGAAGATCACCCGCTCCTGGCCGCACGCCACGAATCCGTCGAACTCGATCATCTCGACGCCCTGCAGGCGCCGGCCGAACTCGTCGACCCACGGTCCGCGACTGTTGAGCCCACACGCAGACAGCATCAGGAGGGTGACCCACAACAGGGCGACGAAGCGGCCCGGCCGCGATCGAGTGAGGGTGGAACGGTCCATCAGCTGGTGCCATTCAACGGACGACCGCGGGATTTCACAAACGCCTCACGACAGACGGGAGCGAATCCATTCGATGTCGGCCCGATGGTCCGGACCCTCCCCCGGGGTCTCGACCACCACCGGAGCGCCGGCTTCGGCCACCAGCGCCACCAACGACTCAGGCGGGATCTCCCCGTCGCCGAGATTGGCGTGGCGATCTCGCCGCGAGTCGAAGCCGTCCCGGGAGTCGTTGAGGTGAACGAGATCGATCGCCCCGGTGACGGCGGTGATGCGCGCAACGAGGCCTTCGAGACGTTCCCCTCCCGACCAGGCGTGGCACGTGTCGAGAACGAATCCGACGTCGAGGTCCCCGATCTCGTCCCACAGCATCCCCAGGCCCTCCACGGTTCGCACCACCGCGTTGTCCCCGCCCGCCGTGTTCTCGATCAGCACCTTCACCTCTGTGTCGAGCTCGGTCAGCGCCTTTCGCCAGCGGGGGAACGCGTCCGTCATCGCCCCACCTCCGGTGACCTGCCCTCCGTGCACCACCACGCCCGCCGCCCCGATCTCGGTCGCGGCGTCACACGTCTCCTGGAGGATGCGACGCGACGGGATCCGCACTCTTGTGTTCTCGGTCACCGGATTGATCAGATAGGGAGCGTGGACGTAGATGGGGACGCCGGCCGTCCGCAACTCCCCGGCGTCGTCGCGGGGGTTCGGCTGTTTCCACGATTGCGGATTCGACAGAAAGATCTGGACGACCTCGGCAGCGCGGGATGCGGCCTCGGAGAGCGGATCCTGGCTCGGGACGTGGGCTCCGACGAGCACCGTCATTCCACCGGACCCTCGGCCGCAAAGCGGGTGGCGGCGAGAGCCACTTCGGTCATCTCGCGGGCGGCGGTCGGCGCCGTTCGATCCCAATCGGCTGCCAGCAAGGCGATCGTCTGGTCGTCCATCCACCTCGCACCCCACGGCTCCACCGGGAGGGCCCCCGGGTCGGTCACGCGTATCCACAACACGGACAGGAGATCCCCGTCGTCGTCGACGGTGGCACTGCCGATGTCGTCGATCTCCCCCCACGGAATCACCACTGCGGGTCGAAAGGGCCCGGCCAGCTTGAGGCCGACCCCGTCGGCGTCTGCGGTGACGACGGAGGTGGGGACGATCAGCTCCTTGAGTCCCCACATCGCCATTCCGATTCCCACCGCCAGCATCACCCACGCCCACATCACATCCCGCGGTTCGAGCAACTGGGTGTCGTTGGGAGAGAACAGGGCGTCGCGCAGGGCGTTCACCATGCGGCGCTGTGTGAGGACATCGATGGCGAGAAGTCCGAGCGGCATACCGAGCAGGGCGATCCCCCACATGCGCCACGGCGACCGGCGGATCACGACCGGCTTCACGCTTCCACCCCCAACATCGCCGGGGTCACGAGGGCGAGGTAGTCGATCCCCATGTCCGCCACCCGCCGCCCGGTGGCCCCCGCCGACCGGTCGACGAGGGAGACCGCTCTGACGATCTCCAGGCCCTCGGCGCGGGCGACACCGATCGCCTCGATGAGAGCGCCTCCGGTGGTCGTGGTGTCCTCGAGCATGACCACCCTCGTCCCGGCGCCCACCGGCCCCACGAGACGCCCGCCCACGCCGTGGTCCTTGGCGACCTTGCGGATCGAGAAGGCCGAGAGCGGACGCCCCTCCTCGGCGGCGACGATGGCGGTGGCGAAGGCGATCGGATCTGCCCCCATCGTCATGCCCCCGACGGCCTGCACGCCGTCGGGAACGGCCTCGAGGACGGCGGCGCCGACCACCCGGGCACCGTCGCCCGAGAAGGTGGTCTGACGGGCGTCGATGTACCAGTCCGACATCTCACCCGAGCGCAGCCGGAACGGGCCATCGGTCCGCACGGAGTGCTCGCGGAGATGGGCGACGAGATGTTCGAGATTCTTCGAGATGTGGCTCAAGGTTCCACCTCGGAAGGACGATACAAGGAGCCGCGAGAGGTTCTCAGCCCAACCCGCCTCCCGTGCATGCCCCACACCGGAACGACCGCCTCTTGCCCGGGCGGTCGTTCTTCATGTGGCAGCCGTCGGTACCGTGGTGGGGTGGAACTGATTCTCGTACGCCACGCCCAGCCCGACTGGACCCCGGGAAACCGGCTGCGCAACGACCCGGAACTGACCGAACTCGGTCGGATCCAGGCGCAACGCCTGGCCGAACGGCGCTGGGGCCACATCGACGAGCTCTGGGTCTCTCCGATGATCCGCGCCTCTCAGACTGCGTACCCGATCGCCGAGCGCTTCGGCCTGACACCCATCGTGCGTGCCTGGATGCAGGAGATCAACAACCCGCCGGCGTGGGAGGGAAGTCCGGCGGACAACCTCTACCAGCTGTTCGCCGAGTACAACGCCAGACCGATCGACGAGCTGTGGGACGGCGTTCCGGGAGGCGAATCGTTCTCTTCGTTCCACCAGCGGGTGACCTCGGGAGTCGACGAGGTGCTCGCCCACATCGGCGCCGTCCGCCAGACGGAGGGCAGGCCCACGCTGTGGTCGAAGCCAGACGACCGTCGCATCATGCTGATCGCTCACGGCGGCACGAACGCCGTGATCCTCGGTCACCTGCTGGACTCGGTTCCGACCCCGTGGGAGTGGGAGCGGTTCGACTCGTTCCACAGCTCGGTCGCCACCCTGACCCTCCGTCCCTTCTCCACTGCGGCCGTCTTCGGAATGACCGGCTTCGGCGACGTCGGGCACCTCGACCCTGACCAGGTGACGCGATAGCCGCCGAACCTCCGGCTCGCCGACCAAGCCGACTTGTCCGGACAACTGTCCTGTAACGTGAGTCGGGTGGCACGGACCCCGCGATATCTGGTGGTGGCCGACGACCTGGGCCAGGCGATCGCCGCCGGGGAGTTGCGGCCGGGGGTACGCATCGACAGCGAACCCGAGCTGGCAACGGCGTACTCGGTGAGCAGGGAGACGGTGCGCCGTGCCCTCGACGTGCTCGAGCGAGGGGGGCTCATCCGCCGGGTCAGGGGAAGCGGCACCTACGTGACGGGCCCCGCCAGCCGTCACTTCAGCCTCGCAACCTTCGCCGACGATATGAGGCGCCTCGGCCGGACCCCGTCCGCCCGGCTGCTCGGTGCCTCACGCCACCCCGCCGACCGTCAGGAGGCCCACAAGCTGGCGATACGCGAGGGCACCGAGTGCTTCCGGGTTCGCCGACTGCTGCTCGCCGACGACGAGCCGGTGGCCGTCGAGACCCGGGTGCTCCCCGTCGCCCTCTGTCCCGGACTGCTCGACGAGGACCTTGAACAGCCCTCGCTCCACTGGCTGTTCACGGCGGTCTTCGGGATCCCTCTCGTCAAGGTCGACCACACGGTCGAGGTCGGAGAGATCGGGATCGAGGCCGCCGCCGAGTTGGGCGCCCGACCCGACGACTCGGCCTATCGCATCGACCGGCTGACCTACACGACCGGGCCCGGCGGGCCGGTACCCGCCGTCTGGTATCGGTCGATCCACCGCGGCGACGCATACGCCATCGAATTCAGAAAGGACGCCTCATGAAGGGCGCTCGCCCCGTCACCGCCCCCCGCGGCACGGCTCTCACCTGCAAAGGGTGGGAGCAGGAAGCCGCCATGCGCATGCTCATGAACAACCTCGATCCCGACGTGGCCGAACGACCGGATGATCTCGTCGTGTACGGCGGGACCGGCAAGGCCGCCCGCGATTGGAAGGCGTTCGATGCCCTGGTCGCCACACTGCGGGACCTGGAGGACGACGAGACGGTGCTCGTCCAGTCGGGCAAGCCCGTCGGTGTGTTCCGCACCCACGAGATGGCGCCCCGCGTGTTGATCGCCAACTCGCATCTCGTTCCGGAGTGGGCGTCGTGGGAGGAGTTTCGCCGTCTGGAAGGTCTCGGACTCACGATGTACGGCCAGATGACCGCCGGGTCGTGGATCTACATCGGCACCCAGGGCATCCTCCAGGGCACATACGAATGCTTTGCCGAGATCGCCCGCCGCCGGTTCGGAGCCAGCCTGGCAGGCACCGTCACCCTCACCGCCGGACTGGGGGGCATGGGCGGCGCCCAGCCTCTCGCCATCACCATGAACGAAGGTGTCGCGCTCTGTGTGGAGGTCGACTGGCAGCGGATCGAGCGACGGCTCGAAACCCGCTACCTCGACACGGCCACCCGGGATCTCGACGAGGCGGTGGAGCTGTGTCGCACCGCGGCCCGGGAGCGGCGGGCATTGTCTGTCGGGCTGCTGGGCAATGCCGCCGACGTCCTCCCCCGCCTCCTCGCCGAGGGGTTCGAACCAGACATCGTCACCGACCAGACCTCGGCCCACGATCCCCTGAGCTACGTCCCCAACGACATGAGCCTGACGGGAGCCGAGCGGCTGCGCCTCGAAGACGCCGCCGCATACACCCGCCGCTCCCGGGCGGCGATGGCACGCCATTGCGAGGCCATGGTC
The DNA here is from genome assembly GCA_036525795.1 of Acidimicrobiia bacterium. Lineage (GTDB taxonomy): Bacteria > Actinomycetota > Acidimicrobiia > Spongiisociales > ZC4RG35 > DATCZS01. The sequence continues at coordinate 74,531 of DATCZS010000112.1, read as the reverse complement.
GGGTTCCTCGACCGGGGGGCGGAGGTCTTCGACTACGGCAACGGGCTCCGGGCCGAAGCGGAGAAAGGGGGCTTCGACCGGGCGTTCGCCTACCCCGGATTCCTTCCCGCCTACATCCGGCCTCTGTTCTGTGAAGGAAGGGGCCCGTTCCGGTGGGTGGCCCTCTCGGGTGACCCGGCCGACATCGCCGCGACCGACCGAGCGGTGCTGGAGGCCTTCCCGGAGGACGAGTCCCTGGCGCGCTGGATTCGCCTCGCCGGGGAACGAGTGGCCTTTCAGGGCCTTCCGGCCCGCATCTGCTGGCTCGGGTACGGCGAGCGCCGCCGGATGGGCCTGCGGTTCAACGAGATGGTCCGCACCGGCGAGGTGTCTGCGCCGATCGTCATCGGACGGGACCACCTCGATTCCGGCTCTGTGGCATCCCCCTACCGGGAGACCGAGGACATGGCCGACGGATCGGACGCCATCGCCGACTGGCCGCTCCTCAACGCGCTCGTCAACACCGCGGCCGGAGCGTCGTGGATCAGCATCCATCACGGGGGGGGTGTGGGCATCGGCCGGTCGATACACGCCGGCATGGTGGTCGTGGCGGACGGATCGGAGCGGGCCGAAGCCAAGCTCGACCGGGTGCTCACCTCCGACCCCGGCACCGGAGTGATCCGGCATGTGGACGCCGGCTACCCGCGGGCGATCGAGGTGGCCCGCGAGCGCGGCGTGAGGATCCCGATGATGCCGGCATGACCCGCTACTGGGCGGCCGCCGCCTGGAGCGGGTCCGAGGAGATCCGGGATGTCGAGATCGACGTCGCCGGTGGACGCATCGACAGGGTCCAGATCGGCGTGCGGCCCTCGGGGCGGGCCATCCGCCTCCCGGGGGCTCTCATTCCCGGACTGGTGAACGCCCACTCCCACGCCTTCCACAGAGCCATGCGCGGCCGAACGGGAGGGGACGACTTCTGGTCGTGGCGCGAGGAGATGTATCGGATCGCCAGGCTCCTCGATCCGGACTCGTACCGCAGGCTCGCCGCCGCCGTCTTCACAGAGATGGCCCTGGCAGGGATCACCGCCGTCGGGGAGTTCCACTACCTGCACCACCAACCGGGGGGCCGGACCTACTCCGACCCGAACGACATGGGGCACGCGGTCATCGAGGCAGCCCGCTCCGCCGGATTGCGGATCACCCTGCTCGACACCTGCTATCTGACCGCAGACGTGGACGGAAGCCCGGTGAGAGGAGCTCAGAAGCGATTCAGCGACCGCTCGGAGGAACGGTGGGCCGAGCGCCATCGGCGGCTGGCCGACCACTACGCCGGAGCCGAGGACGTCGTCATCGGCGGGGCGATCCACTCGGTGCGAGCAGTGCCGGAGACGGCCATGGCAACCGTCGCCGCTGCCGTGGACGGTCCGCTCCACATCCACGTGTCCGAGCAGGAGGCCGAGAACACCGCATGCCTGCGTCGCCACGGCCGGACTCCGACCCGGGTGCTCTCGGATGCCGGAGTCCTGGGACCGGCAACCACCGTCGTCCACGGGGTCCACACAGACGACGCCGACCGCGAGGTCCTGGCACAGTCCGGGGCAGGGCTCTGCGTGTGCCCTTCCACCGAAGCCGGCCTGGGAGACGGATTCGCCCCGACCGCCGAGGCGGCCGGCCGCGGCATCCCGATCTCGATCGGGTCGGACGCCCACGCCGTGATCGACCTCTTCGGCGAGATGCGGTCGGTCGAGCACAACGATCGATCGCGTCACGGCCGGAGGGAAGTCCACGATCCGCCTGCGCTCCTCTCGATGGCCACCGCCGACGGTGCCCGTGCTCTGGGGATGGCGCCGTGGGGGCTGACGGCGGGCGCCCCGGCGGACTTCATCGCGGTCGACGATGCCTCCGTCCGCACCGTGGGAACCGACGGCGTCGCCGGGTTGGCGATGACGGCGTCGGCGGCGGACGTCACCGACGTCGTGGCCGGTGGCCGCCGCATCGTGGCCCACGGAGAGCACGTCGAGACGCCAGACGCGGCGGCGGCCCTGGAGGCGGCCATCTCCGTGCTGTGGAGCGGCAGACCGTGATCGACCTCGCCCTGACCAATGCAAGGATCCTGGTGGACCCCCGGACGCGTCCCCTCCAGGGCTCGCTGGGCGTGGACGGCGGGAAGATCGTGTCGGTGGGGCCGGATGTCTCCGAAGCCCGGCGCCAACTGGACGCGGAGGGGAGACTCGTCACCGCCGGACTGATCGATCCCCACACCCACCTCGTCTTCGGGGGAGATCGGGTACTCGACTTCCAGAGGAGGCTGTCCGGATCGACCTACCAGGAACTGGCAGCCGCCGGGGGCGGCATCAGATCGACGGTGGCGGCCACCCGGGCCGCCCGGTTCGACGAGTTGAAGGCCTCGGCCGCCCGCCGGATGCGGTGGCTGGCGGCCAACGGGGCCACGACCGTCGAGGTCAAGTCGGGATACGGCCTCGACACCGACCACGAGCTTCGAATGCTGGCGGCGGCGCGGGCCGCGGCCGGCGAGGTGGGCATGCGCCTCTCCACCACGCTCCTCCCCCTGCACGTCGTGCCCTCCGACTCGGACCGCGGCCTCTACCTCGATCTGGTGTGCAACGAGATGATCCCCCGGGCCGCCGCCGAAGGTCTGGCCGACGCAGTGGACGTGTTCATCGAGGACATCGCCTTCACCGCAGACGAGGGGCGCCGGTGCCTGGAGGCGGCTCGCGCCCACGGTCTGGCCACCAAGGCACACGTAGGACAGTTCTCCGACATGGGGGGAGCCCGGATGGCGGCGGCGATCGGAGCGTTGAGCATCGACCACTGCGAACACGTCCCGGCCTCCGATGCCCGGGCACTGGCGGAGGCGGGGACGGTCGCGGTCCTGGTGCCGGGGGCCTCGCTCTTCCTGGGTGACGACCACCGGCCGCCGGTGGGGGCGTTCCGGGCGGCAGGAGTCAGGATGGCGGTGTCGACCGATCTCAACCCCGGGTCGTCTCCCCTCGCCTCGCTCCCGCTGGCTGCCGCCCTCGCCGTGCACCGCTTCGGACTCACCCCAGAGGAGGCACTCGCCGGCATGACGACCCACGCCGCCGCCGCACTCGGCGCCTCCGACCGGCGGGGCAGGATCGCCGTCGGATACGACGCCGACCTGGCGGTGTGGGACGTCGAATCCGGCATCGATCTCGTCTACTGGCTGGCGGCTCCGCTCTGTCATGCCACCGTCGTTGGAGGAACCGTGCACGAATGGAGCTCGCCATGAGCGTCATCCCGATACGCGAGATCGGCGACCCGGCGCTGCGCCGGCCCACGAGGCCGGTCGAGCGACACGAGTTGGCGAGCGACTCCTGCCAGCGGTTCATCGACGACCTCGTCGAGACCATGCGACACGCGGGCGGAGCGGGAATCGCCGCCAATCAGGTGGGGGACGGTCGCAGGATCTGCGCCATCGAGATCGCCGACAACCCCCGCTACCCGTACAAGCCGGCGCATCCGCTCACGATCCTGGTGAACCCCGTGATGGCGTGGAGGAGCGAGGAGACGTACTGGAACAACGAGGGCTGTCTCTCTGTGCCCGACCTGCGCGGCGACCTCCACCGTTCGATCGAGGTTCATGTGCGGGCGTGGGACCGCGACGGCGTCTCCGTCGAGCACCGGTTCCGCGGCCTCACCGCCGGCACGGCGCAACACGAGCTCGACCACCTCGATGGAGGCCTGTTCGTCGATCGCGTCGAGGACACCCGGACGCTGGCCACATGGCGCCAGTTCGACCTCCACCAGAAGGACCGTTTCACAGAACACATCAGACGAGTTGTCGAGGAGACGACATGATCGAAGTCACCATCGACGGCGGGCCGCTCAGCCGGGAGGACGTGGTCGCCGTCGCGGATCGGGGGGCGCAGGTGGCGCTGGCGCCGGAGGCGATCGCCCGGATGCAGGCGTCCCGGGCGACTGTGGAGCACGCCATCGCCGAGGGGCGAGTGGTGTACGGCATCACCACCGGGTTCGGGGCGCTCGCCACCACCCACATCTCGGGGGCGCAGGTGGATCAACTCCAGTACGAACTCCTCCGATCCCACGCGGCCGGAGTGGGTGACCTGCTCCCCGATCGCGTCGTTCGGGCGATGCTGCTCCTCCGTGCCCGCACACTGGCCCAGGGGCACTCGGGAGTCCGTCCCGTGGTGGTCGAGACCATCCTGGCGATGCTTCGCAACGACATCCTCCCCACGGTCCCGGGTCAGGGGTCGGTGGGGGCCAGCGGGGATCTCGCCCCGTTCGCCCATCTGGCGCTGCCGCTCATCGGCGAGGGTCTGGTTCGAATGCGGGGCGAGGTGCTCCCGGCCGGAGAGGCGCTCGCCCGCACCGGCATCGCGCCGCTGCATCTCCAGGCCAAGGAGGGGCTGAGCCTGCTCAACGGGACCGAGGGGATGCTGGCGATGGGAGTCCTCGCCCTGGCGGAGGGGGAACGCCTGGCGAACGTCGCCGACCAGGCCTGTGCGCTGACGGTAGAGGCGGTGCTCGGATCGGTCCGCCCCTACGACCCCCGAGTCCACCGGCTCCGCCCCCACCCCGGCCAGTCCGAATCGGCCCGGCGGATCCGGTCGCTGCTGCACGGATCCCAGATCGAGGCCAGCCACCACGACGACTTCACCCACGCCGTCCAGGACGCCTACTCGCTCCGCTGCGCCCCCCAGGTGCACGGGGCGGTCCGGGACACCCTCGCCCACGCCGCCCAGGTGTTCGGGCGGGAGCTCGGCTCGGTGGTCGACAACCCGATCGTCTTCGCCGACACCGACGAGGTGATCTCCGCAGGCAACTTCCACGGCCAGCCTCTCGCCTTCGCCCTCGACTTCCTCGCCATCGCCCTGGAGGAGCTGGCCTCGATCTCCGAGCGGCGGACCGATCGCATGCTCGATCCCACCCGGTCGTCGGGGTTGAGCCCCTTCCTCGCCAAGGAACCCGGGCTCCACTCGGGGTTCATGCTCGCCCAATACACGGCGGCGGCACTGGTGGCAGAGACGCGAGTTCTGGCCCATCCGGCCTCGATCGATTCGATCCCCACCTCCGGGCTCCAGGAAGACCACGTCTCGATGGGATTCGGCGCCGCCCGCAAGCTGTGGATGGTCATCGAGAACGTGCGGCGGGTGCTGGCGGTCGAGTTGCTGTGTGCCGCCCAGGGCGTCGACCAGCGCGCCCCGCTTCGACCCGGAGTCGGCACCCGCCAGATCCACGCTGCCATCCGCTCGGTCGTCCCCTCCCTGGAAGACGATCGGCCGATCGGGGTCGACATCGAGGCGGTGTCCCGGCTCATCGCCACCGGCCATCTGGACGGAGTCGGAGTGGACTGAAGCCCTGCCGTCCTCAGACCCTGGACCGTCCCGGCCGCGCCGTCATCGCAGACCGCTGGGCGAGGGAGGCGGCGGTGAGGATCAACGCCCCGCCGAGCACCTGGACAGGACGAGCGGGTTCGGAGAGGAAGATCGCCGCCAGGATGATGGTGGCCACCGGTTCGGCGTTCGAGATGATGGCGGTCGGTCCGGCCCCGATCCGGCTCACCGCGGCAAACAGCATGGGGATGGCGACCAGGGTCGGGAAGATCACCGTGCCCGTCACGATCCACCACTGCTCCGCTCCTGCCGGCAGGACAACGACGCCTCCCCGCGCCACGTCCACCGCCAGAAACCCAACCGCCGCTCCAACCATGGTGTGCGCCGCCGTCACCAATGGTGGGACGCGGGCGAAGACGAACTCGCCGGCCAGGATGTATCCGGCGAATGTCGCCCCGGCGGCGGCTCCCGCCGTCAGTCCGAGCGGATCGGCATCGGCGCGGGAAGGCAGACCGGCGATCACGGCCAGACCGGACAGTCCGATCGCCACGGCCAGCATCTGGAGCCGGGACGGCCGCCGCCCCAGGAGGCGGGCGTAGACCACCACGAACACCGGGGCGAGATACAGGAGCAGGGCGGTGGTCCCGGCGGTGATTCTCCCGAGCGCAGCGAAGTAGAACGACGTCTGGGCCGTGTAGATGAGGCCGGAGCCGAGCAACAGGAGACGCAGACGGGCGGGAATGGGGTGCCGGAGCATCCCGGCCGCGGCCAGGACCGCCGCCGCCACGCCGAAGCGCCACTGCAGGAGCGTCTCGGCCCGCATTCCCGCCGCGGATGCCTCCCGCCCGAACACCGCCAGCGAGGCGAATGCCACCGCCGAGGCCGCCGCCAGCCACGCACCCGATCGAGAGCGACGTGACGGATCGAGCCGATCGACGGAGGCGGGCATGTGGCTCCGTACGATACGCTCCGGTCATGTCACGCAGACCCGGACTGAGCCAGTATCTCGCCAACTGGCGGGACTCCGAGCTTCCCCTGTTCGAACGAACCCGTCTCGTCATCAAGAACAACGCCATCAAGCTGGCGCGCCGCTCGTCGTGCTGCGGCAACCACGGCGAACCCGGCTGTTGAGTGGGACCAGACGACCCCGGTCAGGGGTCGCACGAGCACGGGCACGAGCACTGACCCGACGCCCGGTGCTCGACGATCACCTGCCGAACCGGCGATCGCGGCGGGTGTAGTCGCGCAGGGCCCGGAGGAAGTCGACCCGGCGGAACGCAGGCCAGAAGACGTCGACGAAGACGAACTCCGTATACGCGGACTGCCAGAGCAGAAAGCCAGACACCCGGGACTCTCCCGACGTCCGAATGAGGAGATCGGGGTCGGGGAGGTGGGGCGAGTACATCTTCGACGCCAGGGACTCGGCATCGATGCGATCGGCGAGTTGATCGGCGGGGATGCCCTCCTCCACCAGCGAGCCGACGAGATCGCGGGCGGCATCCACGATCTCCTGGCGGCCACCGTATCCGAGAGCGATCGTCAGCCAGCGGGTGCCTGAGGGCCGAGCCTCCTCCGCCCGCTTGGCGGCCGCCACCACCCGCTGCGGGAGCAGATCGAGGCTTCCCACGAAACGGAGCCGGATGTCGTAGCGATCGCACAACTCCGGCAGACGGCCGAACAGTTCGACCAGCACGTCGAAATACGGGTCGAGCTCTCCCGCAGGCCGGTCGAGGTTCTCCCGGCTCAGCAGCCATCCGGTGATCGCCGGGATGTCGAGGTCCTCCGCCCAGGTCAGGAACTCCTCGAAGCGGGCCATCCCGGCGCGGTAGCTGACCGAGTAGCTGGGAAGGCCTTCGCTGCGGGCGTACCGGCGATGCCCGTCGAGGATGATTGCGACGTGACGCGGGAACCTGTCGCGGTCGAGCGACTTGAGCAGCCGGTCCTCGTAGAGGCGGTACAGGATGTCGGGGGGTCGAGCCATCGGCTTCCTCCGTGGACCATGCTACCGACGACCGGGCGGCGTTCGGAGAGCCGAGGCGGAAGCCTTGGCGCCGGGCCCCGATAGGATGAGCCTCGTGCAACGGGTCACCCTCGGAAGGATGCAGAATCCCGTGCGGGGATTCCTGCACGGCACGGCGGCGATCGTGTCACTGGCCGGGCTGGTCGCCTTGCTCGCCTTGAACCCTGGCGGACTCTCCACCGGGGTGGCATTGGCGGTGTACGCAGGGAGCCTGGTGGTGCTCTACACGACGTCGAGCCTCTACCACTCGGTGCCCTGGTCTGACACCTGGAAGCTGCGCATGCGCCGCCTCGACCATTCCAACATCTTCCTCGTGGTCGCCGGGACCTACACCCCGTTCGCCGCAGTGGCGCTCGAAGGAGCGTGGCGATCGGCCAGCCTGACCGCGGTGTGGACCGCCGCCACCGTGGGGATCATCCTCAAGTTCGCCCAGAAACAGGTCCGCCTCGGGTTGTCGGTGACGATCCAATCGGTCATGGGCTGGGCGGCGGTCATACCCATGTGGCAGATCGGGAACCGCCTGGGCGTGTCCGCCGTGATCCTGATCGCCGTCGGTGGCCTGCTGTACACCATCGGGATGGTGTTCATGCTCACGGGACGGCCGCAGTTGTTCCCCGGGGTGTTCTCCTCCCACGAGCTGTTCCATGTGATGGTGGTGGCGGCCAGCGCCGTGCACTTCGTTGCCATCCTTCTCCACGTCGTGCCCAACGCCGCCTGATCCGCTCCCGGGGGCCTGCAGCGGACCGTCGCCGACCGCCGGCGACCCCCCGCCTTCCTACACTCCCGCTGTGTCCGGCTCCCGTGATGCCCTCGCCGCCCTCCGGCGCGTTCTCGCAGCCAAGCCAGGAGCCGAGCGTCGGCCGGGTCAGGAGCAGATGGCCGAGGCCGTCGCGGACGCCTTCGAGCACCGGCGCCACCTGCTCGTGGAGGCCGGGACGGGAATCGGCAAGTCTCTCGCCTATCTGGTGCCTGCCATCGTCTCCGGGAAGCGCACGGTGGTGGCGACCGCCACCAAGACGCTGCAGGACCAGCTGGCAACGGTCGACCTCCCCTTCCTCTCCCAGCACCTGAAGCGCGACCTGACCTGGTCGATCGTGAAGGGCAGGCAGAGCTACGTGTGCATGGCCAAGCTGATCGAGCGATTCGGCGACGGCCTCGACCGTCCCCTCGACACAACCCTCTTTCCCGACGACGACTTCGCCACGGTCGCCGCCATCGCCGGATGGGCCTCGGATCACCCCACCGGGGAACGGGGAGACCTCGACTCGGAGATACCGGACACGACGTGGCAGCAGGTGTCCGTCTCCGGGATGGAGTGCCCGGGCGCGGCCCGTTGCCCCGCCGGACACCGCTGTTTCGCGGAGGCCGCGTTCGAGCGCGCCAGATCGGCAGACGTGATCGTGACCAACCACCACCTGTACGGGCTCCACCTGGCATCCGGCGGCCGCATCCTTCCCGAGCACGATGCCGTCGTGATCGACGAGGCGCACCGTCTGGAGGGTGCTCTGTCGAGCGCGTTCGGTGTCGATGTCTCGCCGGGCCGTCTGATCGCCTTTGCCAACAACGCCCACCGTCTGGTCGAGCAAGGCCGCTCGGGATCCGACCCTCTCGCCGTCGTGCGGACCTGTGCCGAGGACATGGCCACCCTGTTTCGCGCGCTCCCCGCCGAGCGAGTGGATCCGGGTGAAGGTGCGGTGGGCGAGATCATCTCCCGGTCCGCCAAGGCGGTGAGCACGGTGTTGAAGGCGCTCCCCACGGTGGAAGAGGGCCACCCGGGCGCAGGCGCCATCGCCCGGGTCACCACACAGGGCGGCCACGTGGCCGGGGACTTCGCCCTGGCAGCCAAGCTCCCTGCCGGACACGTCGCCTGGGCCGAACCGGACAGGCCCGTCATCCGGATCGCGCCAATCGAGGTCGACCAGCCTCTGGCGCGCACACTGCTCGTGCGCCTTCCGGCCGTGCTGACGAGCGCCACGCTCCGCCTGAGCGGATCCTTCGCACCCATCGCCCAGCGCCTCGGGTTCGTCGAGGGCTCGGGGGAGGAGGATCCGCTGGCGGAGGACGTCGACGAGCCGGTCGAGCGCACGTACCGGGCACTGCGGGTCGAAGGCGGCTTCGACTACGGGGCCCAGACCCTGCTCTACGTCGCCGCCGGGCTCCCTCACCCGCGGGAGGCGACGTGGCCCGAGGAGGCCGCCGCACAGGCGGCCGAGTTGACCCTCCAGGCCGGCGGCAGGGCCCTCATCCTCACGACCAGCCATGCGATGATCGAACGGGTGTCTGAGGCGCTCGGAACACCCCCGTTCCGGGTTCTCGCCCAGGGCGATCTTCCCAAGAAGAAGCTGCTCGAGTCGTTCGCGCAGGACGAGACCGCCACGCTGGTGGCCACGATGGGCTTCTGGGAGGGAATCGACGTCCCGGGCCCCTCGCTGTCTCTCGTGGTGATCGACCGGCTGCCGTTCGCCCGGCCAGACGACCCCCTCCATCAGGCGCAGCGGGAGGCGGTAGAGGCGCGCGGGGGCTCCGCCTTCGGCGCAGTCGACCTGCCCCGGGCGGCCACGCTGCTCGCCCAGGGGGTGGGGCGGCTCATCCGGAGCGAGACCGATCGAGGGGTGGTCGCCGTTCTCGACCGAAGGCTGGCGACCGAGCGGTACGGACGACTGATCCTCCGGTCGCTTCCGCCGATGCCGCGGACGTCGGACCCCGAACGCGTCCGTCGATTCCTCGCCGCCCTCCGGTCGGAGGCCGGTACCTGACCCGATCACCGACGAGGGTCGCTCCAATCGGACAGCAGGCGCACGGCTCCCCTCTGCGATCATCGGCGCATGCATCGAGGTCGAGGAACAGCACTGGTCCTCCTGGCAGCCGTGCTGTGGGGATCGACGGGAACCGCCCAGGAGCTGGGCGCCCCCGGCGCATCGCCGCTGAGCGTCGGAGCGGTGCGGCTGGCCGTCGGGGCCGTCGCGCTCGTCGGGATCGCCGCCCTGACGGGCGGGTTCCGGGGCGTCCGCTCGGTCCCGCTGCGATGGGCGGTTGCCATGGCGATCGGCGTGGCGCTCTACCAGGCGAGCTTCTTCGCGGCGGTCCGGACCACCGGGGTGGCCCTGGGAACGGTGGTGGCGATCGGGAGCGCCCCTCCGCTGACCGGGCTGCTCGTGTGGATGCTCACCGGCCGCATCCCCGACAGACGGTGGGTGGTGTCCACGGTGGTGGCCATTGCGGGAGTGGTCTTCATCTCCACACCAGACGTCGTCGCGGTCGGTGGCGTGATGCTCGCGCTCGCCGCCGGCGCCTCCTATGCGGTGTACGCGGTGGCCGCCGAGCGCCTGGTGGCAGTCGTGGCCGCCTCGACGGCGATGGCCATCGGGTTCGGGGGAGGCGCGCTCGTTCTGAGCCCCCTGCTGATCTGGGCCGATCTGGCCTGGGTGAGGACGGGGGCGGGGGCGCTGACGGCGCTCTGGCTGGGACTGGCGGCGACGGCGCTCGCCTACGTGCTGTTCGGTTCCGGACTGGTCTCGACCCCGGTGGCCACCGTGGCCACGCTGTCGCTCGCCGAGCCGGTCACCGCCTTCGTGCTCGGGGTGGCGATCGTCGGCGAGCGCCCGGACGCCCTGGGGTGGTTCGGGGCGGCGCTGGTGCTCGCCGCCCTCGGCTGGATGAATCGGCGGACGACCGCGCCGTGACGGTGGTGGGATCCCGGGGGGACCCGGGCACTCCGACGCCGGTGTCGGAAACCGACTATTCCCGATGGAGCCAGCTGCCCTCGGCGCACAGGTGCTCGATCTTGTCCGGGTCGGCCGGCACCAGCGCCGAGAGATTGCGGTGGCCGTCCTCGGTGATGAGGATGTCGTCTTCGATTCGAACGCCGATCCCCAGCAACTCCGGCGGAATCTCGTGCATGACCTTCGGCGCGTCGCTGCGCTCGGCCTGCTCCGCCTTCTTGGCCGCCTCCGACCCGAGCATCACCCGCCGCTCGATCCAGCTGTCGAGGTCGTGGGGAAGCATCGTGAACTCGACCTCGGGACGTTCGGCCCCGATGTACAGACCCGGCTCCACCGTGAAGCACATCCCCGGTTCGAGCCGGCGGTGCTCCCCGCCGATGCGCGACGACCCGGCATCGTGGACGTCGAGCCCGAGCCAGTGCGAGGTGCCGTGCATGAAGAACTCCCGGTAGAGGTGCATCTCGAGGGCGTCGTCGGCGGCGGCCGGGAGGAGGCCCAGATCGACCATCCCGTCGATCAGCACCCCGAGAGATGCCCGGTGCACGTCATCGAGGGTGGCCCCCGGCCGGGACGCCCTGATCCCCGCACGCTGTGCGGCGAGCACGACGTCGTACACGGCCCGCTGCGCGGCGGTGTAGCGGCCGTTGGACGGAAAGGTTCTGGTGATGTCCGAGGAGTACATGTCGATCTCGGCAGCGGCGTCGATCAACACCAGATCACCAGACTCGATCATCCGGTCGTTGTCGGTGTAGTGCAGGATGATGGCGTTGGGGCCGGAGGCGACGATGGACGGGTAGCCGTTCCGCGCCGAGCCCGCCTCGCGCCAGACGTACTCCATGGCCGCCTGCACCTGGTACTCGTACATCCCGGGGCGGCAGAACCGCATCGCCTCGCGGTGACCCTCCGCGGAGATCTCGCAGGCGACCTCGAGGCTCTCTACCTCGGCAGGGCTCTTGCGCAGACGGAGATCGGCGAGCAGCACGCTGACATCGCCCACCGAGGACGGCACCGTCTTCCCGTAGCGGTCGCGGTGCGCCCGGGCCGTGGCGAGAAGCCGGGTGATGCGATCGTCATGGGTGGGATTGCCCAGCCGATAGTGAAGCGTGTCGCGCCCGATCATCAGCCGCGGGAGAACCACGTCGAGTTCGGAGAGCGTATGTGCGGAGTCCGCCTGGTGATGGGTGAGCGCACCTTCCACGCCTTCCCGGTACCCGTTCCAGATCTCGGTCTCGCGGTCCCGCGGATGGACGAAGAGGTGGAACTCGCCGTCCGGGTGACCCGGCGTGAGCACGGCGACTGCATCCGGCTCCGCGAACCCGGTCAGGTAGTGGAAGTCCGAGTCCTGGCGAAACGGGTGGTGGACATCGTCGTTGCGCACCGACTCGGTGGCGGCCGGAACCACGGCGATCCCTCCGTCGCCGATTCTCTCCGCCAGCGCGGAACGGTGGTCACGAAATCGGTCGGGCATCTGAACTCTCGGGTGTCACGGCCCTGAGTTTGACACATCTTCAACGGACCAACGCCAGTTCGACGAACAGCGGGTAGTGATCCGACCCCAGGGACGGTCCCAGCCGGCGGTCGATCACGGCGAGGCCGTCCGAATAGAGCAGGTGGTCTATCGGGACGCGCAACACCGGATTGAGATTGGCCGGAAAGCTCGACTGCACGCCGAAGCCGCGCTGGGAGTTGGCGAGCCCGGAGGAGCGCACCAGCCGCCCGAAGGCGGCCGACCAGGGAGTCACATTGAAGTCGCCGACCACCACCACCCGCCCCTGCGTCGCCCTCGCCCAGTCGGCGGCGTAGGAGAGTTGGGCATCGCGCAGGTCGGCCCTCCGCTCGTCCGTCGGCGAGAGCGGGTGGATGCCGAGGAGGGTCAGGGGGCCGAGGCCGGTTTCGATCGACACCTCGACCGCACGCGGCTCCGCCTCGGCAAAGCCGAATCCCTCCACCCGGGCGTCGGCCGGGGCGAGCACCAGTGTCCCGAAGCGAACTCCGGCGTTGCGGGTGGGAACGACCAGGTATCCGAGATCGGTCTCCGCCATGCGCTCTTCCCATCCCGGGGTCGCCTCGTGAAGGAACACCACATCCGGATCGGTGCGTCTGATCAGCGCGGCCAGTGGCTCGAACAGTGACACATCCGCCTTCACGTTGAACGACATCACCAGCAGCCGTTCCCCGCTCCGCACCCCGTCGATGGTCGGGGCGAAGTACAGGGGGACCACGACTGCGGCGTTGGCCAGCGCCGCCACCAACACGACAGCGCCGGTTCGCCTCCATCGCGCCAGGACGAGCACCAGGCCCAGCACCGTCAACGTCACCGCGTACTGCGCGCGGAAGCTGGCGAGGAGGTCCAGGGGCCACCACCAGCCGCCGAAGAACCCCAGCACCGTCACAACGGCGAATGTGAGGGCGGGCAGCGCGACGAGGATCATCTGCGCCCGATCAGAGAGACGACAGCCACGAGGCGACAGCCCGACCGATTTCGGGCCCTGAGTCCTCCTGTACGAAGTGGGAGCCGCGCACGGTCACCTTCGACTGATTGGCCCATGCCTCGCAGGCCCGGCGCTGGCGCCCCACCAGGATCGAGCCCGGATCCGCGTCGACGAACAGCTTCGGCACCGGTGACGATGCGAGCCAGGCGGCGTAGTCGGCCACGATCCCGGCGACATCCGCCGGTTCGCCACCGATCGGGATCTCTCTGGGCCAGGTGAGTGTCGGGCGTCGAACCTCGCCGGCGGCGAGAAAGGGCCTCCGGTATTCGGCCATCGTCTCCTCGTCGAGCGGTTCGAGCACCGACGCAGGGAGGATCCGCTCCACGAACACGTTCTTGTCGAGGACGATCTCTTCCCCTGCGTCCGATCTCATCGCCTGGAAGATCCCCGCCGCCGCCTGCGGCCAGTCTTCCCACCACAGAGGTGCCACGATCGTCTCCATGTAGGCGATGCCGGCGACGGCACTCCGGTGCCGGTTGGCCCAGTCGAAGGCCAGCGCACCACCCCAATCGTGGCCGACGAGGACCACGTCCTCGCTCACATCGAGCGCCTCGAGCAGCGCATCGAGATACCGACGGTGATCGACGAAACGGTAGGTGCCGCCGACCTTGTCCGAGTCGCCCATGCCGATCAGATCCGGGGCGATGCACCTTCCACTGCCGGCGAGCTCTGGAATGACCCGGCGCCACAGGTAGGACGACGTCGGGTTTCCGTGCAGGAACACGATCGGCCTGCCCTGGCCGGCCTCCACGTATGCCATACGGGCGCCGAGGACATCGACGAATCGTTTTGGGAGCGCCATCACCGGATGACGCTACCCGACATCGTCGACGGCGGCCTCCCCACCGGCTGTGCCCCTGCGGCGTGTGCCTCTAGCGTGAGGGCCAAATGTCCATCTCAGCTGTCGCCGTCGTCCAGGTCCTGGCCGGGCTGCTCCTGCTCACCTTCGCCGCGGATCGGCTCGTCCTCGCCGCAGCCCGATTGTCGCGGCTGTGGGGGCTGTCTCCCATCCTCATCGGAGCGGTGGTGGTCGGCCTCGGCACGTCTCTCCCCGAGATGCTGGTCTCCGGGCTGGCCGCCGCCCGGCCGGCGGGAATGGATCTGGCGCTCGGCAACATCGTCGGATCGAACGTCGCCAATCTCTCGCTGGTCCTCGGCACGAGCGTCATCCTCTCGCCGATCGTCGGCCAGCGCCTCGTTCTCAAACGCGAGGGAAGGCTGATGTTCCTCGGGTCGGTGCTCCTGGTCGGTCTGGCGTGGAACAACCGGCTCGGGGTCGTCGAAGGGGTGGTCCTCGGATCGTCGCTGTTCCTGGCCCTCGGGCTGATGACCTACTGGTCCCGGATGGGGGGCAACGGAGACGTGGCGGCCGAAGTCGACGATCTGACAGGCAGCGAGGCCGTCCGCCCCGGCCTGGAGGTGGGCCTGGGGATGGCGTCGCTCGGGCTCACGCTGCTCGGTGCGCGGCTGTTGGTCACCGGTGCCGAGGAGATCGCCCAGGAGCTCGGGATCTCAGAAGCGGTGATCGGCCTCACGCTGGTCGCCATCGGGACATCGCTGCCGGAACTGGCGACCGCCCTCGCCGCCGCCCGGCGCAACGAGAACGATCTCGTCCTCGGGAATGTGCTCGGGTCGAACCTCTTCAATGCGCTCGGCGTCGGAGGCGTTGCGGGCATCGTCGGCAACGGTGCGTTCACCGAGGACTTCCACGGGCCCCTCCTCGCCATGCTCGGAGTGTCTCTGCTCGCCGGTTTCCTCGCCGTGGTCGGCGACCGGCTCGACCGTTGGCAGGGCCTGTTGCTTCTGGCCACCTACCCGCTGGTCGTCGTCTTCCTGTGACCCCCGGTCGGCAGATCTCGCATCCCGGACGAGGTCGTCGACGCATCCGGCCCGGAGGGAGTCGTGCCGGCGCGGCCCCCGGCCGATGTCCGGTTCAGCCGCCCTGGACCTCGTCGACGATTCCCACCACCATGGCCCGCACCGGGGCGACCGCCTGTTCCAGGATCTGGCGGGCGCCGTTCCCCTCGTCCATGATCAGCACAATCTCGCCCGGTCCTGCGTCGACGACGTCCACGGCGATCACGTAGTCGTCTGTGACCTCGCCGCCCGCATCGAGATAGTCGCAGAGCAGCAGGCGCCGCCCGGCGAACACCGGCGAGTGGATGGTGGAGACGACGGTCCCCGACACCCTGGCGAGCTTCACGTCGCGCCCCCGTGCGCCACCTGATCGACGATGCCGACGATCGCGTGATCCACCGGAACGAAGGGCTCGGGCATCGCCTGGGCGGCCTCGCGCGAGCCCACGAAGTAGACCATGTCCCCCGGCCCTGCCATCGCCACTCCGTCCGCGGCCACCACCGGCTCGCCGGACGGTTCGAGCCGCTTGGTGAGGGGCTGGATGATGAGGAACTTCACGCCTTCCAGATGGGGTGTCTTCTCGGTGGCAACAACCGTCCCGATGACCCGGGCCAGCTTCACGACGGTCTCGTCCGGTCGGCGAAACGGCGGGCGTCGATCAGATTCTCATCCATCTCGTCGTGGATCTGGGAGATGACCCTCGACGCCACGAGCCGCTCCCCGGCGCGCTCCACGGCCAGGTCGACGGCGACCTCCACCTCCGAGACGGGGCCACTGAACAGCAGATAGCCCTTGCCCCCCAGTCCGTCGGCGAGATGCACCTCTCTGAGGGTCACCTCTGCGCCCTTCACGCCGGCGTCTGCCGCCTCGATGATCGCCGGGACGGAACGGGTCTCGACGACGCCGATGGCCTCGCCGGCTCCGACCGCCCGCACCCCCACCAGTCCGTCGACCACCCGCTGGTCGATGTCTGCCAGCAGCATCGAATCGGAGATCGAACCCTGACCGACCATGCGCCCGGCGGCGAACGCCTCCTCGACCTCGCCCACCGGCCCGGCGATCAGCACCAGGTAGCGCCCGGGATGAACCGTTCCGGCCCGCAGGTGGTCGACCACCGCCCTCTTGGCCATGGCATCCCCGGCCTCGATCCCTACCGCGATGGAGTCGAACTCGATGATGGCGAGCGCCGGGCGCATCACACCACCCTCAGCGATCCGACCATGGTGACCCGGCGGGGCCGGCTGAAGGTCCGGGGACGGGTGAGGCCGTCTCCGGTGGGGCTGGCGATGGAGAACGAGGAATAGCCCTCCCCGCCCTCACCCAGACCGGCGAAGAACGAACCGTTCGAGACGAAGATCGAGCAGTTCATCGCCTGAGCCATCCGGGTGATGGTGTCGACGTTGGTGGAGTGGATGCCGGCCGTGTGGCGGAATCCGTGCTCTGCTCTGACCGCCAACTCGATGGCGGCGTCGACGTTCGGCACCCGGGCGACCGGCAGCACCGGCATCATCTGCTCGGTCCACACCAGACTGTGTTCGATCGGGACCTCCGCCACGATCAACCGCAGCTCATCTCCCACGGTGACGCCGATCTCCGCGAGGATCTTCGATGCGTTCTGGCCGATCCAGGCCGGGTTGATGTGACCGGGCTTTCCCGGCGGACCCAGCTCGGTGAAGATCACCCGCTCAAGACGGCGGAGCTCATGCTCTTTGAGCACGTACGCACCGGCCCGCTCCATCGACCGGACGAGGCGCTCGGCCGCCGAGGCGACAACGATCACCTCCTTCTCGTCTGTGCAGATGATGTTGTTGTCGAACGAGGCCCCCGCCACGATGTGGGCCGCCGCCCGTTCCAGGTCGGCGGTCTCGTCCACGACCACCGGCGGGTTGCCCGGACCGGCCGCCACCGCCCGCTTGTCGGTCTTCAACGCCTCGCTGACGACGCCAGGGCCGCCGGTCACCAGCAGCACCCGTATGTCCGGGTGATGCATCAGCTCCTTGGCCGACTCGATGGTGGGCATCGGAATGCCGGTGACGAGATCCGCCGGCCCGCCTGCGGCGGTGATCGCCTGGTTCAAGAGCTTGATGTTGTAGGCAGAGACCCGCTTGGCGTTCGGGTGGACGTTGAAGACGACGGCGTTCCCCGCCGAGACCACCGAGATCGTGTTGTTGATGATCGTCGACGTCGGGTTGGTGGTGGGGGTGATGGCGCCGACCAGCCCCACCGGGGCCCACTCGATGAGCACCATCCCCTCGTCCCCGGTCTGGGCCTGCGGCTCGAGGTCTTCGGGTCCCGGCGCCTTGGTCGTGACCAGTCGGTTCTTCTTGACCTTGTCCTCGTACCTCCCCAGGCCCGTTTCGGTGTGGGCCCGGAGGGCGAGATCCTCGGCGTGGGAGAGCATCGAGCTCCGGATCGACTCGACCACCCTGTGCCGCGCTGCCAGCCCCAGCTTCGAGTACTCGCCCTGGGCGCGCCTGGCTGCGGCCACCGCATCGGAGATGGTCCGATGGATCCCGTCCCCGAGCGGCTCGAGCCCCTCCTCGCCCCGGACTCGAGACGCCTCGGCCGGTCGCGGGCTCGACGCCACCTCTCCCAGCCGCCGATCGACCGTCTCGATGATCCGGGCTATCTGGTCCGAGGAGATCGTCGTCACGGGCTACTTCTGGTACTTGACGTCACCGCCGACCTCCCATGTGTCCACGATGGCCATCACGACGGCGTCGCAGGGACGGGCGTCCGTCTGGGTGGTCTGACGTGCGGAACTGCCGGTGGCGTACATGACGATCTCGTCGACCCCCGCCCCGACGGCGTCTGCGGCGACGACATATGCGCCCGTCTCGGCTCCCTCGACGTCGACCTGGCGGAGCAGCAGGAACGTGAGCCCAGCCAGCCGCGCCTCCTTGCGGCTCGCCACCACCGTCCCGACGACCCGTCCCAGCAGCACGGCGGACTACTCGCCCTCGCCCTGCCGGCCCAGCGGAAGCACCTCGTCGATGTTGGCGTGGGGACGGGCGATGACATGGCTGGCGACGACTTCGCCCACCCGCTCGGCGCCGCGGATCCCGGCCTCGACCGCCGCCTTCACGGCGGCGACGTCGCCGCGCACGATGGCGGTCGTGTACCCACCGCCGGTCTTCTCGTAGCTCACCAACTCGACCTTGGCCGCCTTGACCATTGCGTCGGCCGCCTCGACCATCGCCGCGAAGCTCCTGGCTTCGATCATTCCAAGTGCATCGGCCATGACGGCCTCCTCTCCTTCGCCTGTCTCAGTCTTCTCGTCCTTCCAGACCTTCGAGTGCCGCGACCGCCGCTCGCCAGCCGACGTCGATGTCGCGCTCTTCGCCACCGAGGTACACCCGGCCGACCGCGCCGAACGCCCGTACCTCGAGCACGTTGATGTTGGCAGCCTTCTCCGCCTCATTGGCGGCGAGGGCGGCGTATGCGGCCGGCTCGCACTCGAGCACGTACAGCGTCTGACCGGGAATCAGCATCTGCCCGTGGCGCATCCGGTTGATGAGCTGGGCCTGGTGGTCGTCGACGCGGCGGACGATCTGGCTCGACAGGATCTTGGGCTTGCGCCGGTCGTTCTCGACGTGGTCGATCTCGGCAAGGATGGCCGCCCCGGCTGCCCGGGTCTCCGCCTGGTCCGGCGAGTGGATCTCGAGCAGGCCGAAGACCCGCTCGACGATCTGCATTCCCGGCTTGACCGTTGTCGCCTTGAGCGCGACGTCCGTGAGCCGATTGATCTCTATTCCGGGCGAGATCTCGACGAACAGGGACGCCTCGTAGGCCAGTGGCAGGAAGCCCTGGGCGGTGGTGCCGATGAACGCGGCGTACTGCGGCTGAAGGCTGTCGAGAAAGGCGAACGCCCTGAGGTCAATACCGTTCATTCGAGGTCCCTCCAGACACGATTGCCACCGAGGCGGACGCCCCGATTCTGGTGGCCCCGGCGGCGATCATCTCCATTGCGGCGCTCTTGTCTCGAACGCCTCCCGAGGCCTTCACTCCCAGCTTGGGGCCGACCGTCTCCCGCATCAGGAGCACGTCGCGAACCGTGGCGCCGCCGCCGCCGAAGCCGGTAGAGGTCTTGACGAAGTCGGCCCGCCCCTCCTTGGCCAGATGGCAGGCCACCACCTTCTCCTCGTCGGTGAGGAGGGCGGTCTCGATGATCACTTTGTTGAGCGCCCCCACCTCGTGACAGGCGTCGGACACCCTGGCGACGTCATCCCGCACCAGGTCGTGGTCGCCGGACCTGAGCGCCCCGATGTTGATCACCATGTCCACCTCGCGGGCGCCGTCACGCAGCACCCGGCGGGCCTCCATCGCCTTGATCTCGGGGTAGGTCGCACCGAAGGGAAACCCCACCACCGACGCCACCCGAACCCTCGATCCCTTCACCTTCTCGGCGGCGCGCCTCACCCAGGCGGGATTGACACAGACGGCGGCGAAGTCGTGCTCGACCGCTTCGGAGCAGAGCCGATCGATGTCCGCAGACGACGCGTCCGGCTTGAGCAGGGTGTGATCGATGAATCCGGCCAGGTCGGAGGGGACGGCAGGACCATGGCCGCGATAGGAGACCCGACCGGCGCCGTTCGCCACCATCGACCGCACCTTGTCCGGGCTGTGGGCGGCGCAGGTACCTCCGCAGTTCTCGCATTCGCCCGGGGCGAGCTGGGCGAGCACCTCGGAGGTGATGGTCCTGATGAGGGTTTCGCGGTCCACCGCGGCGATGGTACTCCGGCGCCTGCGGCGCCGTGGCCAACCGGTCAGTGGTCATGGCTGGTGTGTCCATGGCTCACACGCCGGCTGCACGGGATGTCGCGCCCGCGCCCCAAGCCACCACACGGATGTGGTCACGGTACCGCCTGGTGGGTGGGACCGATCCCCCTACCACCGAGCCCTGCGGGCTCGCAGGGACCTTCCCCCACCTACGTGGGGGACCATCACCCCCACCCCCAGCTGCGTCGGGACTGTGTGTCAGTCCCAGGTGAGGAGGGCGCGGAGGGCGTCGATCTGTTGGTGGACGGACTCGACCGAGCCGCCGCCCATCGTGATCCGGCGGTCGACCGAATCGCGGACGTCGATCCGGACGAGATCCTCGCGCTCGAAGCGATCGTCGGCGTTCAGCAGGTCGGCCTCGGTGGCCTGACCGAGATCGCGCCCGTCGGCGAGCAGGGCGGTGACCAGGCGGCCCACCGCCCCGTGGGCCTCCCGGAACGGGACGCCCCGGGACACCAGCGCCTCGGCCAGGTCCAGGGCGGTCACCCATGGTGAAGGCTCCGGCGGATGGAACTCGGCCGACTCCAGCATCCCGGTGAGCGCGGCCAGCGTGCCGGCCAGCGTGTCGTCGGCCCGGAAGACGTGTTCCTTGTCCTCCTGCAGGTCCCGGTTGTAGGTGAGCGGCAGACCCTTCTGCAACGTGAGCAGTGCCATCAGCTCGCCGATCGCACCGGCCGACTTGCCCCTCGCCAGCTCGGCGATGTCCGGGTTCTTCTTCTGGGGCAGCGCCGAGCTGCCGGTGGTGTAGTCGTCGCCGAACGTGACCCAGCCGAACTCGGAGGTGGCCCACAGCACCAGCTCCTCCGCCAGGCGGGAGGCATGGACCATCGCCTGGGCACAGCACCAGGCGTATTCGGCCACGAGATCCCGGGAAGCCACGGCGTCCATCGAATTGGCGAAGACCACCCCGAAGCCGAGCCGGGTGGCGGACTCGACCGGATCGAGCGGCAGGCTCGAACCCCCCGATGCCCCCGCCCCGAGCGGAGACACCCCGAGCCGGTCGATGAGGTCCTTGAACCGCAGCCGGTCGCGTTGGGCCATCCAGGCGTAGGCGAGAAGATGGTGGCCGAGCGGGACGGCCTGCGCCTGCTGCAGGTGGGTGTAGGAGGGAACGATGGTGGTGGCGTGCTCGCCGGCGAGCCGCACCAGCGTCAGCCCGAACGACGACAGCTGCTCGACCCGATCCCGGGCGGCCCTGCGGAGGTAGAGGCGGATGTCGAGGGCGATCTGGTCGTTGCGGGACCGCCCGGTGTGCAGCTTCTTGCCCACCTCGCCCACCAGCTCGATCAGGCGCCGCTCGACCGCCGAATGGACGTCTTCGTCCGTGTCGAGGAACTCGAAGGTCCCGTCGAGGGCGTCGGCCTGGATCCGTCTGAGCCCGGCGATGATGTCCTCGTATTCCTGTGCCGCGAGGATTCCCACCTTGGCGAGCATCCCCACATGGGCGATGGACCCCTCCACGTCGTCCACCAGCAGCCGACGGTCGGCGACCGACACGGTGTAGTCCCACAGAAGCTCGCTGGGCCCTTCGTCGAACCGGCCGCCCCAGAGAGTCACGGCGCCTCCGGCCCAGTTCCGGTCCCGAATCCCGGGTCCAGGGTCACGAGCCGCACGCTCACTCTCCTTCTCCCAACCTGTTTTCGGCCAGGCGGCGCAGACGCAGGGCGTTCAGACGGATGAACCCGGCGGCGTCTGCCTGGTCGTACACGCCCTCGTCCTCTTCGAAGGTGACGGTGCGGTGGTCGTACAGGGCGTGCTTGGCGGACCGGCGTCCCTCGATCGTGCAGTTGCCCTTGTAGAGCTTGAGGCGCGCCTCGCCGTTGACCCGCCTCTGGATGTCGTCCATGAACTTCTGGAGAGCCTCCCGCTCGGGAGCGAACCAGAACCCGTTGTAGACCATCTCGGCATAGCGGGGCACCAGCTCGTCGCGGAGATGGGCCACCTCGCGGTCGAGGGTGATCGACTCCACCGCCCGGTGGGCATGATGGAGAAGGGTCCCTCCCGGGGTCTCGTAGACGCCCCGGCTCTTCATCCCCACGAAGCGGTTCTCCACGATGTCCACCCGTCCCACCCCGTGGGCGCCGGCGATCTGGTTGGCCCTCGTGAGCAGATCGACGGGTGACAGCTCCTGGCCGTCGAGGGCGACCGGGTTTCCCCTCTCGAAGGTGACGGTCACCGACTGCGCCTCGTCCGGAGCGTCCTCGGGGTCCTTCGTCATCCGGAACATGCCGGGCGGAGGCCCCTCCCACGGATCCTCCAGCACCCCGCCCTCGTAGGAGATGTGGAGCAGGTTGGCGTCCATCGAATAGGGCTTCTCCTTGGTGACCGGCACCGGGATCCCCCGCGCCTGGGCGTATGAGACACAATCGGCCCGGCCGCGCAGCTTCCACTCCCGCCAAGGGGCGATCACCCGGATGTCCGGGTCGATGGCGTAGGCGGAGAGCTCGAACCGAACCTGGTCGTTCCCCTTGCCGGTGGCGCCGTGGGCGATGGCGTCCGCTCCGTGCTCTCTCGCCACCCGCATCATTCCCCTGGTGATGATGGGGCGGGCGAGCGACGTCCCGAGCAGGTAGTAGTTCTCGTACACGGCGTTCGCCCGTATGGCGGGGAACACCGCCTCAGACACGAATTCGGGAGTGAGGTCCTCGACGATGGCCTGCGAGGCGCCTGTGGCGATGGCTTTCGCCTTCGCCTCGGCCACCTCCTCCCCCTGACCGATGTCGGCGGTGTAGGCGATGACGTCCGCGTCGTACTCCTCCTTCAGCCAGGTGAGGATGACCGACGTGTCGAGGCCGCCGGAGTAGGCGAGTACCACCTTCATGGATTGGCTCCTGTGTCTTCGAGTCTGGATGCGAGTGCCCGCCCGGAGGCGCGCTCGGATGCGATCACCAGGATGGTGTCGTCGCCGGCGACCGTGCCGACCACCTCCGGAAGGCGGGCGCCGTCGATGGCGGCCGCCACCACCTGGGCGGCCCCGGGTGGGGTGCGCAGCACGACGAGATTGCCGCTCGCCTGGATCGACTCGACGAACTCGTCGACCGTGCGGGCCAGGTAGGCGATCGCCTCGTCCGGGTCGGATCGACCGCCGAGCACGTAGTGATCGCCGTCGTGCTTGACGGCACCGATCACGTGGAGATCTCTCGACACGGTGGCCTGGGTCACTTCGTGCCCCTTCTCGCCCAGGATCTCGACCAGTTCTGCCTGACTCCCGATCGAGCGCTCGAGGATCAGGCTGCGAATGATGCGGCGGCGGGCGGCGGTGGTCGACATGGGCGAAGACGGCATTATACGCATATGCGCATAGCGACTCAAGCCGTGACCCTGGCCCTCGGTCCGGTCACCCCAGTCCCCTCGCCGCCTCCACCACACCGTCGATCAGTTCGCGGTACTCGCCCGCATCCTCCTCGGGACACCAGATCACGAAGTTGACCAGGTCGATTCCCCTGGCAACCACATGGGCCGCCACCTCGCCCGCCTCCTCCTCGACCCACGGGCGAGTCTCGGCGTATCCCCGCCGAAACGCCCCGGCCAACTCCGAGCGATCGTCTCGCCTGCGGAGGTAATAGAACGTGGTCGCCACGTCCTGGAGTGGATGGGCCCACTGCAGGTCCTCGAAGTCGATCGGGTGAAGCCTGGTGCGATCCACCTTCACGTTCCACTGGTGCAGGTCGCCGTGGGTGACGATCCGCGGACCGGAGAGCGAGGCGATCCGAGCGTCGATCCTGTCGATCGCCCGTTCGAGGACCCGTTGCTGCTCGGTGGAGAGCACCGCCTCGGCCTGGGGTTCGAACAACACCACCGGCTCACCGAAATGGACCACCCGGTCGTAGGTGATGGTCTCGAACCCATCCGGCGGCGACCACGACTCTGCGAACGTGTGGAGTCTGGCCATCAGCCGACCGAGCCTCTCCCAGTTTCCTGTCGACATCCGCTCCGCCAGGTCCACCCCTGGCACCCACGAGGTCACCAGGCACATGCGGGGCTCCGGTACACCGGGGGCGGAGGCGACCGTGACCAGGTCGCCCCGCCTGTTGCGAATCGGGACTGGCACCAGGAGATCGGTGCCACCGGCCACCGCCTCGGCGAACATCGCCTGGGCTGCGACCTGATGGGGTTGGTGGCCTCCGGAGGGGAGCACCACCCGCACCACCACCCTGTCACCATCGGCGGTGTCGACCCGGAAGATGCCGTTGAAGTCGTTGGTGAGCAACCGAACCCGAACCGGTTCGATGGCGTACTCGACCAAGGCCTCGTCCACCAACCGCCGCAGACGCATCGCCCGTCCGCGCACGGTGAGACCGGAATACGGAGTCAACGGGGGGTCGATCCGGTCGGTTCGAATGCAGGCCCGTGCCCGGGGACGATCATCGCCGGATGGGCGGCGAGCACCCGGGCGCGCCCGGCGTGGAGTGCACCGCTGTCGGCCGCCAGGGGGTCGTCCTCCGGGCCCTCGGCGAACCACCAGAGGTGGGTGCACACCACGAGGCCGTCAGGGGTGCCCACCAGCGTGCTGATGTCCTGGGGCGTATGACCGGGCGTCTCCCACAACACCACCGAAGGAGACACCGAGAACCCCTCGGCGGACCGGGAACGCCACTGGTCGAAGTGGTAGGTCGCCCAGTGGTCGTGGACCTTGGCCTCGCCGAAGAGGCCGACGTTGACCGTGTGGTCTGGGTGATGGTGGCTGATGATCACGTCGGTGACCTGAGCCGGCTCCACTCCGAGACGCGCCAGTGGTCCGAGGATCGCTCTCTGCGAGGGAGCCATCCCCGGATCGACGACGATCAGGTGTTCACCGTCGCGGATCAGCGACACGGAGGACCGGACATTGGGTCGCGCCGATCCGTCCTGGATGACCACGAATTCGGCCGCAGAGGAGGTAGGCAGCGTCATGAGCCGAGCGTAGTGGGAGGCGGCCGGAGCCCGGCTCCGTGGAAATCCGGTGCATTCCGGCACTGGAGCCGGCATCCGCGCCCTAGTGTCAGCGACCGCGCACGACCATTGCGGAGGCACAGAGATGCGGAAGAGGGACCCGAAGATCGACCGGATGATGACGAGCGCCCTGTTCGCGCAGCTCGGGGACCGCAAGCTGCGGGCTCTCGCCCCGTTCATCGACGACGTGGAGATGGCGGCAGGGACGACACTGATGACCGAGGGATCGTTCCCCTACGAGCTCATGATCATCGTCGAGGGGGCCGCCGACGTGGTCATCGGGGGCGAGAAGGTCGGCGAGGTGGGACCGGGAGCCGTGCTCGGCGAGATGGCGTTGCTGAAGAAGGGGAAGAGAACCGCGACCGTGGTCACGTCCGCCGCATCGAAGATGCTCGTGATGAGCGGAAGGGCCTTCGCCGGTCTGGTCGAAAAGCACCCCAAAGTCGCGGCGGAACTGAGATCGATCGCCGAGGAGCGGGCGGCGAGCAACGAGCGCCTCACCGGCTGATCGCCACCGTTCGCCCGCTTCGACTCACCCGTGAGGCGCGCCGTCACACCGGGTGACGAAGGGCGAGGCGACGTATCCATGCCGGCGTTCGAGGTGTGAGCACGCCGAGGCCTGGGCCGTCACCGACGACGGCTCGGACCCCCGACGGTCAGAGCGAATCCCCGAACAGACCGACTGCCGTGGCGACCTCGTCCTCGGTGATGGTGAGGGGCGGGGCGAAACGGACGGCGTCCGGACGGACGGCATTGACGATCAGACCGGCTGCCAGGGCCGTCGCCGCGACTTCTGCGGCACGATCATCCTCGAGCACCGCCGCACACAGCAGTCCACGTCCCCGCACCGACGCCACCCCGGCCAGCGACTCCAGGCCGGCCCGCAACTGCTCGCTCCGGGCGGCGACATTGGCGAGGACGTCGCGATCCTCCATCTCGGCGAACACGGCGTTGGCGGCGGCGCAGACCACCGGGCCTCCCCCGAAGGTCGTGGCGTGGTCTCCCGGCCGGAACGCTTCCGCCACGGCTTCGCCGGCCATGGCAGCACCGATCGGCAGGCCGTTGGCGAGCGCCTTGGCCACTGTGGCGATATCCGGGGCGAATCCCAGCTGCTGCCACGAGAACCACGACCCGGTTCGCCCCATGCCTGCCTGGACGTCGTCGACGATCAACAGCACCTGTCGCTCGTCGCACAGCGCCCGGAGCGCCGTCAGATACCCGGCCGACAGAGGTACGACGCCTCCCTCCCCCTGTGTCGTCTCCACCATCACCGCTGCGGTCGAGGCGTTCACGGCTTCCTCCATCGCCGCGAGGTCTCCGCCGGGAACCTGGCGAAACCCGGGCGGCAGCGGCTGGAAGGTGGCCTGTTTGGCGGGCTGTCCGGTGGCGGCCAGCGTCGCCAGACTCCTGCCGTGGAACGAGTCGTTCAGCGACACGATCTCGTAGCAGTGATCCCCCTTCGTCGTCTGACCCCACCGCCTGGCCAGCTTGATCGCCGCCTCGTTGGCGGTTGCCCCGCAGTTGGCGAAGAAGATGCGATCGAGACCGGAGCGGCTGCGGAGCTTCTCGGCCAACTGCACCATCGGCTCGGTGTAGTAGAGGTTGGAGACGTGGACGAGCCTGCGCATCTGCTCGCTGACCGCCTCGGCCACCCTCGGGTTGGCGTGACCAACAGAGACCACGGCCAGGCCTGTCAGACAGTCCAGGTACCTCTTCCGGTGTTCGTCGAAGAGCCAGGATCCCCGGCCTTCGACGAACACCACCGGGGTTCGCCCATAGGTCTGCATCACCGCCCGGTGCTCTCGCTCGATGATCGAACTCACGGTCGATCATCTCCGTCCTGGGTGATCATCGTTCCGACCCCCTCCCGGGTGAACATCTCGAGGAGCAGCGCGTGCTGGACGCGGCCGTCGAGGATGTGGGCGCGGGTGACGCCGCCGTCGAGAGCCCCCGCGACCGACTGCAGCTTCGGAAGCATTCCCCCGCTCATCGTCTCGAGGAGCTGCCAGAGCCGGGTGACGTCCATGCGGGCGATCAGCGAGTCCGGGCTGGCAGGATCGGCATAGACCCCCTCCACATCCGTCAGGTAGACCAGCTTGCGGGCGCCGAGGGCGGTGGCGATGGCCGCCGCCGCCGTGTCTGCGTTGATGTTGTAGATCTCCCCGTCGGCGCCGCGGGCGATCGGGGCGATCACCGGGACCAGGCCGTCGCCCAGCAGCCTCCGAACCACGTCTCCGTTCACGCGCTCGATGTCACCGACGAATCCGAGGCGCTCGTCGCGGGGGACGGCCGTCAGCAGGTTGGCATCGAGTCCGTTGATCCCGATGGCATGGGCCCCGTGACCCGCCAGGAGCCGGACGATGTCGGCGTTGACTTCGCCGACCAGGACGCGCTGGACGACGCGCATGGTGGCTGCGTCTGTGACCCGCAACCCGTCGATCCACCGGGGCTCGATGCCTTCTCTGGCCATCGCCTCGTCGATCTGGGGGCCGCCGCCGTGAACGATCACCGGGTGGATCCCCACGGTCGCCAGCAGTGTGATGTCGCCGGCGAAGCTGGTGCGGAGCGCCGGGTCCTCCATGGTGGAACCGCCGTACTTGACCACCACCACATGGGTGCGGAAGCGCTGGATGTAGGGAAGCGCCTCCATCAGGATGGATGCCTTGCCCATCGAATTGGCGATGCGGGCCTTGGCGGGGCGAGGGGCCCCGTGTCCGACGGTCATGAGCGTTCTCCGTTGAAGCGAACGTACTCGGGGGTGAGATCGGTGGTGGTCACTGCGGCCCGGCCGGGACCTGATCCAACCGTGATCCCGATCGTGAAGTCCCCCGTCATCCGGGAACTGAGGGCGTCCTCGTCCACCGGCACGGCCACCCCCCGAGACGCGATGACGGTGCCGTCGTAGGCGATCTCGATGGCGTCTCCGTCGATCTCGACGCCCGCCGTTCCCATCGCCGCCACCAGCCTTCCCCAGTTCGGATCCGCCCCGTAGAACGAGGACCTGACCAGCGCCGAGTCGGCGATCGCCATTCCCAGCCGGCGGGCGGTGGCTTCGTCCGGGGCGCCCGAGACGTCGAGGATCACCACGCGGGAGGCACCCTCGGCGTCCCTGGCCATCTGGGCGGCCAGGTCCCCGCACGCCGCCCCCAGCGCGTCTGCGAAGGATGCGGGATCCGGCTCGACCCCCGACAGACCCGAACACATCAGCAGCACCGTGTCGTTGGTGGACTGACAGCCATCGATGTTCAAGGCGTTGAAGGTGACATCGGCCGCTCTGCGCAGCGCCCCGGCTGCGACGTCGGGGGACACGACCGCGTCGGTCGTCAGAAAGGCCAGCATGGTGGCCAGGTCGGGGCGCACCATCCCCGCTCCCTTCGCCATCCCCCCGATCGTGTACCCGCCGACCTCGGCGGAGAACTGCTTGGGGACCGAGTCGGAGGTCATGATCCCCCGGGCTGCGGCGTAGGCGTGGTCCGGCGTACGGCCCAACCCAGACACCAACCCCGGCACGGCGTCGACCACGTCCGAGATGGGAAGCCGGTTGCCGATCGTGCCCGTCGAGCACACGAGGATCTCGCGCTCGGGGACACCGACCTCGCGGGCGAGGGCGGCCGCCATGGACTCGGCGTCCTCCATGCCGCGGCGTCCGGTGGACGCATTGGCGATGCCGGAGTTGACGATCACCCCCCGCGTCCGCCCGCCGGCGATCCTGTCCCTGCTGAGGAGCACAGGGGCGGCCGCCGTTCGCGAGGTGGTGAACACCGCCGCCGCGGGCACCGTCTCGTCGGCCACGAGCGCCATCAGGTCGAGATCACCCGAACTCTTGATGCCCGCCGGCAGGGCATTGGCGGAGAATCCGGCCGGAGCAGTCACTCCCCCGATCACGGCATCCACCCCGCCAGCGGCAACCCGGTCTCCTCGGGAAGTCCGAACGCGATGTTGGCCGCCTGCACGGCCTGTCCGGCCGCCCCCTTCACGAGGTTGTCGATGGCTCCCTGGGCGATGATCACGCCGGCGTGGTGATCGACGAATGCGGTCAGGAAGGCCCGGTTGGACGACACCGCCCATCGGGTCTGAGGGGGGGTGTCGATGATCTCGACGAACGGTCTCCCGGCGTACGCGTCGGCGAGGATCCCCCTGGCGTCCCTGGCGTCGAGGTCGAGCCGGGCGAGGGGGGCGGTGACGGTCGCCAGTTCACCGCGCAGCATCGGAACGAGATGCGGCGTGAAGACCACCTTCGGCTCCCTCCCGCTGGCGGCTCCGAGCGCCATTTCGATCTCGGGCCGGTGCCGGTGCTCGGTGACCTTGTATGCCTGAACTCCCTCGTCGATGGCGCCGAAGAGCAGCGACTCCTTCACTCCCCGCCCCGCACCCGAGACGCCGGACAGACAGTCGGCCACCACCACCGCTCCCTCCTGCACCAACCCGGCCGCCAGCAGCGGGGCGAAACAGAGCACCACGGCGGTCGGATAGCACCCGGGGGCGGCGATCCGATCGGCCCCCGCGAGGTCGAAGAGCTCCGGCAGTCCATAGCGCCACGATCCGAGCTGGTCGGGGAGCGGATGGGCAGAGCCGTACGCATCCCGGTAGCGGGCGTCGGTGTCCAGGCGGTAGTCGCTTCCGAGGTCGACGACGGTGCACCCCCGCTCGGCGAGTGCGTGGCCGATCTCCCACGAGGCGCCATGAGGGAGTGCGAGGAACACCACATCCACCTCGGGGACGGCGTCCGGCTCCTGTGAGCTCAGCACCCGGTCCCCGCCGGCGAGGTGGGGATGCACCTCGCCCAGCCGCCTCCCGGAGAGACTGTGGGCTCCCAGGTGGACGACATCGAACACCGGGTGGTCGTCGAGAAGACGCACGACCTCGCCGCCGGCATAACCCGACGCCCCGAGTACCGCGGCAGAGAGACGGACTGTCATGAGTGCCGGCAGTATACGCATATGCGCATAGCGATCAACCGGTGGCCGCCGTCACTCGCCCGGCGGTACCCCTCGTCGGTCCTCATCCGCCTCGCTCCCCGCCGGATCCCGATCGCTCCCCACCGGAGCCGGGCCGGGGTCGTCGAGACCCTGCCCGATGGCCCAGACGCGGACCATGTCGTACGCCTCGGCGGGGGAGAAGGGCCCCTCGTCGATGCGGCGCTCGAGGAGGAGGTGCATCACCCGGCCGATCATCGGCCCGGGCGGGATGCCGAGATAGGTCATGACCTCGTTGCCGTCGATCGGCGGGCGCAGGCGCTCGATCTCCTCCTGACGGGCCAGCTCGTCGATGCGGACCTCGAGTTCGTCGATCCTCCTCTGGATGGTCACCGCCCGGCGCTCATTGGCAGTGGTGACGTCACAGCGCACCAGTTCGTTCAGATCCGCCAGCAGATCGCCGGCATCGCGCACGTAGCGGCGCACGGCGGAATCGGTCCAGCCCATCTTGAGCGTGTGGGGTCGCAGGTGCAGGAACACCAGTTGCTGAACGTCGCGCACCACGTCTTTCGGATAGCGCAACGCCCGCAGCCGGTCGCGCGCCATGCGGGCTCCCACCACCTCGTGGTGATGGAAGCTCACGCCTTTCGGTCCGAACTCCCGGGTGTCCGGCTTGCCGACGTCGTGGAGGAGCGCCGCCAGGCGGAGCCGGAGGCTGGGGCTGGCCTTCTGCATCACGGCGATCGTGTGGGCGAGGACGTCCTTGTGGCGATGAACCGGGTCTTGTTCCATGGCGAGCCGGGACAACTCGGGCAGGAACTGGTCGCTGAGACCGGCTTCGACCAGCGCGGCGAGGGCCGGGCCCGGATCGGGAGCCGTGACGAGTTTCGAGAACTCGTCGCGGATGCGCTCTGCCGAGACGATCGAGAGCCGATCGGACATCTCCCCCACCGCGGCCACCGCCGCCGGATCCGGTTCGAAGCCGAGGGTGGCCTGGAACCGAAACAGCCGGAGCATCCGGAGAGGGTCGTCTGAGAAGGACAGGTGCGGATCGGCAGGCGTGCGAAGCACGGCGTTGGCCATGTCGAGGAGACCCCCGTACGGATCGATCGTCTCGGCACCCGGCAGGGCGATCGCCACCGCGTTGATCGTGAAGTCGCGCCTGCGCAGATCCTCCTCGATCGAGTCCGAGAAGGTCACCTGAGGCTTGCGACTCTCCTCGCGATACACATCAGAACGAAACGTGGTGATCTCGAAGAGGTCGGAACCCTTGCGGACTCCGATCGTCCCGAACGCCTCACCGACGGTGTAGACCGAGTCGGCCCAATCGGCCACGATCTCGCGGATGCGATCGGGACGCGCATCGGTGGTGAAGTCGAGATCGTCGTGAGAACGGCCGAGCAGGGCATCGCGGACGGACCCGCCCACCAGGTAGAGGCTGTGGCCGGTGCCGTCGAACAACGCGCCGAGTTGGGATGCGACGCTGCCGCCGTCGAACAGCCAGCGCAGACGTTCGGGAATCATCGCGGTCGACAGTAGTGACCGGTGCCGCCGAACCCGGAAGGATCGGCGTGGTGGGATGTCACACGTCGACGCCCGCCTCCAAGGCGCGAGCCCGGAACTCGTGGGTGTTGCGAACGAAGGCCAGCGCCCCCGACACGGACACGCGCTTCTGCTTCACGAGCCCGAGCAGCGCCTGGTCGAATGACTGCATTCCGAAGAACTCGCTCTCCTTGATCACGTCGAGGAGCGCCTCCCGAGGAGCATCGCTTGCGATCAACTCCTGAACCTTGGCGTTTCCGGTCAGGATCTCGGTGGCCAGCACCCGGCCGGTCGCCTCGGTGGTCTCGACGAGCCGCTGGGAGATCACTCCGCGCATGAGGTGGGAGACCTGAAGCCGGGCGGTCTCCTGCAAGGGCCGGGGGAACAACCCGATCAGCCGATCGATGGTGGACACCGGGTCTCCGGTGTGCATCGCCGCCACCACCAGATGCCCCGTCTCCGCCGCCGCCACCGCCGCCATGGCGGTCTCGGCGTCGCTGATCTCGGACACCATGATGACGTCTGCGTCCTGGCGCATGGCCTTGCGGATTGCGTCCGCGTAGGAGGGAGTGTCGACGCCGACCTCGCGCTGGGCCACCACCGCCATCTTGTCCGGGAAGAGCACCTCGATCGGATCCTCCGCCGTCATGATCGAAACCGGACGGTTCTGATTGATGTACTCGACGATGGCCGCCACCGTCGTGCTGCGGCCCGACCCCGACGGTCCGGTGACCAGCACCAACCCGCGCTCCTCCCCGGCGATCTTGCGTGCGACGGGAGGGAGTCCGAGCCGGTCCAACTGGGGGACCCCCGGCATCACCCGGCGCATCACGAGGCTGACCGAGCCCCGCTGGCGGAACGCCGCCACCCGGAACCGCCCGAGGTCGTGTCGGCCGTAGGCGAAGTCCGCCTCGCCTGTCTCCTTGAACTGATTGGCCGCCTTCTGGCTGAATATCGACTGCGCCATCGCCTCGGTGTCACCGGGCTTGAGGACGTCCACGTCGGCCAGCCGCCTCAGTTCGCCGTCGATGCGAATAGTGGGAGGAGAGCCGACCTTCATGTGAATGTCGGAGGCGTTCGATTCGACTGCGCGCTTGAGGAGCGCTTCGAGCGAGATTTCCATGTGTGGCGACTCCCGGGGTCGTTGAACTTGAGACGACCTATCGGAACGGGAACGGCACGCCTTGAGGGTCGAAATTCCGTCAGCCGACGTCCCACCGCCGGCCGGTCTCGGCCACCACCTGCTCGACCACTGCCCAGGAGGAGGGAGGGGAGAGCCGCGGGGCGTACTCGACGTCCTCACCCGCCAGGCCTCCGATCGTGTGCGACACCGAGGCGGCGATGGCGGTGAGGTGATAGCCCCCTTCGAGAAAGACGACGATCCGGTTGGGAGGAACGACCGAGCGAAGTCTCTGGGCCATCATCCTGTAGTCGGCCGACACCAGCCTGATCTCCGCCAGAGGGTCTTCCTCGTGGGCGTCATATCCCGAAGACACCAGGATCCAGTCCGGGTCGAACTGGCGGAGCACAGGGACGACCACCCGGTCGAACAGCGCCTGGTACGCGTCACCGCCGGTTCCCGCCGGAATCGGCGCATTGATCACGGTCCCTTCGCCGGGACCGACCCCGCGTTCGTCGACGGCTCCGGTGAGTGGATAGAAGGGGTGCTGGTGGATCGAGACGTACATCAGTGCCGGGTCGTCGACGAGCATGTCCTGGGTGCCGTTTCCGTGATGCACGTCCCAGTCGACGATCGCCACCCGCGTTCCGCCGTCCGCCAGCATCCGGGCGGTCACCATCACGTTGTTGAACAGACAGAAACCCATCGGACGCGCCGCCTGGGCGTGGTGGCCGGGTGGACGCACTGCCAGGAAGGCCGACGTCTCCTCGGGGGAATGCCGCAGGATCTCCACCGCCGCCGGACCCGCCCCCGCGGCGCGGACCGCCGCCTCCCACGAGCCGGTCGAAGCCACCGTGTCGGGGTCGAGAGCCCCCCCTCCCTCTGCACAGAAGCGCTCGATCGCCTCGATGTAGGAATGGGTGTGGACCCGTTCGAGCACCGCCCGGTCGACCACCGGAGCCTCGATCCGGCGGATGGGCACACCTGCGAGGCGCACCCCCCGGTCGACCGCCTCGAGGCGGGCAGGACGCTCTGGATGCCACGAGCCTGTGTCGTGCAGGGCAAACGACGGATGGGTGACATACACGAGCTCCACCCCGCTACTTTGCCACCCGTGACGGCCCACCGATGACTTCAGGGAAGCGAATCACCAGCCGGGGCGACTGGCCGGGGCCGGTGGCGCTGCGCTCGGGTTGGTGGAAGGGCGTGTGCCGCCGCCTCAACGACGAGAGCGAAGACGTGGTGCTGCGTGTCGAACGCGGCAGCGTCGAGTTCCTGGATCGATGCGTGCACTGGGCGGCCGAGGAGGGAGCACCGGCGGTCTGGTCTCCCCCGCTGCCTGCGACGTCCGCCGGCATGTGGCGCGCGGCGGGGTTCTCGCCGGACCGCAGGCTGGCGATGATGGAACGCGACCTGGGGGCGCCGGTGCCCGCGGCAGAACGGGAGGCCAGGGAGGGAACGACTGCGGATCTCCACCGGGCCGCCCGGTTGGACCGCGACGCGTTCGACGGCATCTGGCGGATGGGGCGGGTCGGGCTGGAGGACGCCATGACCGCCACCCCGCGCTCCATGCTCCTCGTCGCGGAAGGCGACAACGCAGAGCAGGTGGCCTTCGCCATCATCGGGGTCGCCATCCATACGTCGTATCTGCAACGCATCGCCGTCGATCCCAGGTGGCAGGGTCGGGGCATCGGCCGCGACCTGCTGCGCCGATCCATGACGTGGGCCAGGAGCGCAGGAGCCCGTACCATGCTTCTCAACACCCAGATGGACAACCACTCAGCCGCCGCCCTGTATCGCTCGGAGGGATTCATCTCTCTGCCAAACGGGCTCACCCTCTACCGTCGATCCACACAGGACCCGCACCCGTGATTCGCATCGTCACCGACTCGTCGTGCGACCTCCCACCGGCGCTGGTGGACCAGTACGGCCTCGAGGTGGTCCCTCTCACGATCCGGTTCGGATCAGACGAGTACGTCGACGGCCGCGACCTCGGACCCGGAGACTTCTGGAGGAAACTGCGGTCGTCCGACCAGCTTCCCGAGACCGCCGCCCCCAGCGCCGGTAGCTTCCTCCAGGCCTTCCAGAACCTCTTCGAAGGCGGGGCCACAGGCGTCGTCGCCCTGACGCTCTCGGGTCAACTGTCAGGGACCTACCAATCCGCTGTGATCGCGGCCGAACAGCTCGGATACCCGATCAAGGTCCTCGACTCGCGGACGGTGTCCATGGGACTCGGCCTCCCGGTGCTCGCTGCAGCCCGGGCGGCTTCCGCCGGGGGCGACCTCGCCGCGGTCGTGGCGGCGGCGGTGGACGCCGCAGACGGGACACACGTCCTGGCAGCGCTGCAGACACTCGAGTTCCTGAAGCGGGGAGGGCGGATCGGCGGTGCGCAGGCGCTTGTCGGCTCGCTGCTCGACATCAAGCCGCTGATCGCGGTCGAGGACGGGGTGGTCAACGCGGCGGGGAGGGTCCGAACCAGATCCAAGGCCAAGCACGCCCTCAATGCCCACGTGCGCGATCGCGCCGACCGGATCGTCGAGGTGGCCGTCCTCCACGGAGACGCCGCCGACGTCGAGCCGTTCGTTGAATCGATCGCCGGTGTCCTTCCCGGCCGCACCCCCATCGTCTCCCAGCTCGGCCCGGTGGTCGGAACCCACTCCGGTCCCGGCACGCTGGGGGTGGCCTACCGGTTGGCGTGACGCGATGCCGCCTCCCATTCCCGATCGCTACCGCCTGGAGATCCGCCTCGGCCGCGACGGCGACATCGAGGAGTGGCTCGGCACAGACGAGTCGCTCGACCGCCCGGTGTTGATCCGCCTGCTCGGACCCGACTCGAGTTCCGGGCGCCGCACCGAGTTCCTGGAGGCGGTTCGGTCGGCGGCCCGGGTGAATCACCCCCATCTGGCATCGGTGTTCACCGCAGGCGAGATCCCCGACGGGGCATTCGCCGTGACCGACTGGGGAGGCGGCATGACCCTCGCCGACCGCCTCGAGTCGAGGGACACGATCGATGTCTTCGAGTTCCTCCCCAATGCGGCCGGACTCGCCTCTGCGCTCTCCGGCCTCCACGAGAACGGCGTGGTCCACGGAAAGATCGATGCCGGGGCGATCTTCTACGCCATCGCACATCCGGCGAAGCTGGGGGCGTTCGGAAGACGGACCGACCGCGCATCCGTCGCGCCGGCGGACGACGTGGCGGCGCTCGGCCGGGTCCTCGAGGAGGCGCTCACCGGTGCCCCCGCCGGTGGCCCCGGACCCTCCGAGATCGTCGACGGCCTGCACCCGTCCGTGGACGCGATCCTCCGGGCGGCGCAGTCGGGCACCGTGTCGGCGCGGGTCCTGGCCGAAGAACTGCTCGCCACCCCCTCCCCCAGCCCTCCCGCGGTCGAGTCGGGTGGATGGTCGCGCCGGTTCATGATCCTCGCCGCCGCCCTCGTCCTCGTCGCCCTCGGACTGATCGGCCTGGGCCGGCTCCTGCTCGCAGGGGCGGACAGCGCGCTGCGGCTCCCGGAGAGCACCCAGGCGTCGACTCCCCCATCCTCGGTGGCATCGACCACCACAGCCCCGCCGAGCGGGCCGGTCGTCGGCCCCGTCCCCGCCACCGCCCTTCTCGACGCCGTCGCCGAGGCGACGGTGGATCCGTTCGGTGGCGGAGGCGAGAACGACCAGCGCCTCCCGGAACTGACCGACGGCGACTCGTCGACCTTCTGGCGCACGGAGACCTATCGCGACCCGCTCTCTCTTCTGAAGCCGGGGGTGGGCATCGTGTTCCGGGTCGACGGGTCCCCCACCCAGATCCAGCTGAGCGGATTCACCCCGGGGGTCGCCTATCAGGTGGCGTGGTCGACCTCCGAGACTCCGGACCCTGCGACCTGGGATGTCGTCGTGCGCGCCCGGTCTGCGGGGGGATTCGCGTCGCACCAGCTTCCTCTCCGTCCCGGCGGCAGCTGGGTGGTGTGGCTGACCGACCTGCCGAGGCAGGGCGATGAAGACCACTCCGCCCAGATCGCCGAGGTACGCTTCCGGGCATGAGCGATCTCGTCTCCGATCAGGAGCTGGTCGCTCGGGTGGCAGCGG
Organism: Acidimicrobiia bacterium; assembly: GCA_036525795.1. Taxonomy (GTDB): domain Bacteria; phylum Actinomycetota; class Acidimicrobiia; order Spongiisociales; family ZC4RG35; genus DATCZS01. Next base: position 37,759 of record DATCZS010000112.1, on the reverse strand, counting down.
GCGATCGGGCTGCCTTCACAGAGCTCATGCGCCGGCACGAGGACATGGTCTTCGCCGTGTGTCTGCGCCTCATGGGGAATCGCGATCTCGCACTCGACGCCACCCAGGAGACATTCATCACGCTGTTCCGCAAGGCGGACCGGTTTCGGGGTGAGTCGGCGCTGAGCACATGGCTGTACCGCGTGGCGACGAACACGTGCTTCGACCTCCAGCGCAAGGCACGCCGGCGCGCCGCCGACCCCCTGCCGGAGCATCACGACCCCGCCGATCACTCCACCGACGACGCCCTCGACGCGATCGACGTCAGGGGTGACATCGCTGCTGCGCTCGGCCGCATCCCCGAAGAATTCCGGGCGGCGGTGATCCTGGCCGACGCCCACGGGCTTCCCCTCGCCGACGTCGCCGAGATCCTCGGGGTGCCCGTCGGAACCGTGAAATCGAGGGTATTTCGCGCTCGCCGGCTGCTCGCCGAACAACTCGGGAACCTGAACCCCCCTCCGGCGCGTCCAAGGACCGAAGATGCATGACCACGATCTCGATCTGATCGCTTCGTACGCCGACGGCTCCCTTTCGGACACAGGGGAGGCGGAACGGCTCGTGTCGTCGTGCGCCCTCTGCGCCGCCGAGTTCATCGCGCAGCAGGCGGCGCTGGCTGCGCTTCGCGATCTTCCGCCGGTCTCGCTGAACGACCTCGAGCGAGCCCGGCTGCATCGAGAGGTGCTCGCTGCGGTGGGAGACGGCGCCCCATCGGACGTGCGGGTGGTCGAATTCCGATCCCGCGGATGGTGGGAACGCGTCGGGTTGCGAGTGGCGGCGGTGGCCGCAGTCGCCGTCGTCGGCGTCGGCCTGGTAGGGGTGCTCGGCCGGATGGGGCCAACCGCTCAGGACAGTCTCGCCGGTGAGGAGTTGGCGACCGAGGCGGCCGCCTCCGATGCCACCATGGAGGCCGGCAGCGAGGCCGCCGAACTGGCGGGCGCAGACACCGCGGCGGCGGCGGCGCCGGTGGCGAGTCCCCAGACGGTCGACCTGGGCGCAGTCGACATGGCCACGTTGAACCGTGCGATCGAGGAGCGCCTCTCTGGCCAGGTCGATTCCTCCCTCGCAGTGGGCGACGGAACGACGGTCGCGCCGTCCGAGGACCTGGCCGACGAATCGGCGAAGGAGCGCTCCCTCCTGCTGGCACGGTGCGAGCTCGATCCCCTCACTCCTCTCGTCCTGGTGGCCGAGGTCGACGGAAGACCGATCGCCGTCGTCTTCGACGGCGACCCGACTCCCAGGGCGTTGTGGACCGACACCTGTGAGCCGGCCGATCTCGGCTGACCTCTCGGCGTCCCCGGTCACTACCATCGTGAACATGGACGACTTCGCGGCCCGTTTTGCCGACCTCCTCGAGAACTTCGCCCTCAAAGTCCGATCGCTCACCGTCGATCGGGCGGCGAAGGCGCTCACCATCCTCTCCCTCGCCCTGCCCCTCTCGGTGCTGGCCCTGATGGCGCTGGTGTTCCTCTTCATGACCCTCCACGGAGCCCTCGCCGTCCCTCTCACCGACGCGGGGGCGTACGGGGTCCTGGCGGGACTATTCGCAGCCGGCGGGGTGTTTGCCTGGCGGAAGCGCATTTCCGAACCCGAGGATCAGGCATGAACACCGTCGAGAACGTCATCATCATCGGCAGCGGCCCGGCCGGGTACACCGCAGCCCTCTACGCAGCACGGGCCGATCTCGAACCTCTCGTGTTCGAGGGCAGCCAGTCTGGCGGGCAGCTGATGATCACCACCGACGTGGAGAACTACCCGGGCTTTCCCGACGGGATCATGGGCCCCGAACTCATGGACCGGTTTCGCAAGCAGGCGGATCACTTCGGTGCCCGCCTCGTCACCACCGACGTCACCGAGGTGGACTTCTCCCAGCGTCCGTTCACGGTGAACGTCGGCGCCGACCAGTACCGGGCGAAGAGCGTCATCATCGCGACAGGTGCGTCCGCCGTGTGGCTGGGGGTCCCGGGCGAGGAGCGGCTCACCGGGCGCGGGGTGTCGGCGTGTGCCACCTGTGACGGCTTCTTCTTCCGGGACAAGGAGCTGATCGTGGTCGGGGGCGGGGACTCCGCGATGGAGGAGGCGCTGTTCCTGACGAAGTTCGCCTCCAAGGTGACGATCGTGCACCGGCGCGACGAGTTCAGGGCTTCGGCGATCATGGCCGCACGGGCCCTGGACCACCCGAAGATCGACGTCATCTGGAACGCCCGGGTGGTCGAGATCCTCGGCGAGGACGAGGTCACCGGCGCCGTATTGGAGGACACGACCAACGGCGAGCAACGCCCGGTTCGAACGGACGGGGTCTTCGTCGCCATCGGTCACCGGCCGAACACCGAGATCTTCGGCGGTCAGATCGACCTCGACAAGACCGGATACGTCATCCACTCCGGACCAACCACCGCCACATCGATCGAAGGGGTCTTTGCCGCCGGGGACGTGGCCGATAAGGTCTACCGCCAGGCCATCACCGCCGCCGGATCCGGATGTCAGGCGGCGCTCGACGCCCAGCACTTCCTGGCCGAGCTGGAATGAACAGCGCCTCGACGCGGTTGGGACCGGGAACAGGATCATAGGAGAACTCATGGCAGACAACCTGACCACGCTCACCGACACCACGTTCCAAGAAGCGATCGGCAGTGATCGACCGATCCTCGTCGACTTCTGGGCCGAGTGGTGCGGACCGTGTCGCATGGTTGCGCCCGTGCTGGAAGAGATCGCCGCAGAGCACTCGGACAGCCTCACCATCGGCAAGCTCAACATCGACGAGAACCCTCAGGCTCCCGCCTCGTTCGACGTGATGAGCATCCCCACGCTGATCCTGTTCAAGGACGGGGTCGAGAAGAAGCGCATCGTCGGAGCCCGCCCAAAGCACCAGTTGGTGCAAGAGCTCTCCGAGTACCTCGCCTGAACACCGCCGTTGTGAGACGATGGAGCCATGCGGCTCTACCGTCTCGGTGATTCCGGAGAGCCGGTCCGAGACATCCAGGATCGGCTTTCCGCGTTGGGCTTCAGCTGCGAAGCCGACCCGCGCGGTGAGTACGGAGACACCACCCGATCCGCTGTCATCGAGTTCCAGCGCGCCCGCGGACTCACGCCCGACGCCATCGTCGGCCCCGAGACCTGGCGCTCGCTCTACGAAGCCGGCTACCGCCTCGGCGACCGGCTGCTCTATCTCCGCCGTCCAATGCTTCGCGGAGAAGACGTCGGCGAGTTGCAGTCACGGCTCAACAGCCTCGGATTCGACGCAGGCAAGCCGGACGCCATCTTCGGTCCCGACACCGAACGGGCCATCCTCGACTTCCAGCGCAACCGGGGACTGGCCGAAGACGGGATGGCAGGGCCGGAGGTGATCACCGAGATCCGCCTCGTGTCGCGCGGTCCGATCCGGGCCGGGAGGCAGATGGTGCGCGAACGCGAGTGGCTCAGATCACTCGGCGGCGGCCTGGTCGGGACGCGGGTGCTGCTCGACGCCGCCAGCCGCACCCCCGATGAGGCGGGCAGGGCATGGGGCGCCGCCAACGCTGCCGCGATCGAACTGCAGGAGCGCGGGGGTATTCCGCTCATCTCCCGCAGCGCCGACGAGGTGTTGCCGGAGCGGGTACGCGCCCGGCGCTCCAATCGCAATGCTGCCGACCTCGTGATCTCCTTCGAGCTCGGCGTGGAGGAAGACGACTCGGTCTACTTCTTCTCGGCGCAGACGGGAGAGAGCGAGGTGGGCCGGAGTCTCGCCGCCCATCTCTCGGCCCAACTGGGCGGCGCGTCGGAGGGCCGCGCCACGGCCATCCTCCGAGAGACGAGGGCTCCCGCCGTGGTCATCCACCGCCACGACATCGACGATGCCCTCGGCCGCAAGGTGATCCAAATTCTGGAAGAATTTGCCAGCAACCCGAGCTGAGAGATCCAGTCGCAAGTCTCGAGTCCCCAGAGGGACGCATTGGATCCGACACGGTATGGCAAGCGCCGAGCGTCCAGGCAGCGGACTGGCCGTGAACTACGTCGATGTAGTTCTACCCAGATGTTTCCACACGTGTGGATGGCTCTCCGCCGGCGCCACTCCCCCGGCCGACTCAGGACTCAGGACTCAGGACTCAGCTCAGAAGAACGTCCGGTAGATCCGTTCTAAATCGTCAAGTGACGTAAATCGGATCTCTATCTTCCCTTTGTTGGATCGGTAGGCGATCTTGACCTTCGACTGCAGGCGGTCGGTCAGGCGCTGCTCCAACTCGATGATCTCGACCGGGCGGACCTCGCGCACCACCGGTGGTGGAGGCGCCGGCTGGGTTCGCACCCGCACCGCCTCTTCCACCTGACGCACGCTCCATCCCTCCTCCACCGCCCGCCCGGCGATGTGCTCGGCGTACGTGCGGTCCTCGAGCGCCACCAGGGCACGAGCGTGTCCGAACGCGAGTTCTCCCCGGTCGACCATTCCCTGAATGCTGGCCGGGAGTTGGAGCAAACGCAGGGTGTTGGTCACCGTCGCCCGGCTCTTCCCCACCCGGCGCCCCACCTCTTCGTGTGTCAATCCAAAATCTTCCAGGAGTTGGTTGTAGGCGGCGGCTTCCTCCATGGGGGTGAGATCCTGCCGCTGGAGATTCTCCACCAACGCTTCGGTCAGCGACCGTTCGTCGTCGACGGTTCGGACCATGGCCGGGACCTCGGTCAGTCCGGCCCGCTTGGCTGCTCGCCAGCGACGTTCTCCCGCCACCAGGGCATAGCCCCCGTCCTCCAGCTCGGTGACGATCAGCGGTTGGAGGATGCCCAGTTCTGCGATCGAATCGGCCAGGGTGGCGATCGCCTCGTCGTCGAATCGGGCCCGCGGCTGCTGCGGGTTGGGAGCGATGTCGGCGATTTCGATCATCCGGAACGCCCCGGTGGCCGGCCCCGCCGGTATCAAGGCGTCCAACCCCCGGCCCAGGCCACCACGTCGAGCATTCATCTGATGTCGTCTCCTTCGTGCCGTCGCAGAAACTCCCGGGACAGCTCCCGGTAGGCGATTCCACCCCTGCTCATCGGATCGAACGACTCGATCGGCTCCCCGTACGAAGGTGCCTCGGACAGCCGGACCGAACGGGGAATGACCGCCCGATACGTGGCGTCCCCGAAATGAGCCCGCACCTGGGCCGAGACCTCTTTGGCCAATCGGGTGCGGCCGTCGTACATGGTGAGCACCACCCCACCGACCGAGAGCTTGGGATTGAGGTTGCTGCGGACGAGTTCCACGTTGCGCAGGAGTTGAGACAAGCCTTCGAGGGCGTAGTACTCGCACTGGATCGGTATGAGCAACTCGTCGGCGGCGGTGAAGGCGTTCACGGTGAGCAGGCCGAGCGATGGAGGACAGTCGACGATGATGTAGTCGAAATCCGCCCCGATGGCGCTCAGCGCGGTCTTCAGTCGCTGCTCCCGGCTGAGAACGGAGACCAATTCGATCTCGGCACCGGCCAGGTCGATGGTGGCCGGCACGACCAGCAGATCACGAACGGCGGTGGGTTCGAGCGCATCCTCGATCGGGGTCTGCTTGAGCAACACGTCGTACACCGACACCGTGATCCCCGATCGATCCACCCCGATCCCCGACGTGGCGTTCCCCTGCGGGTCGAGATCGACGAGCAATACCTTGCGTCCGGCGCTGGCGAGACCTGCTCCGAGATTGATGGCGGTGGTCGACTTACCGACCCCACCCTTCTGATTGGCGATGGCAACGATTGTGGCGGTCACGGCCGGGCCATTGTAAGGAGCCACGCCGGGGAAGCAAGGATCTCCGGTGGGATGTCGATCACCTGGAACCCGGTCACCTGCGGACGCGCCAGGTGAGAGCCACCGAGCACCAACGTCCCTGGACGCTCCAGCAACCGGATGAGACGGTCTGCCTGGGACCAGGGGATCGTTGCCCGACTGACCACCACCGGCCAACGGGACTCGACTCGATCGAGATCGTCGGAGACGACGTCGACGTTGTCCAACCCCAGCACCCGGATGGCGCGGCGCAGCAGCGTCACCCTCCGTCCGGCGCGTTCGATCAGCGTGACCGGGACCCGGGGGTGGGTGATGGCGAGGGGGAGACCGGGAAGCCCTGCGCCACTACCGACGTCTGCCAACCGTTCGGGGGGCAGGCCCCGCCAGGCAGAGGCGAAGCACAAGGAGTCCGCCACGTGACGCCGGCCGATTCGGTCGACTTCCGCCGGCCCGAGGGCACCGGCCGGAACCGCCTCGTCGCGCAACCACTCCTCGAAGCGGCCCAGGAGGTGGACCATGTCGTCATCGAGGGCGAGTCCGGCCCACTCGGCCGCCCGTTGCACCGCATCCATCGTTCCCCCACAGTACTGGTTCCACGTGGAACCACGCCGATCGAACCGACCCCACGTTCCACGTGGAACAGTGCCCGCCGGCCGAGACCTGCCCCAACGCCAGGAGCCGGGCCCTCGGGCCCGGCTCCTGGCACACCGTCACCGCTGGACGGGTCATTCCTCTTCGCTGACCCCCGAGGGCTCGGTGGCGGCAATCACCACGTAGCGACGGGGGGCTTCGCCCTCCGAGTACGACCGTACTCCCTGTCGCGCCGCCACGGCGTCGTGAATCACCTTGCGATCGCTGGCACTCATGGGCTCGAGCACCACCTCCCCGCCTTCACCCGCCACCTGGTTGATCAGCTGATCCGCATAGATCGACAGGGCCTGCCGCCGGCGCTCACCGTAGCCGGCGATGTCCAGCCGGAGCCGAGCAGAAGACTGCGTCTGGCGCTGCAGAACCGTCTTGGTCAACTCGTGAATTGCCTCGATGGTACGGCCCCTCGGGCCGACCATCGCTTCGGTCTGGGCGCCGCGAACGTCGGCCACGATGACCTCGTCGTCCACGCGGACCGATACCTCGCCCTCCAACCCAAAGGCGTCGACCAAACCGGTAAGGAAGGACTCAACCAGTGGGGCCTGCTCCTCGATCTCCATCTTGGGTGTCTCCTTCTTCGGTCGATCACTCCGTGACTCGCCCCGGCGCGACCGCTCACCGCCGCGCGGTTCGGGCGGGCTGGGGCGTTTGTCGGCGGAGGCGGGCTGACGAGAGCCCTTCCGGGCCCGTTCTCCTGTCTTGGCCTGGTCGGACCCGCCCTCCGCCGGGCGATTCCGCTGTTCTCCATTGTCGCCGCCACCCCGCTTGCGCCGACGACGACGCTTGCGCTGGCCGCGCGGCTTGACCCGAACGATGGCGTCGCGTCCGCCCATCCCCAGGAATCCCCGTTCTGGTTCCTGCAGAATCTCCACGTCGGCCTGCTCCGGGCTCTCCAAGCCCAGTTCGCCGAGCGCGGCGCTGACCGCTACCTCGATCGTCTTTCCCCGGACTTCGACCCACTCCACGGCTACTTCCTCCTCCGACGCGTCTTCTTGACCGAGCGCGGTTGGGGCTTCGGTCTCTTGGTGGATGAATCCTCGTCATCCGGCGATCCGTCTCCGCCCTTGCGGGGTGGCCCGTCACCGCCGGCAGGCGGCGGGGTGGGGCGGCCATCAATGGCGAAGATGACGAACTGCTGGCCCAGTCGAAACAGGTTGGACGTGGTCCAGTACACGACGAGGCCGGCAGGGAAGTTCCACGAGATGAAGCCGATGAAGAGGGGCATCACCCGGGTGATCACCTGCTGGGTCTGCTGCTGCTGACGTTGCTGGGCGGTGAGATCGGTTCGCGGGTGGTTGCCGCGCTGGGCGTGCCACTGCTGGAAATACTGGCTTGCCACCATCAGCGCCAGCATCGCCACGAAGGGGATCGCCGCCACCAGTCCACTCCGGATACCGTCGCTCATGTTGAGGCTGAGGTCCATTCCCAGAAAACCGATGTTGTGGTCGCGAACCGCATCGAGCAGCGCCGAGCCTTCGGGGAGTACCGGGGTCGTGTCGGGGACGTCGCGCGCCACGTTGGAGATGTTGGTGAGCACCCGGAACAACGCCAGCCAGATCGGGAACTGGACGACGAGGGGGAGGAGACACCCACCGGCCGAGGCACCCGACTCCCGCTGAACCCGCACCAGTTCCTTCTGCATCGCCTCGGGATCTTCCTTGAGTTCTTTCTGGATCCGCTTGATCTCAGGCTGGATCTCCTGAAACGCCCGGGTGGCCCTGGTCTGACGCAGCGTCAAAGGGAAGAGCAGGATGTTGACGAGGATGACCAGGAAGATGATGGCAAGCCCAAAGGACGGCACCAGGTCGTACCAGAACGCCAGAACCGACGCCAACACATTTTGAATACCGCTGAACAACGCACCCATACGTCAGTGCTCCAGAGTCGACGGAACGGGGTCATAGCCGGAAGGGCCCAGAGGGTGGCAACGACCGATCCGCTTGGCGGCCATCCACCCACCCCGCACCGGGCCGAAGCGGCCCATCGCCTCGGCGGCGTACGTCGAGCAGGTGGGGGTGAATCGACAGTTCTTGCCAAGCGAAGGACTTACCAATTTCTGGTAGGCGCGAATCAAGAACACGAACGGTCGTGCACTCGGTCTCGCAGTCTGTGTCTCTTCACTCGTCATGGGATATCGCCGCCAAAAGCCACTGCACCAGCGTTTCGAACGGGACCGTGGCGATCGCTCCGGTGGCGATCACAACGCGATCCTGCTCGAGGAACTCCGGTATCTCTCGGACCGCCGCCCGCAGGCGACGCTTGATCCGGTTCCTGACCACCGCCTTCCCGGAAGAACGGCTGATCACAAACCCTACCGCCCCCCCGGACGATACCGGCGGGGCACTGACCACGGTGATGCCGCCCCTGCGGCGTCTGGTTCCCGTGTCGAACACCCGGCGGAAGTGTCGCGGGGTACGGAGGGTGGGGATCCGGGTGATGGGTCAGGCAGCCAACCGCTTGCGACCCTTGTCCCGGCGGGCCTTGAGAACGGCCCGCCCGGCCCTGGTGTGCATTCGGTGCCGGAATCCATGCCGCCGCTTGCGCCGACGGACTTTGGGTTGATACGTACGTTTCATGATTGGCTGTCTGCTCGGGATTGACCGCAATAGGCTACGGACCGTCGGGGCGTACTGTCAAAGCCGGGGCCGACTCGCGAACACCCGAGCTAGCTCGCGAAAAAACCCGACAACCAGTCACCGCCCAAACCCACCGATCCCGCCGGGGGGCCCGACGTGGAAATCCTCAATGATCAGCAGGGTATTTCCGGGATCGCGACGCCGTCGACCGGCCGTCCAGTCGCGGTTTCCGCGTTCTTGAACGCCGGCAAGCGAGCTCCCTATATTGCCGGTCGGACGCCGTAGATCGGGTCACTTCCCCCCTTCGGGACCCGTCGTTCGACGCGCTCCGACAACTGAACGACAGTGTGCAGAGCGAACCCGGTCTGGCTTATCCACAAGTGTGGAGGAGCCTGTGGAGATCGGGTCCGCATGGCAGCGAAATGGGAGGAGGACTGTTGCCGCACCCTCACCCCACCGACGATCGGTGGTCGCGCTTTCGCGATGTATTGCGGGCTCGTGTGAGCCCGGGAGCATGGCAGACCTGGCTCGCGCGGCTGGAAGGTCACATGGACGACGAGGGCTTGACGCTCGTCGCGCCGTCGGACTTCCACCTGCGTTGGGTGATGGCCAAACACGGAGATGCCGTCGAAGAGGCCTTCTCCACCGCGTTCGGGACCCATCTCGAGCTCAGACTGACGAGCGGCGAGCCGCTCCAGGAAGAACTCCATCCCGGCCCGATCCGCCCGCAGCCTTCTCTGCCAGATGAGCCAGAGCCAGCCGCCGGCGATGCCCTCCCCAGCCCGGAGGCCGCCGCCCGGCTGGTGCGCAAGTACCGGTTCGAGAGCTTCGTGGTCGGCCAGTCGAATCGCTTCGCCTGGGCCGCGGCCATGGCGGTGGCCGAGCAACCGGGAAACCACTACAACCCTCTGTTCATCTACGGCGGGGCCGGTCTCGGCAAGACCCACCTCCTGAACGCGATCGGGCATCACGCCCTCGAGCTCTATCCGGGTCTCACCGTCCGCTACATCTCATCCGAGGCGTTCTTCAACGACTTCATCGACTCCATCCGGCGCAAGCGCATGGACGAGTTCAAGACGAGATACCGGACCACGGACATCCTCTTGCTCGACGACGTTCAGTTCTTCGAGAGCAAGGAACAGATCCTCGAGGAGTTCTTCCACACCTTCAACACGCTGTACGAATCGGGCAAGCAGATGGTCATCAGCTCGGATCGTCATCCGCGGAACCTCTCGACCCTCGAAGACCGGCTGCGAAGTCGCTTCGAGTGGGGTCTCCTGACCGACATCCAGCCTCCGGACATCGAGACCCGCTTGGCGATCCTCAACAGAAACGCCGACTTCGCTCCGCTGGAGGTTCCCCCAGACGTCCTCGCCTTCATCGCCGGGCTCGTCTCTGACAACATCCGTGAGCTCGAAGGTGCCCTCACCCGGGTGACGGCCTTTGCCTCGCTCACGGGAGAGCCCATCGACGTCCACGTCGCCGAACGGGTGCTCCAGGATCTGCTTCCCGGTCACGAAGCCAAGGCGGTGGCAGCCCCGGAGATCATCCGGGCCTCCGCCGAGGCATACGGGTTCAGCCTGGACGAGGTCACCGGACCCAGTCGCCGGCAACCGCTCGTTCAGTGCCGGCAGGTGGCGATGTATCTCTGCCGCGACCTGACCGATCTCTCGCTGCCCAAGATCGGAGCGATGTTCGGGGGCCGCGATCACACCACGGTGATGTACGCCATCGAGAAGGTCCAGCAGCTGATGCAGAGCGATCGCGACGTCTTCGATCGGGTCTCCGACTTGTCCCAGAGCCTGAGGAGAACGTCCTGACTCATCCACACCCCGTGGCGTCGGAGCGAACGCCTGTGGAATACACCCGGAGAGATCCACATCGCGAAAAGCCCGGGATCGCCCGTCACGGTTGGAGATCTGCAGAATCATCCACAATCCACAACGCCTACTACGACTACTGAGTTGAATATCAAAAGACAGAAGACGAAGAAGGGAAACCCCTTGTGAGAATCAGAGCCGAGCGAGACGATCTGGGAGATGTGTTCTCTCGTGCCAATCGGGCTGTCGGAGCCCGGTCTGCCCTGCCCGTTCTGCAAGGCCTGTTGTGCGAGGTGAGTGGCTCGACCCTCAAGGTGACGGGAACCGACCTCGAGATGACGGTGCGTACACAGGCGGAGGTCGAGACCCTCGAGGAAGGCAGGGCCGTCATCCCCGGTCGGTTGCTCGAGCAGGCGGTCAGGAGGATGCCGTCCGGGCAGGTGACGATCGGAACCGAGGACGGAGATGTCGAGATCGTCGGAAAGGGCCCTCGGTTCACGTTGCGACAGCTGGCGGTGGACGACTTCCCTGCGTCCGAGGAGCGTCCCGTGGGCGGAACCGAAGTCGACGGTGAGGCGCTGGCGGCCGCGGTGTCCCAGGTGGCGGTGGCCGCCTCCGGCGACGCCGCCAGGCCGATCCTCACGGGGGTGCTCTTCGAGTCACGCGAGGACGGGGTCAGGTTGGTCGCCACCGACTCGTACCGGCTGGCGGTGCGCGACCTGGCGGGAGTCGGTATCGAAGAATCCGGGCTGATCCCTGCCCGCGGGTTGAAGGAGCTCCCCCGGACCATCGGTTCCACCAAGGTGCGAGTCGACCTCGAAGGGAGAGAGGGAGTGTTCGCATCGCACAGGGGAACGCTCCGGCTGAGGATGATCGAGGGCACCTTCCCCAAGTATCAGACCTTGCTCCCCGAGGCCTATCCCAACCAGGTGGTCGTGTCGAAAGAAGGACTGTTGGAGGCGCTGGGCAGAGTGTCGCTCGTGGCGGAGGACCACATCCCGGTGCGCCTGAGGTTGTCCGATGGCGGCGTGGAGATCGCGGTCAACCGCCAGGACGTGGGCGCCGAGGCGGAGCACCTCTCCGGGGCCTACGCGGGGGAGCAGTCCGAGGTGCAGATCGCTTTCAACCCCCGCTATCTGGCCGATGGGGTCAACGCCGTGAGCGGCGACGAGGTCAAGATCCAGGTCATCGACGGGTTGAAGCCGAGCGTCCTGTCGGCCGTCGACGATTCGAGTTTCATCTACCTGTTGATGCCGGTCCGGGTCTGATCGCCGGTGCACATCGAGTGGCTGTCGCTGGCCGGCTTCCGCTCGTACGGCGAGCTGGAGTGGCACCCCAGCGAGGACGTGAACGTGCTCGTCGGGAGAAACGGTGCGGGCAAGACGAACCTGCTGGAGGCAGTGTCGTATGTTGCAGCGCTCAAATCGTTTCGAGGGGCCCCGGACGAAGCCCTGGTGGCATTCGGGCACGAGTCGGCCTTCGTGAGATCCTCGGTGGTGTCCGCAGACGCCACCTCGCTGATCGAGATCGAGATCCGACGACGCGGGGGGAGGCGGTCGATGGTCAATCGTCAGCGCCTTGTCAGATCGTCGGATCTCCTGGGACACGTGAGGATCGTCGCATTCCTCCCCGAAGACCTCGACATCGTCAAGCGCGGCCCGGCGTTGAGACGAGAGTTCATCGACGACGTGGCGGTGCAATTGTGGCCGGCGGCGCACGTCGAGCAGAGCGAGTTCGAGCGGGCGGTTCGCCAGCGCAATGCCTTCCTCAAACAGGGATCAGGCGACGAGGTCACGTTGTCGGTGTGGGATGAGCGAATGGCGATGGCCGGGGGACGCGTGATGGGGAGGCGGGCGCGGGCTCTGGCTGCCATTCTCGCCCACCTCGAGGAGGCGCACAGACGGGTGTCCGAGTCGGAGGTCGGCGTCGGAGTCGAGTACCACTCGGCCTGGGGAGGAGCGCTCGATCCGTCCGTTCCGGTCTCCGAACTCACCGACCGGCTGCGGCGAACACTCGAGGAACGCCGCCGCGAGGATCGTGATCGCCGAGTGACGACGGCCGGTCCACATCGCGACGAACCGGTGCTGGTTCTCGGCGGTCACGACGCCCGGCATCACGCCAGCCAGGGAGAACAGCGCACGGTGGCGCTGGCTCTGCGCCTGGCGGCGCACCGGGCCATCACCGAATCCACCGGAGCGGCCCCTGTTCTGCTGCTCGACGATGTGTACAGCGAGCTCGATCCGGGACGGGGAACCGCCCTCACCAATGCCCTGCCGCGCGCGCAGACCATCGTGACGACCGCTCACCCGGGTGACGTGCCGCTGCAAGGATCGGTGTGGTCGGTGGAGGCCGGGAAGGTGGTGGCGGCATGAACGACCCGGCCCGGCTCGGAGACCTGCTCCGGAGGCTGATGTCGAACCTCGGGGTGGCGGATCCGGCGGTGTGGCAACGAATCGAGCAAGGGTGGGAACGCTTCGCCGGCTCCCCGTGGGATCGGCAGTCGACACCCGTGTCGCTCAACCGGGGTGTGCTGGTGGTGGAGGCGGTGGCCCCTCAAGCGGTGGCGATCCTGCGATATGGAATCACCAGCCTGCTGCATCGACTGGAGGCGGAACTGGGCCCCGGAGTCGTCACCGAGATCAGGGTCAGACCCCCGGCTCGGAGACCGCGAGAAGCGTGATGGAGGTGGGGCGAGCGGTCCCTCGACGAGCTTGGGACAGCCACCCGAGAGGACTAGAATTACAACACGTGAATTCCCCTCACCCAGCCCTGACTTGCACGCGTGGAGGTGGCCATGGCCGCTAGTGGCTCGCCCCGGTACGACGCCCAGCAGATCACCGTTCTCAAGGACCTCGAACCGGTTCGCAAGCGTCCCGGCATGTACATCGGGTCGACAGGCCCCCGCGGCCTCCACCACCTGATCTGGGAGGTGGTCGACAACGCCGTCGACGAGGCGATGGCCGGATATTGCGACACGATCTTGGTCACGTTGCTCGAGAGCGGGGGAGTGGAGGTGGTCGACAACGGGAGAGGGATCCCCACCGACATCCATTCCGAGACCAAGGAGTCTGCGCTGACCACGGTCCTCACCAAGCTTCACGCCGGCGGGAAGTTCGAGGCGGGCGCCTACACCGTCTCCGGCGGACTCCATGGTGTCGGCGTCTCGGTGGTCAACGCCCTCAGCAGTCGACTGGACGCAGTCGTGCGGCGCGAGGGGCACACGTGGCGCCAGTCGTTCGAACGAGGGCGGGAGACGACCAAGGTCCTCAAGGAGAAGGGTGGCGGCCGCAAGAGCGGGACGACCGTGACCTTCTGGCCCGACCCGGACATCTTCACCGAGACCACAGAGTTCGACTACGACATCGTGGCCACCCGGCTCCGCGAGCTGGCGTTCCTCAACCGGGGCGTCGCGATCACCTTTGCCGACCGGCGCGGCCCGGAGGAGAGGGGAGAGACCTTCCTGTACAAGGGGGGGCTGGTCGACTACGTGCGGTATCTGAACACCAAGCGCGAGCCGCTCCACGCGCGGGTGGTCGAGTTCTCCGATGTGTCGCCCGAGGCAGAGCTCGAGGTCGCCATGCAGTGGACCACCTCGTACACCGAATCGGTTCTGAGTTTCGCCAACAACATCAACACCCACGAGGGCGGGACCCACGAAGAGGGGTTCCGGACCGCTCTCACCAAGGCGATCAACGACTTCGCACGCGGGAAGAACGTCTTGAAGGAGAAGGACCCGAACCTGACGGGTGAGGACATCCGGGAGGGACTCACCGCCGTGGTGTCGGTGAAGGTTCGCGAGCCCCAGTTCGAGGGCCAGACCAAGACCAAGCTGGGCAACACCGAAATCCGGTCGTACGTCCAGAAGACCCTGAACCAGAAGCTCCCGGAGTGGCTCGAGCGGTACTCGCCGGACGCCCGTCGCATCGTCGAGAAGTCGGTGACGGCTGCCAAGGCCCGGGAGGCGGCCCGCAAGGCCCGGGAGCTGACGCGGCGCAAGTCGGGTCTCGAGTCGGGCGGACTTCCCGACAAGCTGGCCGACTGCTCGTCCCGGGACCCGGCGGAGAGTGAACTGTTCATCGTCGAGGGGAACTCGGCGGCTGGTCCCGCCAAGGAGGCCCGCGACTCCGAACACCAGGCGATCCTGCCCATCCGGGGAAAGATCCTCAATGTCGAGAAGGCCCGGCTCGCCAAGGCGCTGCAGAACACCGAGGTGCAGGACATCATCACGGCGATGGGCACCGGGATCGGCGAAGAGTTCGACGTCGCCAAGGCCCGATATCACAAGGTGGTCCTGCTCGCCGACGCCGACGTCGACGGTGCCCACATCCGCACGCTGCTGCTCACGCTTCTCTTCCGGCACTTCCGGGGCCTGATCGAGGCCGGGTACATCTACATCGCCCAGCCGCCGCTGTACCGGGTGAAGGTGGGCTCGAGGGTCCACTACCTCAAGGACGACGCCGCGCTGGATGCGTTTCGCAAGGACCATCCCAGGGTGAGGCCGAGCCGCTTCAAGGGCCTCGGCGAGATGAATCCGGACGAATTGTGGGACACCACGATGAACCCGGAGACCAGGACGCTTCTCAGGGTGGATCTCGACGATGCCGCCCGGGCGGAAGAGGTGTTCTCCACCTTGATGGGCGAAGACGTCTCGGAGCGGAAGTCGTTCATCCAGCGGAACGCCGGCGACGTCCGGTTCCTGGACATATGAGCGGGCCATCGTCGAGAGCATGCGAGCAGCGATATGACTGACGAGATGACACCGAACCCGGGCGACGAGAACGGCGGGGGGAGCCGCCTCGAATCTCCGATGATCGACATCAATCAGGAGATGGAACAGGCGTTCATCGACTACGCCATGTCGGTGATCGTGTCGCGGGCGCTGCCCGACGTGCGCGACGGCCTCAAGCCGGTCCAGAGACGGATCATCTGGTCGATGTCCGAGTCGAACATCGGACCGACCACCCCCCACCGCAAGTGCTCCAAGGTGGTCGGAGACGTGATGGGGAACTATCACCCACACGGCGACTCGGCCATCTACGACGCCCTGGTGCGGATGGGCCAGAGCTTCTCGATGCGCCACCTGTTGATCGACCCGCAGGGGAACTTCGGGACGATCGACGATCCGCCGGGGGCCGCCCGCTACACAGAGTGTCGCCTGTCGTCGCTGTCGACCCGTCTCCTCGAGGGGATCGACGAGAACACGGTGGACTTCGGAGAGAACTACTCGGGCGAGCTGGAGGAGCCGGTGGTGCTGCCCGCCCGCTTCCCCAACCTCCTGGTCAACGGGTCCCAGGGCATCGCCGTCGGGATGGCGACCAACATCCCGCCCCACAACCTCTCCGAGGTCGTCGACGCCGCAATGCACTTCCTGGATCACCCGGACTCCGACTCCGAGGCGTTGATGCAGTTCGTCAAGGGGCCCGACTTCCCCACCGGCGGCTACCTGGTGGGCGGCACCGGAATCCGGGAGGCTCTCGCCACCGGACGCGGCTCGGTCAAGGTCAGGGCGGTGGCGGACATCGAGGAGCTGCGGAAAGGCCGAACGGCCATCCTGGTCACCGAGCTCCCGTATCAGGTGTCGATAGAGCGGGTCATCGCCAAGATCAAGACACTGGTCGACTCCCGCAAGATCTCCGGCATCTCCGACGTCCGCAACGAGTCGAACTCGCGCCGCGGGATGCGTCTGGTCATCGAACTGAAGAAGGACGCCATCCCCCAGGTGGTGCTCAATCAGCTCTACAAGAACACCCCGCTGCAGGACAGCTTCGCCTACAACACCGTTGCCCTCGTCGACGGCGTCCCCCGCACCCTCAACCTGGCCGAGCTGATCGGGCACTACGTCGATCATCAGATGGAGGTCATCGAGCGGCGAACCCAGTTCCGCCTCGACAAGGCGAGAGCTCGGGCCCACATCCTCGAGGGCCTGATGATCGCCGTCGATCACCTCGACGAGGTGATCGAGACCATCCGGGGATCGGCGGATACGCCCACCGCCCGGGCGGCGCTGATCGAGCGCTTCGAGTTGAGCGAGATCCAGGCCAACGCCATCCTCGAGATGCGCCTGCGCCAGCTCACCGCCCTCTCCATCACCGAGCTCCGCCAGGAGCTCGAACAGCTGCGGGAGCTGATCGCAGAGCTCGAGAGCATCCTGGCCGACCCTGCCAGACGGCGCGAGATCATCCGCGAGGATCTCGCCGAGGTCAAGGACAAGTTCGCCGAGCCCCGGCGCAGCCGCCTCATCCCAGACGAGGGAGACCTGTCCCTCGAGGACCTCATCGCGGACGAGGAGATCATCGTCACCGTCTCCCAATCCGGGTATGTGAAGGCGGTGGAGGCCAACACCTACCGAACCCAGGGACGCGGGGGACGGGGGGTCAAGGCCGCCGAGGTGGGGGAGGACGACGTCGTCGCCCACCTCGTGCACACGACGGCCCACGCCTATCTCCTGTTCTTCACCAACACCGGGCGCGTGCACCGGATCAAGGCACATCAGATTCCGCGGCAGTCACGCACGTCGAAGGGGGTCCTCGCCCAGGCGGTGATGCCACTCGACCCCGAGGAGCGGATCGAGGCGGTCATCGACACGAGGGACTATGAGACGAATCGGTATCTGGTGATGGTCACCAGGAACGGCCAGACCAAGAAGACCGAGTTCAAGGAGTACGACTCCCGCAATCAGACGCTGGTGGCAATAAACCTCACCGAGGGCGACGAGCTCGTCGCCGTCCGCACCACCAACGGGCAGAACGACCTGCTGATCTTCACGCGGGACGGCATGGGGATCCGTTTCTCGGAAGCCGACCTCCGGGCCATGGGTCGCGCCACCCAGGGCGTCAGGGGCATCAAGCTCCGCGAGGGAGACGCGGTGGTGGCTGCCGCCTCCAACGTCGACGGCGAGGAGGTGCTCCTCCTGACCTCGGGCGGCTACGGCAAGCGCACCAAGACGGACTTCTTCCGCCGGCAGGGCCGAGGGGGGATGGGTGTTCGCGCCATCAAGCTGACCCGGGTCCGGGGAGAGCTGATCGGCGCCAGGGCGGTGGCCAAGGACGACGAGGTGTTCCTCATCTCGTCGCGGGGGATCGGAATCCGCACCCCGGTGAGCAAGATCAGCCGCCAGGGCCGGGACGCCACCGGGGTGAAGGTGATGGACATCCGCAACGAAATCCTCGCCGCGTTCACCGTGGTCCAGGAGATCGAAGACCCGTGACCTGCGCCGGGGGTCCGGTGAACGTTCGACCTTCGCTTCGGGTTCCCATACACTGAATCACCACACGAGACGGAGGGCGCCATGGCCCAGGTACGGCGCGTGCGGCGCATCATCCGAAAGATCGACGCCTGGACGGTGTTCAAGGTGTCGGCCATCTTGTGGTTCATCCTGGCGCTCGGTCTGGTGCTGGGGTTGGTGATGTTCTGGTCGGTGGTGGACGCCGCCGACATCCCTCAGCGGATCACCGACTTCCTGGTGTCGATCACGCTGCTCGAGGAGGGTTCGGAGCCGTTTGCCAACACCGAGTCGTTCCTTCGGCTGGCGGTGTTCGGGTCGATCGCGTGGGCGGTTCTCGGATGCGGCATGACCACGCTGCTTGCCGTGATGTACAACCTGATCTCCGACGTGGTCGGAGGGATCGAGGTCGTGGTGCTCGAAGAGGTGCTCGATCAGCCGGCGCCCTCGCCCCGCTTCGTGGCCCCGGCGCCCGCACCTGCGTCGGGCGGCAGGCTCGACGTTCCGACCGAGGAACACCCGGCCATTCCCAGTTCGTGAGACGGCCCCGCCTTCAGCCGGACGCAGCCAGAACGACCCCCAGGGCCTCGCACGCCGCCAGGTAGTCCTCTGCGGCTTCCCACACCGATGCGATGCCTGGCCGCTCGGCCGCCACGACCGCACCGGCCGCCAGGCAGATCGCGTTGAGGAAGAGCGCATCGTCGGACGTCGCGACCGTTTCCCCGGATCGGCCCCGCGCCAATGCCCCGGCATGTGGTCCCTCCACAGGGCACTCGTAGACGTCCTCCGGGCCCACCACACCCCGCGACCACCCGATCGGGGGAGGGAATGCGAACGCCTCGCCGTCGGACAGTGGCCTTCCCGGGACGGTGACCGCACAGGTGGCAGGACCCTCGACCCGGGACCTTGCCGCCATGGCCAACCCGGCCGGCGACGCCCACCCGATGCCGCCGCCAAGCGGGGCCCGGCGAAAGACCCTCACGCCGGCGCCGTCGACGCCGATTCCCACGTCGAAACCCGAGGGGCCCGCCACGCGACGTGCACGGTTGCCCCACGACTTGGGTGGGTCCCGGTCGACGACTCCGACCGTCTCGACGGCGGGATGGCCGAGGAGCGCCGAGGCGGCTCGACCCCCCAACTCTTCGGCGGCGGCGACGACCACGGTGAACACCGAAACGACGCTAGCCACTCGGGGGAGCGTCCCGCTCAGCCCTCGATGGTGAAGCTCACTTGCACCGTCACCGACACCACCTGCTCGCCTGGCTGGATCGGGGTGGCCGCGCCCGCGTCGAGCGCCTCGGCTCTGAACACCGGCGGCGGAGTCGAAGACGTCGACTCGGTGATCGACAACGCCTGTCCCAGTCCGACCCCTGCCAGGCCCGCCAGTTGTTCGGCCTTTGACAGGGCATCGTTCCAGGCCGCTTCCCGGGCGGCGGTGATGAGGGCCCCGTTTTCTTCGATGTCGAAACGGATGCCGTTGACGACGGCGTCGTCGCCGCCGGCGGCGGTTGCGGCGTCGATGGTCGCTCCGGCGCCGTCGAGGTCACGGATCTTGATCGAGATGGTGTTCGTGACCCGGTACCCGCGCAGCGTCTGAGCGTCGTTGCGGTAGTCGTACTCGGGCCAGATCGCGTAGTTGGTGGTCTGGATGTCGCGTTCTGCCACCCCGGTGGCTTTCACCGCACTGATCACCGCCTCGAGCAGGGTGGCGGCGTCCGAAGTCGCCCTTCCGACATTCGGGCGGAGCACCGCCACGCCCAGGTCGACGATGAGCGTGTCCGGAGTGCCCGCGACCTCACCGGTCCCGGAAACGGAGATGGTATTGGGCATGACCGCTCCTTCGTTCGCCGCGGGCTGGAGGACCGTGCCGGCGCTGTCGCCACACGCCGCCACGACCAACCCGAGGACAATCGTCACGGTTGCGATACGGCGCATGTCTCAACCTCCTTGGGCTCACACCTTTGACGTACCGCATTCCGGCGGGGGTTCCCAGAGCGTTCCGACCCGGAAGAGAGAGGTGACCTGGCCGAGAGGTCAGCCGACCTGGAGGTCGAACAGGTGAAGCCCGGAAGACTCGAGTTCGATCTCGAAGATGCCGGGCACGTCAGCTGTGAAGCGCATGATGGCCTCGACACCCGGCTGGAGCGCACCGGTGACGTCATAGCCGTGGACGTGTACCTCGTCGGTCACGTCGGACGTGATACGCAGCTCCACCTCGTCGCCGATGTTCACCCGGGGCCTGTCGTCGTCGACGGTCACAGTCCCGCCTGCGATCTCGATAGTGAAGATCGGGTGGTCGTCCTCGATACCGGCCACCTCGACGATGGTCCGGGCCATCAATGGCTCCCCGTCGTGAACGTAGTCCAGGTGATCGTTCGAACTGAGCGTGACCATGATCTCGTGGGTGCCCGGGTCGAGGATCGGGATCACGACGGTCGGCTCCGTGATCATCGTGAACACCCGCCCGTCGACCCAGATGTGGGCGTGACCCTGCCCGCGTACGTGATCGGACGCATCCGAGCCGGTGAGGGTGAAGTTGGTGATCGACGTCGCCACGGTCCAACCCTGGGCGCTGTCACCGGTCACGGAGATGGAGAGTTCGGGAAGAGCCCCGCCGTCCCACTCGAGGGATTGCATGTCATCGGGGGTGTGGCCCCCGGACTGCTCGTCATGTGCGTCGGTCCCCGCCCCGTCCTGGTCGGGAATGTCCGCCGAGGTCGGAGACGGCTGGACCGGATCGGGGGAGGCGCACGAGGCCAGGACCAAGGCGAGAGCCAACAATGTGCGCGCGGACGGCATCTTCGGACTCCTGGACGGCATGTCGATCGGGGTGAGCGTACCGGGACCGAAGACCTAGTCGAAAGGGGGTGGCGGAGCGCCGGCCGCCGCCAGGGGGCAACGAAATCCCGGGCGCCGCCGCGCACCGGGGAACCGGCGCAGGAGACGAAGCGGCCCGGCCGGAGGCGAACCACGGAATGATTCCCCATCTGCGAAGACCTGGACGGGTCGACGATGACAGGGTATTCGGCTGGATCGTCAGGTGTTCGCGGAGGATTCCCCTATCTGGGTGTCTTGATCCAGACGGTCACCCCAACATCCGAGGCTCCACGCTCATAGACTGCCCGAATGCCGATGTTCATGGACGTCCACCCCGGCCTCGGCGACGCGACGCCCGAAGAGATCGCGGCGGCCCACCGCGCAGATCTCGAGATGCAGGACGCGTTCGGAGTCAGGTGGGTCTCGTACTGGCTCAACGCTCCAGACGGAAAGTCCTTCTGCCTCGCCGAGGCCCCGGATGCCGAGTCCCTCAGGGCGTGCCACAAGGCGTCACACGGACTCATGCCCCACAACGTCATCGAGCTCGATGCCCCCACGATGTCGGCATTCCTCGGCGGGATGGCTACCGACAAGGGAGACCGGGTCCTGCTCGATGACGGCAAACTCGACACCGGTCTGCGGGCGATCATGTTCACCGACATCGAGGGTTCGACCTCCATCAGCACCGAGCATGGGGACGTTGCCGCCGTCGAGGCAGTCAGACGCCACGACGAGATCGTGCGGGCCTGCCTCGCCGAGTTTTCCGGCTCGGAGGTCAAGCACACCGGTGACGGTGTGCTTGCATCGTTCGCTTCTGTCATCAAGGCACTCGGGGCGGCGACACAGATGCACCGAAGATGCGAGGACATCGGGAACCTCCGCATCAAGATCGGGATCTCGGCCGGCGAGCCGGTCGAGGAATCCTCCGATATCTACGGGGCTTCGGTGAACCTGGCTGCTCGCATCTGCGCGCATGCTGCGGGCGGACAGACCCTCGTCGCGGGCACTGTCCGGGACCTGGCGATCGGCAAGGGCGTCAGCTTCCTCGACGTCGGCGAGATCGACCTCAAGGGCTTTCCTGAGCCGATCAGGCTGTTCGCAGCCGAGTGATGGGGGGCGGGCCCCAAGCCAGGAAGCGGGAAGTCCCTGAACCAGCAGAGACTGTCGGGGGTGGGCCCACCTGGATTTGAACCAGGGACCTCTGCCTTATCAGGGCAGCGCTCTAACCGAACTGAGCTATGGGCCCGGATGCGCGGTCGCGCAGGGGGCGAGTGTACCGATGATGGAGGAAGCGGGGCAAGGCGGACAGGTACCGTCGTGCTCGACGATCAGGCGTAGAACCCCCGAGGCCACGCCTGATCCCAGTCACTCCGGTGAGAGTGTTGGCAGTCACTCCGGTGAGAGTGTTGGCTGCGCCTCACTCAACCGGCGACGTGTGGGCCTGCCAGTAGTCCATCGGCATGGAGCCGAAGGAGTCGCCGGTGTAGATGTCGGCCAACTCCTGGAGCGCCAGGTTCTGCCAGTAGTCCATCGGCATGGAGCCGAAGGAGTCGCCGGTGTAGATGTCGGCGAGTCCTTGGAGTTCGCCATGCGTCGGGGCGACAAAGGCGTGATCCTCCAGTGCGGCGAACTCGTTCAGCGTGATCGCCGGCGCGTAGCCGCCGATACGGGAGAAACGCTCCAGCTCGGCGCGGTCGAAGCTGTGGTCCATCGTGGCGGCCACCCCGTCCTCCAATGAGGCGAAGTCCTCGACGTCCACCACCGCCGCCTGCTGGCCGATCCGTTCGAACCGCATCTGCTCGGCGATCTCGAAGCTGCCGTCGGTCGTGTCATCACCCGCCATCAGCCACAGGGCGACCGCCGCCACGGCAACGAGTCCCATGAACACCAGGAGCTCGATCCGCCTGACGGCCTGAGGATGGGTTCTCGGAGGCGCCCTCCCCCAGTCGAGGCCTTCCCTTGTCTTCCCCCGGTCAATCGTCGATGTCATGTCTCACCTCGGTTTCTCTCACGGCTCCACGAACTCGTCGAGGGTGATCGCCTGCGCATAGCCGCCGATGCGGGAGAAGCGCAGCATCTCGGCGACGTCGAACCCGTCGAGATGAATTCCGCCTGTGGGCCGAAGCAGGTTGAGCCGCAGCGACTCGGCATAGGAAGAGGAGCCGTCGCTCAAGAGCGTCGGGGCGCCGGCCGCCTCGGCGATCCGCTCGAAGCGGGCCATTTCGGCCATCTCGAAGGGGGCTCCGACGGAGGGCGTGACCGCGTCTTCCAGCCGGGCCAACTGCTGGGCGGTGATCACCGCCGCGGCCTGGCCGATTCGTTCGAAACGCATCTCTTCGGCGGCCTCGAAGCTGCCGTCGGTTGCGTCGTTGCCCACGATGAGCCAGAGGCCTACGGCCGCCACGACCACCAACCCCATGAACGCCAGGAACTCGATCCAGCGCACGACCGGCTGCCGCACTCTGGGAAGCACCTCCCGTTCGCGTACCCCGGCTTCGGTGCCGGCCGACTCGCCGGCTCTCAGGCCGGTGTCCAGTGTCACGATCCACCTCCTTGGGTCTCTCGGACTGTGTTCCTTCTCCCTCACGGTCGCGCCCGGAACGCCAGTCGGCCGGTGGCGGATCGGATGGGGCGCATACCCGGACGGGATGTGCTGCTGACCCGGCGCGGACGCTGACGTTGGACTCTGGATCGGGATTGCCCCTGGGCGTACCGTGAGGTGTGGTCAGTCGGTGTTTGTGATGCCGCCGCGCACTCGAATCCTGATGTTGGGACCGCCCGCCATCGACGACGGGGAGGCTGTCGTGCCGGTTGCCGGTCGACGAACTCAGGCGCTGCTCGCCGTTCTCGTGCTCTCGGTGAACCACGCGGTGTCGATCGACCGGCTCCTCGATGTGGTGTGGCCGGAAGGGGTTCCCGCCACCGGGATGAACGCGCTCCAATCTCACATCTCGCGCCTGCGCGCCCTTCTCGGGGAGGACTGGTTGCGAGCCACCGACCACAGCTACACGCTGGTGGCGACCTGCGAGGACATCGACGCATGCGCTTTCGAGAGGGCTGTGCTTCAGGCGGCGGAGGCCGTCCACACCGACCCGGAGGCCGCCCGCAGACTGCTGCTGGACGCGCTCTCGCTGTGGCGGGGAACACCGTATGGGGAGATGGCAGACGAGGATCCGTTTCGTGTGGAGGCGCTCCGGCTGGAGGAGTTGCGGCGGACTGCGGTCGAGTTGGAGTTGGAGTGCGATGTCGCACTCGGCGATCAGATCCGTGCCGTCGGCAGGCTGCGGTCGGCGCTCGCAGACGACCCGTACCGTGAGCATCTGTGGAAGTTGCTCGCCCGCTCGCTGCTCGAGCAGGGGAGAAGGGTCGATGCGCTCAAGGCGCTCGACGACTACGGGGCGGTCATGGCCGAACTCGGGCTGATGCCCGGTCGTGAGGCCGACGACCTGAGGGCGCAGATCATCGAGGGAGACGTCGTCGTACGCGGCGGCATCGGCCGCGCCGGCTGACGGCCGGGCCGGTGCGCAGGGAGATCACCGTTCGAAGACAAGGATGCGGTAGGAGTCACGCGCCGCCAGGAGGACGATCGGTTCCTCGGTCGGCGCAAGGCGCAGAGGCCCGATGAGCCGCTGCTCGAGGCCGATGGGGTAGGTGATCCAGGTGGTTCCTGCATCGGAGGTCTCCCACAGCCCGTCCGACCCCCGTACCCGCACGATCTCGCCCACTCTCACGACCTCGACCGGATCGATGGAAGGAACCACCAACGGCGCCTGTTCGTCGAGGAGCTGGATGGTGGTCGAGGCCCGGGAGCGCTCCACGATCACGAACGGGGTACCGCTCTCGAGTCCGCGGAGTGCGTCGAGTTCGATCGGCTCCCAGGTCACCCCGTCGGAGCTGAACCTGCCTCCGTCTTCAGCCGAACGCTCGGCGTCGAATCCGAAGACGAGACCGGCGGCGGCGGCGACGGGGTAGATCGTGGACGAGGAGTCGGGTGTCACGATCTCCCAGGATCCGCCGTCAGGGCGAACGGCGAGTACGGCCTCGCCCCGGTCGGTCCACCCGTAGGCGATCACCGATGAGGGGGTCTCGGTGACGCCGCCGACCGCAAAGCCCAGGTTCTCCGGTTCCCACCCTCCCGAGCCGTCCGAGCCGAGGAGCGCTGCCCCGGAATCGACTGCAAGCAGTCCTTGACGCGTCGCGATCAGGCGCTCGGGCACGATGTCTTCGCGAGTCGCGGCGACCCCGATGAGGTCGGTGGTGTGCCACACGGCCTGCGGGGTGGCGACCGCATACCCACCTTCCCACCGCACGACCCGGAACGGGCGGGGATCCGGATCCCAGAAGCCCGATCCGAACGACCCTGCCAGCCGCCACCGTCCCTCTCGGGTGGAAGGCTCGGCCGTGACCCCGACCCGTCCGCCGGTGAGACCACGCAGCCACAGGGCCGGCGAGTAGGTTCCGCCTCCCATCACGATCAGGTCTCCATCGGAGGCCACCACCGATGTGTGCCGGTCCGGATCGAAGCCCGTGAAGGTGTCCGGATAGCGGTACCGGACCTCCTGGATCCCCGAGCCGTCGACCAGACGGAACTGCTGATCGTCTTCGCCCACACCGACGATGCCGAGGCCGGTCGCGGCGACCGAGGTGCTCCGTGAACCGTCGAGTCCCGCCCCGAGCAGATCCCATTGGGTGAGGTCGCTGGACGTGGCATAGGACGCGCTCGACCTGGACCGGAACTCTGCCAGCCACCACCCGTCCATCGACCGGGTCACGGCGGAAAAGGAGCTTTCCTCGACGGCGCGAGGGACCGAGACGGACACCCGGGCCAGCGTCAGCCCCTCCAGCCGCCAGGCGGCCGGACCCTCGTCGACCCGCCCGAAGGCCATGACCCCGTCCGATGTCGTCACCAGGGCCTCGACGCTGCTGAAGGCGCCCGGCGGGCTGGAGAACGCAAGGGGAACCCACCGGCCGTCGGTGTAGTGCCACGCCATCGCCGTGGTGGCGGATCCCTCCTCGACGACGTCCCGGGGATCGGTGGACACCGCCCCGCCGGCCACGATGCGGTCTCCGGCAGAGACCAGCGATGTGATCCGCACGTAGCCGGGTGGGAACAGGGCCGTGTCCCAGGTCACGCCGCCGTCTGTGGAGACCCACGAGCGGGTGGCGCCGCCGGTCCCTGCGCCGGTGTCGACCACCACGTGGCGGGTGGACGTCACCATGCCGAGCACGTCTCCGTCGAGAGGTCCGGGGAAGGAGCGGGTCACCCAGATCCGCCCGTCCGTCGACGTCGCCACGGTCGACTGCTCGCCGTGGGAGAGAGCCATCCAACCGCCTCCACCGTGGGCGAGTTCGACGACGGTGCCTCTCCCCGGCAGGTCGAGGCGCCTCCAGCCCAGGGCGATCTCGGGCACCACCGCGGGAGGTGCGGTCACCACGGGCTGCTCGGCCGCGGTGGGTGCCCCGAGCCCACCGGTCTGGTCGGGTTCGGGGTCCGGTGCGGTTCCGACGAGCACCAGTCCCACGATCACCACCGCTGCCGCCACCAGGGCACCGAGTCCCGCCCTTGAGTCGGGAGGCGGGGGAGAGAGGGGTGGGGCCGGTTCCCGTCCGTCGTCGTCTGCGACGATCACGCGGCTGTCCGTCATGCGCAGACGATACGTCGGTGGTGTGGGTAGCGGAAGGCCGGGGTTGTGGCCCCACCTCCGTCATCGGATATCCTCTGGTGGTCGATTTCCGACGGAGCCGTCCCTCGCCTGGCGATGGCGGCAACCCCGAGGAGAGCGGCGCCTTCTCTGGGGCTGTAGCTCAGTTGGCAGAGCACCTGCTTTGCAAGCAGGGGGTCACGGGTTCAAATCCCGTCAGCTCCACTCGGGGACGAAGAGGACATCACTCGGCAGGGGGATAGGCCCCTTCGACCGGTCCGGGTGGCGGCCGGTCGGGAAGCGAGTTCAGGCGGCCGGTCGAACGGCCGGTTCCTCGTCCGGGGCATCGCCCTCTTCTCGGGACGCAGCCGTCATCGACGCGAGAAACTCTCGAACAGACACGGATCCGATCGTGAAAGGCGTGGTCATGGTGTGCTCCCCCTGGCGTTCCCGACCGTTATCGGCAGCCACGCATCGCCCTGTGGGTGGTTCCGCGCGATGCCATGAGGACTAGTCACAGAGGGTGATCCGCCTGATGCCGGGCGGGGGCGCCGCCCTACACTGCGCACATCGACCGGACTTCGTCGGGTCGACCGCCACAGGGAGCACACATGCCGAACGCCGTCATCGTCGATGCGGCCCGCACGCCGGTGGGCCGTCGGAACGGGAAGCTCAAAGACATCCACCCGGTGGACCTGGCTTCGATTCCACTCAAGGCCCTCGTCGAGCGCAACGGCATCGATCCCGGGTCGGTGGAAGACGTGATCATGGGATGTGTGATGCAGACGGGGGAGCAGGGCCTCAACGTCGGCCGGAACGCCGCCCTCGCCGCCGGCTTTCCCGAGGACGTGGTCGGTACCACCATCGACCGGCAATGCGGCTCGTCCCAGCAGTCGGCCCACTTCGCCGCCCAGGGTGTGATGGCGGGAGCGTACGACGTGGTGATCGCGGCGGGCGTCGAGTCCATGACACGTGTTCCGATGGGGATCACCGCCCAGCAAGGACCGGGTATGCCCTTCGGGCCGCTGGTGATGGACCGCTATGCCGGGGGTCTCGTTCCCCAGGGAGTCTCGGCCGAGATGATCGCAGACAAGTGGGGTCTGAGCCGGGCGGAACTCGATGAGCTGTCACTCGAATCACACCGGCGGGCGGCCCGGGCCACCGAGGAGGGTCGGTTCGACACCCAGATCGTGCCGGTCGAACTGCCGGACGGAACGACGATGACCACAGACGAGGGAATCCGCTTCGAGACGAGCCTCGAGCAGTTGGCGGCCCTGCAGCCGGCCTTCAAAGCCGACGGGGTGGTCACGGCGGGCAACTCCTCGCAGATCTCCGACGGGGCGGCGGCCATCCTCATCATGAACGAGGACACCGCAGATGAGCTCGGGTTGACTCCGATGGCCCGGTTCGTGTCGTTCTCGCTTGCCGGGGTCGACCCGGTGACCATGCTCACCGGTCCGATTCCCGCAACCTCGAAGGCCCTCGAGCGCGCCGGCCTCACCGTCGACGAGATCGACCTCTTCGAGATCAACGAGGCGTTCGCCGCCGTGACGGCTGCCTGGCGTGCCGAGCACGGTGGTTCCGACCCGATGGCGCTGTGGGGTCGCACCAACGTCAACGGCGGGGCGGTTGCCCTCGGCCATCCGTTGGGAGCGTCCGGCGCCCGGCTCATGACCACCCTGGTCCACGAACTGGTTCGCACCGGCGGCCGCTACGGCCTGCAGTCGATGTGTGAGGGCGGCGGGATGGCCAACGGAACCATCATCGAGAGGATCTGAGCAGAAGGGGCGGATCCTCGAGCCTTCGGCCGGCAACCTTCGGCCGGCAACCTTCGGCCGGAACGGCGGCCGGCATTCACCGAACTGCAGGCGAGCCGTATGCTGACGGTTGATCGCTGAACGCCGATCGCGTCATATGGGTTTTCTCAACATCGCCATTGCCATCGTCATGGCACTCGTCATCTGGCGGGTGGCCACCTGGTTCATCGCCATGCTGTCGACCCCGCCGCCCGAAGTGGATCCCGCGGACGTCGTGGCGACCGAACAGCACTTCCGGTGCACGATCTGCGGCACGGAGGTGACGATGACCGTCAAGAACGTCACCGAGGAGGCGGCCCCCAAGCACTGCAGGGAGGAGATGATTCACGTCTGGCGGCCGTGAACGGGGGCCGGAGATCTCGGCTCTCAGCGATCGGGAGACCGCGAAACCTTCCACACGTGTGGAAAAGGTTGGGGGGAACTACACGGGTGTAATGCGGCCGACGGGGTCGTTGCCATGGCCGAGACCCGATACCAGGGGCTCATGGCTGATCGCCGACGACTCACGGCTGAGAGCTGACTGCTGGCGGCCGATGTCCCGGACGGACGCTCAGTGGTAGTTGGTCGTCATCATGAATCCGGCCGCGATCAACGCGAGACCGGCGATGAGCATCAACTGATCGAGGCTGAAGATGAAACGCGCCAGCACCAGCAGCACGCCCACCACCATCAGCCCGGCCATCAACACGACGTACCAGGTCGGCGAGGGATCCCGTTTGTGCTCGGCGGCAGCCGGACTGCTCGGCGGGGTGGCGGTGAGGTTCTTTGGCTTGCGGCGTTTCGACTGGGGCATGATGTGGAGTTGAGAGTGCAGCGGGCAGGCTAGCCGGTGTCGGGTCCCGGGAGGGCATCGGGTGGCGATTCGCGTTCGTGCTCCTGTTCCGGCCCTATCCTCGAAGCGCCGCCAACCCAGGTCCGCATGCGCGTTCTCGTCATCGACAACTACGACTCGTTCACGTTCAATCTCGTCCAGTACCTGGGTGAACTCGGCGCCGATCCGGTCGTGATCCGCAACGACGTGATGTCGCCCTCCGAGGCGGTGGCACTGCGCCCCGACCGCCTCCTGATCTCCCCGGGGCCCGGTCGTCCCGAGGACGCCGGGTACTCGGAGGAATACGTCCGCACGCTGGGAGCCGAGATGCCCACCCTCGGCGTCTGTCTGGGACACCAGGCGATCGCCCGGGTGTTCGGAGGTGTGATCGATCGGGCGCCCGAGCCCAAGCACGGCAAGACCTCGATGGTCCGCCACGACGGTGTGGGGCTGTTCGACGGCCTCGACAACCCGTTCGTCGCCACCCGGTACCACTCCCTGGCGGCGGTGGAGCTGCCCGGGGTGCTCGTCCCCTGCGCCTGGAGCATCGAGGACGGGGTCATCCAGGGGATCCGTCACGTCGACCTGCCGATCACAGGGGTGCAGTTCCACCCGGAGAGCATCATGACGGCCGGGGGGATGAAGCTCCTGGCCAACTTCATCGAACAGGGCTGACCGTTCGCCCAGGCCCGCGCCGGACCGGCGGTCAGTGGAGTCGGACGACCTCGCCGTCGACGTGGATCAGCCCTTCGCCGGCCAGTCTCTCGAGGGCCCGCTCTACCCGGACGGGGTCCAGGTCGAGCCTGTCTGCGATGGCTCGACTGTGGAGCGATCCTTCGGCGGCCAGGGCTCTGAGGATGGCAGCGCGCGCCTGGCGAACCGACCCCTCGAATGCGGGCTGGCGCCTGATCGGGATGCCGACGTCCGGGTCGGAGCACCACCGTTCGACGGGGCAGGACTCGCACACCGGTCTGGTCGGACGGCAGGTCGTCGCAGCCAGGTCCATGACCGCCTGGTTCCAATCGGAGGCGGGAGCATCGCCCAGGGCGCGGCGGGCTGTCTCGGCGAGGTCGTCGTCAGACAAGGGACTTCCGGCCCACCGACTGAGCACCCGGCGGAGATTGACGTCGATCGCCGGGACGTGTGCCCCAAAGGCGAACGCCGCCACCGCCGCTGCGGTGTACGGGCCGACACCGGGGAGGGTGCGAAGGTCGCCGGGAGGGGGCCAGCCGTCCGTGGCGATCACCGAGGCAGCCCGCTGCAGGTGGAAGACGCGCCGAAGATACCCCAGGTCCTCCCAGGCGGCGACGATCGCTCCTCGCTCGCTGTCGGCGAGCGAGGCGGCGGAGGGAAACCGGCGGAGAAACCGCCCGTACACCGGCACCACCCGGGTCACCTGGGTCTGCTGGAGCATCACTTCGGAGACGAGGATCGCCCACGGGTCGCTGGTGGACCTCCATGGGAGCCTGCGGCCGTTGGACCGGTACCAGTCGAGCAGGGCGCGGTTGCGCACTGCGGCCGCGCCGGTCACCGGCTAGGGAACGGTGGTCGCGGTCGTGGTCGTGGTGGGCGGAGGAGCCACTCCGACACGCACCAGCACCGAGTCGCCGCGGAGCAGGTTTGCTCCCTCTCCAGGATTCTGCTCCACCACTCGGCCGACCTGTTCCGGGTTGCTGACCTCGATACCCGATCCCTGCACCAGTACGAGGCCTTCCTGCTCGAGACGGGTGAGGGCGGCCTCCAGGGTGAGCCCGATCAGCGAAGGCACCACGACCGGTTCCGGTCCGTCGGACACCACGAGGGTGACGGTCGCGCCGATCGCCAGTTCGACCCCGGCGTCCGGAGTGGTTCGGATCACCCGTCCCCGGTCCACCTCGTCTGAGAACTCGGTCTGAATCTCGAAGAACAGGCCGAGCGACTGGAGGGCGGCGGTGGCGTCGCGCTCGGTGAGGTCGATCAGGTCGGACAAAGCGACCGTTTCGGGGCCGGCCGCGACCACGATGTCGACCGTTGCCCCGGCGGGGGCGGTCACGTTCCCGAGCGGTTCCTGGGAGATGACCGTGCCCGGCGCTGCGGTGGACTCGGCGTCGGGGATCACCTGTCCCAACTCGAAGCCCTGCCGGCGTATCAAATCGACTGCGGTGGTCTGGTCGAGTCCGACCAGGGACGGGACGGGGAACTGTTCGATTCCGGCCGAGATGATCACGGTGACCGTGGCGCCCTCCTCGACCGGGGATCCGGCCGGAGGGTCGGTGCGGATCACCAGGCCCGAATCCACCGCGTCGGAGTTCTCCCGGTTGGGGATGGCGACCAGCCCCTGGGCCTGGATGGCCCGGAGCGCGTCCTCCTCTGTGAGCCCCGTGACGTCTTCGACCGCGATCAGGTCCGCCACCGGCGTGTCCGACCCCGACAGTTGCTGTAGCACCAGAAACACGAGCACGGCCAGCGTGGCGAGGAGTGCGAAGGTCCCGACCACGAAGGCGAGATTGGTGGAGGGGGGCTCCTCGAGGGATCGGTATGCCTGATCGGGCGGAACGGTGGCGGGGGGCACCGGTGCCATCGCCCGGGTGGCGCTCTGGTCGTCTGGCGCCGGGGCAGGCGCCTGCGATGCCGCCGCCGGAGGCTCTCCCTGGAGGGTTCGCCACAGGTCGGTTCGAAGAGCCTCTGCGCTCTGATACCGCTGCGCCGGATCCTTCGCCATCGCCTTCATCACGATCCGGTCCAGTTCGGCGGGCACATCGGGATTGACCGTCGAGGGAGGCGCCGCGTTCTGGGAAACGTGCTGGAAGGCGACAGCCATCGGGCTGTCGCCTCGGAATGGCGGGGTGCCGGTCAACATCTCGTACAGCACCACGCCAAGCGAATAGACGTCGGACCGCTCGTCGGCGGTGGCGCCCTGCGCCTGCTCGGGGCTGAAGTAGGTGGCGGTTCCCATCACGGCCCCGGTCTTGGTCAGTTCCTGGGAGTCGTCCCACGCCCGGGCGATGCCGAAGTCGGTCACCTTCACCGTTCCGTCCGGGGCGAGGAGGATGTTCCCCGGCTTGATGTCTCTGTGGACCAGCCCGGACCGGTGCGCAACCGACAGCGCGGCTGCCACATCTGCGCTGATCTCGATCGCACGGCGGGCCAGGAGCGCCCCCTCCGACTTGAGAACGTCGCGCAGCGAGCGTCCGTCCACCAACTCCATCACGATGTAGTAGGTCGAGTCGATCTGACCCCAGTCGTAGATCCCGACGATGTTGGGATGCGTCAGATTGGCGGCCGCCTGTGCCTCCTTGCGAAAGCGCTTCACGAAGGCGTCGTCGGTGGAGTACTGGGCGTGGAGGACCTTGACCGCGACCTTGCGGCCCAGGAGCTCGTCCTGGCCCTGGTACACGTCTGCCATCCCGCCCCGCGCCAGGTGGGTCGAGAGCAGGTAGCGATCGCCGAGGGAGGTGGGTGTGTTCATGGAACGAGCTGAGTCTACGTTCTCGTGGCGGTCAGCCGTCCGTCACCGGTCCAGATATGCCTGGATGACCTGAGCCGCGATCGGGGCGGCCACGGAGCCTCCGCTGGCCGATTCTCCCACGAAACCCCCGGATTCCACCAATACCGCCACTGCGATCCGGGGGTCGTCGATGGGGGCGAAGGCGATGAACCACAGATCCGGGAGCCCGTCCGGGCGCTGCGCCGTCCCCGTCTTTCCTCCCACCCGCACGCCGGGAACCGCCCCGCGACGCCCCGTCCCCTCGGTGACGGCCCGCTCCATCATGCGCTCCATCACGGCGGCGGTCGCCGGCGACATCGCCCGCCCGAGCCGGGTCGCCTCGGCCGACTCCACCGGGTCGCCGTCGGCGTCGAACACGCGGCTGACCACGTACGGTTGCATCAAGACGCCTTCGTTGGCGACGGCGGCGGCCACCATCGCCATCTCGAGTGCGGTGGCGCGCACGTCGCGCTGGCCGATGCCGCTCTGGGCGAGGGCGGCAGGGTCGGTCTCGAGGTTCCCCGCCGGGAACACCGACCGGGCGATGTCCCAGGGAAAATCGAAGTCCTGGTTGAAGCCGAGCAGGCCGGCGGTGTCATCGATGGTCTCGGCTCCCACCTGGATGGCGAGATCCGCGAACACCGTGTTGCAGCTCCTGACGAACGCCGTCTGCAGTGACACCTCGGTTCCCTCGTCACAGACGCCACCGCCACTGTTGCCGATGTCCGAGTCCGAGCCGGGAACATCGAAGCGGACGGGATCGCCGAACGGGGTCTCGGGGCCGGCGATCCCAGACTCGATGGCTGCGGCTGCCACCACCGTCTTGAACGAGGAGCCGGGGGCATACAGCTCCTGTCCGGCCCGGTCGCGGATGGGTTGGGCGGGGTCGTCGATCAGGGCCTGGCTGCGGGTGACTGCGTCCGGGCCGAGCAGGGTGTTGGGGTCGAACGAGGGGCTCGACACGTAGCCCAGAATCGCCCCGGTGTCGGGCTGGATGGCGACGACCGCTCCGCGGGCGCCGCCGAGGGCCTCGAGCGCAGTGGCCTGCACGACCGGATCGATGGTGAGCTCGAGGTTGAGCGGCCGCAGATCCCTCCCGAACACTGCCGCCAGCACGTCGGAGATCGTGAGGTCTCTTCGCGACCGGAGCTCGTCGGCATATGCCGCCTCCAGCCGGGTGGACCCGAGGAGCAGGCTGGTGTAGCCCACCACGTGGGCGTAGCCGGCCCCACCCGGATACGACCGCACGAAGCGCTGGGGATCGGCAGGGTCCGGATCGGAGCGGGCCACCACGGTCCCGTCGATCAGCACGATGAGGCCGCGTTCTTTCTCGCTGAGACTGAGGGAGCTGCGGACGTTCCTCGGATCGGACCGGTAGCGGTCGGATCCGAGAACCTGATACCAGCTCAAGGCGAACAGGAGGATCCCGAAGCCGGCAAACAGCGTGATGGCGAGGCGTCTGGTGGGCCCGTTCACGACAGGTCCTCCTCATGTGAGATGCGCAGGAGCAGCGCGACGAGGATGAAGTTCCCCACCAGGGAGGATCCTCCGTACGACATGAACGGGAGTGTGATCCCGGTGAGGGGCACCACCCTGAGCACTCCTCCCAGGATGAGGAACGTCTGGATGCCCAGAGTCAAGGTGAGCCCGGTGGCAAGCAGCTTGCGAAAGCGGTCGCGGGCCCGGAGGGCGATGCCGAATCCCACGGCGATCAACACCGCGTATGCGGCGAGGACCGCCGCGGTCCCGGCGAACCCGAACTCCTCCCCGACTGCGGCGAAGATGAAATCGGTCTCGGCGAAGGGGATCAGGTCCGGGCGGCCCAGGCCGGGCCCCGATCCGGCGAGGCTGCCGGTTCCGAGGCCGAAGATGCCCTGGGCGATCTGGTATCCGGCGTCCTCGAAGGTCTGAAAGGGACGGATCCACGAGTCGACTCTGCGTTGCACGTGCTCGAAGGCAAACCATGCGGCGACCCCTCCCACCAGCGCCAGCACGGCTCCCGTGGGCACGTAGCCGCCGTGCCCGGTGGCGGCGTACAGCATCGCCACGAACACTGCGAACAGCAGGAGGGAGGCTCCCAGGTCGCGCTGGACGACCAGCACCCCGATGCTGCCGAGCCATACCAGCAGGAGGGGTGCGAGCTGGCGGGGCTCGGGGATGGCGAACGGCCCCAGCCGGCGTCGCGCCTCGTTCAGGGCGGTCTGACGATCGGACAGATACCCGGCGAGGAACACCACGAACAGCAGCTTTGCCACCTCGCCCGGCTGGAAGCCGAGAGATACGACTCCGAGCTCGAACTGGATCCACAGACGGGACCCGTTCGCCGAGAACCCGCGCAGGACGGACCAGTCCTCGGGGATCATCGGGAGGGCCAGGAGACCGACCGCAGCGGCCAGTGTCAGGTTGCGATACCGCCGGAGCGCATTGATCCCGGCCCGGTGCAGCCACAGCAAGGTGAGCACTGCCGCGCCGGATGCGATCAGCAGCCACCAGCGCTGCAATCCGGCCCGATCCGGATCGAGCCGGTAGATCTCGATGATCCCGAACGCCGCCAGCAGCCCGATGGCGGGTAGGGCGTTGGGGGTGGCGCCGGCGGCGAGTCTGCGCGTGGCGACATGGACCGCTCCGAGGGCGATGGCGAAGGTGAGGAACGTGAGACCGACCTGGGCGTCGACGGTTCCGGCCTGAGCGAGATTGACGAGCGTCACACCGAAGGCGGCGAGGAGCGACGCCGAGAGGATCAGGGCGGCTTCGGTCGATCGGTTCATGGCGGCGGGGATCGACGGCGACGGGGCATCGGTCAGCGGCGGACGTCGACGACCAGCGCGGTGATGTTGTCGTGCCCGCCCGCCCGGTTGGCCCGTTCGACCAGGTCCCAGGCCGCCTCTTCGGCGGTCTCGCACATCAGCGCCTGGTGGATCTCCGCGTCACTCAGCATGGCGTTGACGCCGTCGGAGCACAGGAGCAGCCGGTCACCGTCGATCAGGTCGATCGAGCCGGAGTCGATGGCCACGTTGGGCACCAGGCCCAGGGCACGGGTGAGCATGCTCCGCTGGGGGTGCGAGGCGATGTCCTCGGGTCGAATCTTGCCGGATCTCAGGTACTCGTTCACCACCGTGTGGTCGACGGTGACCTGGGCCAGGTCCCCGGCGTGAAGGAGGTAGGCGCGGCTGTCTCCCACATGGGCGAAGGACGAAGGGCCGTCGGCCCGGAGCTCGAAGAGGGTCATGGTGGTTCCCATCCCTGCCAGTTCGGGCCGTCGGCCGACCTCGGCGAGGATCGCCAGGTTGGCGGCCGCCACCCGATCCCGAGCGGTGCCTTCTGCTCCCACCGCGGTGTCCACGGCGATCCGCGAGGCGATCTCGCCGCCGACCGCTCCTCCCATTCCGTCGGCCACCATCACCAGCGCCCTCTCGCCGGTCGATCCCGCCGTCGTCGGATGAACCGAATCCTCGTTGGCGTGGCGCACGCGACCCCGGTGGGTGGCGACCGCCCAGAGAAGGGATGTCATCTGACCTCCATGACCGTCTTGCCGATCTGGAGGGCGTCACCCCGGCGTAGGTCTACGGGTGTCGAGACCCGGCGACCGTTCACGTAGGTTCCGTTGGTGCTTCCCAGGTCGCTCAGCACCAGTCGTCCTTCTCTCGCATTCAACCGCAGGTGGAACTCGGAAGCGTAGGGGTCTTCGATCACGATGTCCGCCTCGGCGCTGCGGCCCAGCACGACGGAATCCTCCACGGTGAAGTCGAGGCCGGGCTGGGTCTCCGATCGGAGCACGACGATGCGCGTTCCCGATCGCCGGGCCCCCGCCCGGCGTCGCAGACCCAGATGGTTGGAGATCGACCGCGCCACCTGCCACAGGAACAGATACACGAGTGCGAGGAAGATCAGGCGAAGCAGGGTGAGAAGGAGATCCGGCATGGTGTCAGCTCGGTTGGAATCGGAACGATACGGGACCGAACGTGAGCACGGAGCCGGGTTCGACGGGAGCCGCCGAATCGCCCACCCGCCGTCCGTCCACCCAGGTGCCGTTCGACGAGCCGAGATCCGCCACCAGGACCCTCCCCGCCTCCATCCACAGACATGCGTGGTGGCGGCTCGCGCGCTCGTCCCCGATCACGACATCGCAGTCGCCCGCCCGTCCCACCACCGATCGATTCACGGTGAGAGGGAAGACGGATTGGCCGTGGAGGGTCCCCCACGCCATCCGGTCACCGGGGTTCTTCGACGCCGTCACCAGTGTCTTGCCTCTCGGAAGGTCCGGGTCGATCACCACCGAGACCGTCGCCGGACCCTCGAGACGCCAGCCGCGCTCGAGGGCGGCCTCTTCGACGAATGCCTCGATGGCGTGCGCCAGTTCGGGAGGGATCGCCCCGGCGACGTCGCGTTCGGACATGCGGATCTCGATCCGGTTCGACGCGACCATCGAGTCGTCGAGTTCCAGATCGAGCCGTCTGATCAGCCCGCTGGCCACCTCCGAGGGGTGAAGCGGTCCCCGGAAGACGCGCCCGGCGATGCCGTCGATCAGGCCCTCGAGCCTCTGCTCCAGCTCCCGGAAGAGTCTCACGGTCGCGAGGTTACGTGACGGATCGCCCCAACAGCGCGGGAGCGGGGGAGCGGACGGGTGTGGCAGCCCCCCGGGGGTTCGGCCGCCGCCCGCTCCCGCGACCGACCTTCGCGACCGGCACTATCATCGACATGCCACGGGCGAGTGGCGGAATTGGCAGACGCGCAGGATTCAGGTTCCTGTGTCCGCAAGGACGTGAGGGTTCAAGTCCCTCCTCGCCCACTTGGTCTCCGATCTCTTTGGCGCTTCACGATCTCGGCGCCGAACGCTCTGGCCGTTCGTCGCAATTGCGGTCGCCCTGGCGGTCGTGGGACTGGCGTTCGTCACGAGCGGGACCGGGGCGCCGCTCTACGCCGAGGATCTGCGCGAACAGGCAGCCGGCATCGCCCGCACTGCCCCTGTGTTCCAGGATGTCCTGTCGCGGGTGGGGGATGTAGATCGAATCGAGCTGGTCACGGTCGTCGACGAGGTCGAGGCGGCGATCGAGGACGCGCGCGAGTTTCTCGGGTCGACAGACGACGCGCCGCCGGAGGCCGCGGCCGCCACCGTGCTCCTCGGTCTGGCAGTGGAGCTGTGGCAGCGCGGGGTGGTCGACCTCGAGACCGCC
>DATCZS010000111.1:0-32034 GCA_036525795.1 Acidimicrobiia bacterium | reverse complement strand
CATGAAATGAAACACCTGGTGGTCCTCGGTGCCGGCACGGCGGGGACGATGGCCGTGAACAAACTCCGGCCCAGGCTCGACGAGAACGAGTGGAAGATCTCGATCGTCGACCAGGCGACCGAGCACTTCTATCAGCCGGGCTATCTCTTCATCCCGTTCGGCGACTACGCCCCCTCCGAGGTGGTGAAGCCGATCAAGCGATTCATGCCCGCCGGAGTCGAGTCCATCACCGCCGAGATCGACCGCGTCGACGCCGAGGCCAACACCGTGCACCTGGTCGACGGCAGGACGCTGGTCTACGACCAGCTCATCATCGCCACCGGGACCACCCCGCGCCCGGAGGAAACCGAAGGCACCCTCGGGGCCGAGTTCCGCACCTCCGTGCACGAGTTCTACACCCACGAGGGCGCAGTTGCCCTCGGAGAGGCGCTGCGGCGGTGGAGCGGCGGCAGGCTGGTGGTCCACATCACCGAGATGCCGATCAAGTGCCCGGTGGCGCCGCTCGAGTTCGCCTTCCTCGCCGACTCCTTCTTCACAGAGAAGGGGATGCGCGACTCCGTCGAGATCGTCTACGTGACTCCGCTCGACGGGGCGTTCACCAAGCCCGTGGCCTCGGCCCGTCTCGGGGGGATGCTGGAAGATCGCAAGATCCACCTGGAGACGGATTTCATGATCGAGCGGATCGACGGTGATGCGAAGACGATCGTCTCATTCGACGAGCGGGAGATCGGCTTCGACCTTCTGGTCACCGTACCGCTGAACAAGGGGGCCGACTTCGTGGGTCGAAGCGGCCTGGGCAACGAGCTGAACTACGTGGCGGTCGACAAGCACACGTTCCTCTCCACCCGCTACGACACCATCTTCGCGCTCGGCGACGCCGCCGATCTGCCGACCTCAAAGGCAGGATCGGTAGCCCACTTCGCCGTCGAGGTCTTCACCGAGAACTTCCTCCGCCACATCGAGGAGCTGCCCATGACCGGGCAGTTCGACGGTCACGCCAACTGCTTCGTGGAGTCCGGTGGCGGGAAGGGGATGCTCATCGACTTCAACTACGACACCCAGCCTCTGCCCGGGAAGTATCCGCTTCCCGGGATCGGACCGTTCTCGCTGCTGCAGGAGACCGAGCTGAACCACTACGGCAAGCTCATGTTCAAGTGGACCTACTGGAACCTGCTGCTGGCCGGCAAGGAGCTTCCGGTACCGACGCTGATGTCGATGGCAGGCAAGAAGGAGGTGGTGGCGTGACCAGCCTCGTCGAGCATGCCACGCTCGAGGACCGGCTCGATCGGCTGACTGCACAGGTGGAGCGCCTGGTCGAGAGGGCCGAGCGCGACGAGCTGCGGAGGGTGAGCCTGGGAGAGCTCGGGCACGATCTGGGGCCGGTCGCCAGACAGGCGATGGCGTCGACCGCCGCCCGCCTCGAAGATGTCGACGTCACCCTCGAAGACCTCGGACGCTTCCTGACCGTGATGGCGTCTGCCCTGCCTGCCCTCGAGAAGGCGATGCTCCAGCTGAACAGCATCTCGGAGCTGGCCGGAGATGCCTCGCATCTCGCGGAGCCGGTGATGGAGTCGCTGACCCGGCGCATGGCCGAGCTCGAGAGCCGCGGGTACGTCGACTTCGCCCGCAGCGGCTGGGGCATCGTCGACCGGGTCGTCACCAGCTACACCGAAGAGGACGTCGAGGCGCTGGGCGAAAACATCGTGTTGATCCTCGACACGGTCAGGCAGATGACCCAGCCCGAGGTGATGTCCATGCTGCGCAGGACGCTCGACACGGTGGGTGACACAGACGAATCCGCCGAGCCGCCGTCGCTGCTCGGCCTGTTCAAGGAGATACGCCGGCCGGAGACCCGCCGCGGCCTGGCGCGCGTGTTGACCATGTTGCGGTCGGTGGGGGACCGGAATGTCTCCCCCGACCCCGGTTCCAGATGATCACGAGAGAAAGAGACCACTGATGCCCGTTGCCACCATTGCCGGCCACGACGTTCACGTCGATGTCGAAGGCTTCATGACGGAGTTCGAGGAATGGAGCGAAGAGATCGCCGGACAGCTCGCCGCCAACATCGGCATCGAGATGACCGACGACCACTGGAAGGTCGTTCGCTTCGTGCGAGACGACTACATGGCTCAGGGGGAGACGCCGACCCTGCGCAGGGTGACCTCCGAGTCGGGGTTTCCCACCAAGGAGCTTTTCCTGCTGTTTCCGAAGAAGCCTGCCAAGAAGATGTCGTACATCGCCGGTGTGCCGAAGCCGGCCGGATGCGTCTGAGAGGAGTCGGTCACATGACTGCAACGCGCGAAGCTCCGAGCCTGGTCCCCGACTTCGGTGACGAGGTCCAACGCAAGATCTGTTTCATCTGCTCGAAGGGCAACCTCGACATGGCGTACCCGGCTCTGATCATGGCCAGTGGGGCGCTGACCGAAGGTGCGGAAGTCGACATCTTCTTCACCTTCTGGGGTTTGGACATGATCAACCAGGACACGGTGGACAAACTCCAGTTCACGATGCTCGGCAACACCGCGATGCACATGCCCGGCTCCTCGGCTCATCTCCCGCAGGGCCTGGCGGGGCTCCCCGGAATGACGGCGTTTTCCACTCGCATGCTGAAAAAGCAGATCTCCGCCCAGCAGGTTCCGGATGTCCGCGAGTTCATAACGCTGCTTCACGACATGGGAGCGAGGCTGTGGGCCTGCAAGATGTCGGCGGACATGGGAGGCCTCGAGAAGGAGGATCTCCTCGACGAGGTCGAGGGCATCATCAATGTCAACGAGTTCATCGAGCTGTCCGAAGATGCGCAGGTGGTCTTCATCTGATTGACTGGGTTCGGTGCGGCCCGGGCCGATCTACCCTGGCGGGTGATGGTCCGGGCCGTTGAACTGGCCGCCAGGCGTTGGCACCACCGAAAGGAAACGATCTGTCATGTCCTATCACTTCAGCGTCACCGTCCACGACGACTTCGAAGGAGTCGTCAGCCGGACCCGGGAAGCCCTGGCCGAGGAAGGGTTCGGAATCGTGTCGGAGATCGACATGGCGGGGACGCTGAAAGAGAAGCTGGACTACGACATGGAGCCGTATCTGATTCTCGGTGCCTGCAACCCGCCATTCGCCCTGCGGGCGGTCCAGGCGGATCCGGCCATCGGGACCCTGCTGCCGTGCAACGTGGTCGTGAGGCAGTCCGGCGACGCCGTGGTGGTCGACTTCATGGATCCCCAGGCGGTGCTCGAACTCGTCCATGCCGAGGGAGTGCGCAACGTGGCCGACGACGTTCGCACCCGGATGGAGCAGGTCCGCGACACGCTCGCCCGCGGCTGAGCGGAGTCGCACCTTCCCTCTCGCCGGCCTGCGCCACGCCTCTTTCCCGGCGCCGCGAGTGTCGGGCGCGCAACCGGTGAAACGCCGACACTCGGTCCGTGCGGTCACTGCGGGGATCGACCTTCGCCGTTGGTGAGTGCGTCCCGTTGTTGGGGTCTCCGATCTTCGGAAGCCGTCACGCGCCGTTGACCATCGCGGGAGCGTTCTTCGGTCGCCGGGACCGATCCGCGGCACCGGGATCGGATCCGGCGGGAGCTACTGTCGGCTCCTTCCGATCGGAGGTCGTCGTTGGTCGCTGTTCGCAGCCTGGTCGCCGCCCTGCTCGGGGCATGGATTCTCGATCGACTGGAGGTGCCCGCCGGGGCGCTGATCGGAGCGATGCTCGCAGGCGCCGCTGTCAATCTGTCCGGTTTCGAGTCCAGGCCGCTGCCGGAGTGGGCGCGGTTCACCGCATTCGCCGCGATCGGCTGGCTGTTGGGCCAGCAGTTCACTCGCGAGACCATCAGCACCCTGAGGGAGGCAGTGGTTCCCGTCTTGATCGTGGTCGTCTCACTGCTCCTCGCCGGCGGTCTGGTGGCGCTGCTGTTGCGGGGCTTCGGCCTCGACGTGCCGACCGCGTTTCTGGCGGCCTCCCCGGGAGGCATCTCCCAGATGGCGGCTCTCGCCGCCGATGCCGGCGCCAACGCTCCCCTGGTGGTGGCCGCTCACCTCGTTCGGGTGATCTCGGTGGTCATCACCGCCCCGTTCATCGTGCGGTTCCTGACCAAGCAGTAGCCGCTTTCGAGTGCCCCGGCGGTCAGCCGAATCGGTAGCCGACCGATCGGACGGTCGTGATCCAGGCGGCCCGCTCTTCACCCAACTTGGCGCGCAGACGGCGGACGTGGACGTCGACGGTGCGGGCACCGCCGAAATAGTCGTAGCCCCACACCTTCGACAACAGCTGCTCTCTGGTCCACACTCGACCCCGCTGTGCGACGAAGAATCGGAGCAGCTCGTACTCCATGTAGGTGAGGTCGAGCGGGGAGCCGTCAAGGGACGCCTGATAGGTGAGGGGATTGAGCTCCAGGTCGAGATGGCGCAGCACCTCGTCTGTGGCCGCCTTTCTGGCGATGCGTCTGATGCGAAGGCCGAGCTCGGCTGCGTCGGGTGGAGCCGTGATCACGTCGGTCAGACCGACCGCCTGCTCCAGCAGGGGGAAATGGGCCGGCTCCACAACGGCCAGGACCGGGATGCCGCTGCTCTCGGAGAGGCCGGCGATGTGCCGCAGGCGCCGCATCGGCTCGTCGCCCAGTTCGACGATGAGGACTCCGAGGTCGCTCAGTTGATCCTGTGTGACGTACTCGAGGTCGTCGATCGGCACCGGTGTCAGGCCGGCCATCGCCATCGACGAGACGATCGCCTCCGAGCAGTCCTTCGGATAGTGGGCGATCTCCATCGGTCTACCTGATCGGCGTCTGGACCATGTTCACAGCACGGGAAGGTACGTGTCGAGCTCGAACCGGGAGACATGGTGCTGGTAGCGATCCCATTCCTTCCGCTTGTTGCGGAGGAACCAGTCGAAGACGTGTGGCCCCAGTGCCTCGTGGACGAGTTCGGAGGACTCCATGACGTCGAGCGCCTCCGACAGGGTCTCCGGAAGCCGTTCGATCCCGATCTCGCGCCGCTCTGCGGATGTGAGTTCGAAGACGTTGCCGGGGACCTCTTCTGGCAGCTCGTATCCCTGCTCGATCCCGCGGAGCCCGGCTGCGAGCAGCACCGACAGCGCCAGATAGGGATTGCATGCGGCATCCGGCGACCGGTATTCGACTCGGGAGCTCGTCGGCTTGCCTGCCTTGACGGTGGGCACCCTCACCAGCGCCGATTGGTTGTTGTGCCCCCAGCTCACCCAGATTGGGGCGTCGAAGCCGCGAACGAGCCGCTTGTACGAATTGACCCACTGATTGGTCACCGCCGTGACCTCGCGGGCATGACGCAACAGGCCGGCGATGAACTGCTGTCCGGTCTTCGACAGCGTGGTCGGCGAGTCGAGCGAGTGGAAGGCGTTGCCTCCTTCGTCGAACAGCGACATGTGGAAGTGCATGCCGCTCCCGTCGTGGTCCTCGAGAGGCTTGGGCATGAATGTGGCGTAGATGCCGTGTTCGAGGGCCACCTCTTTGACCGTCAGGCGGAAGCTCATCAGGTTGTCGGCCATGGTGAGGGCGTCGGTGTAGCGGACGATGATCTCGTGCTGGGAGGGCGCCACCTCGTGGTGGGAGTGCTCGATGGGGATCCCCATCATCTCCAGCGAGTTGATCGTCTTGCGCCGGTACTCATGGGCGACATCGAGGGGGGTGAGGTCGAAGTAGCCGCCCCGATCGAGCAGCTTCGGCTCCGGTCCGGCGTCTGCGAAGTAGAAGTACTCGATCTCCGGGGCGACGTAGAAGGTGTAGCCCAAGTCGGCGGCGTGCTGCAGGTTTCGCTTCAGTACGGTCCGCGGATCGCCAGGGAACGGCGCCCCGTCCGGAGTGGTGATGTCGCAGAACATCCGCGCCACCTGCTCTTCCTGACGCCATGGGAGAATCTGGAAGGTCGCGGGGTCGGGAACCGCCAGCATGTCCGCTTCCTGGACCCGGGCGTACCCGTCGATGGCGGATCCGTCGAAGGTCATGCCCTCCTCGAATGCGGTCTCCAACTCCTGGGGGCTGATCGAAACGGACTTCAGGAACCCCTGGACGTCGGTGAACCAGAGGCGGATGAACCTGATCCCGCGTTCTTGAACCGTTCGGAGGACGTAGTCGGCCTGTTTGCTCATACCGGTATGACGGTAGCCCCGGGGGCACCTGAATCCACAGGCCGAAACCGACCCTTAACAAACCGATCCGGGGAGTGCAGCAGGTACCGGGAGCGGCAACGAGGTCAACCCCCGGAGAGGCGCGCGTGGACTCGACGGTCTTGGATCGGCGCTCCGATGTGTCCGATCAGAAGACCTCGGGGCACCAGGGCGCTCGATCCCAGCCGAACATGACATCGGCGGTGCGCAGCGCGTCCATCGAACCGTTGAGCCTTCCCGCCCGGGAGAGGGCGGCGAACCGCGACCGTCCGAGGTAGCAGGCACCGAGATCCTCGAGGT
This sequence comes from Acidimicrobiia bacterium, assembly GCA_036525795.1. Taxonomy (GTDB): domain Bacteria; phylum Actinomycetota; class Acidimicrobiia; order Spongiisociales; family ZC4RG35; genus DATCZS01. The sequence goes on along the minus strand of DATCZS010000111.1, from coordinate 25,610 downwards.
CGAGTTCGAGGTCGGCCCGGTCGGTCGATGGCCGACACTCGGCTGCCCCCGATTCGTCGGTCTCGAGGGAGTAGATGCCCGAGACCCGATCCATCGGGTCGTGAACCTCCAGGGTGAGCCGGCCCGGCGACCGGTACCGTCGAGCTTCGAGGGCGGCGGGAACGTCGAGGAGACGGACCCACAGGCCGTCACCCGCCACCCGGCGTGCCCGGCGCGGGGCGGCCAGGAAGTCGAACAGGGGATCGTCCTCGGACCGGTGGACGGCCTTGATCTCGGCAGCCAGATCGTGGGCCGTCACGAAGGCCCACAGTCCGGCCCAGCTCTCCGGCGTCGATCCGATCAGTTCGATCACCTGCACCTGGTGGGCGCCGTGCTCGTCCTCCCATCCCTCCTTCACCCGGAACTGGACGTAGCCGGTGACGTGATCGGGTGAGCCGGTGATGGCGAACCGGTACTTGCTGCGGCCGTTGCGGCTGTCTGGCGCGTCGCGGAGCCGCCGGTTCGTCCACCAGGCGTCCGATCGGCCGTAGAACCCGGGGGAGTCGCCCCGCACGGCGTCGAAGAACGGAGGAAACACGGATGCGGCCGTTTCGGCGTCGACGACGGTGACGGTGTCAGGCGCCGGGGCGAGTCTCCCGAAAGAGACGTGTGGGCGGCCGATCTCGATGGTGGTATCGACCGACGCCATCCCGAACCCGAACCGTCGGTAGATCGCGCTGTCCGAGGCCCACAGCGCGGCGATGGCATCTCCGTTCTGGTGCGCTTCCTCGAGGTGGGCGTCCATCAGTGCCCGCAGCACGCCCCGGCGACGATGGCTCGCCTGCACGGTCACCATCGTGGTTCCCGCACACGCAACCCGGTTGCCGGGAACCGTCAGATCGAGGCTGAAGGCTCCGAGCGTTCCCACCATCACCGCACCGTCGAAGGCGCAACGCGCCCGGCGGTGCTCGAAGATCTGACCGAACCGACCGAGCATCGCCGATCTCTCTTCTTCTTCGTCGGGAAGGTCGAACGCGAAAGGGCCGGTCATGGCCTTGACGAACGCCGGAACCTCCTCGACGGAGATCGAACGGATGTCGACCATCAGCCGCCGGACCTGGCCTGGATCTCCACATCGTCGACGGCGGCGGTGAACGTTCGCACGGTGGCATCGAACTGCCCCAGCGCGGTGATTCTGGGTTCGGCGTCCGGGCCTTGAAGGCCGCTGAGCACTGCTGCGGCGGCTTCGGCCACCAGCTCGGAGGCCTGGGCGACCAGTGTGTGGCCGGCGGTCAGGGTGAGCGGAGGAACCGTCGAGATCACGGCATCCGACCAGGCGGTCACCTGCCCCGAGAGCGCAATCAACCCGGCTTCGGCGTCGGCGTAGGCGATGGTGCGGGGGTCGGCGTCCCACTGCCCGTTGATGTTCGCCATCGTCGTCTGGTACTCGGTGAGCGCGGATTCCAGACCGGCGAGAACATCGAGGTATGCGGCGGCCTCGGGATCGATCTCGGCCGGTGCGCTCGTCGTCGTCGTGGAGGCGTCGGTGGCCTCGCTGGTGGTCGAGACGGTTGTGGAGGTCGAGGAGCCGTTGGCGTCGAGGTCGACGGAGTCCTCGTCTGCGCCAGGGAGGGCCTGCACGAACACGTACGTGAACAGCACCATTCCCAGCACTACCAGCGGCAGGAGCCATCGGCCCGGGCGCGGATCTGGATTGATGGCCATCGCTTCTTTGACGTTAGTCACGGTCCACCCGGTTGACGCGGCTCGACCCTCTTGATCACACCTCTGACCGCTCGTACGTTCGTCCCCATGACCCCTCCGCCCCACACAGACGACGATCGGTCGACCCGCGTCGACGAGGAGTACGAGTCGATTCCGTGGGATGCCCTCGTGCGCCCTGCTCCTCTCGACTGGCGGCGGGTGGCGAACCTCGCCGCCCTGGGTGTGGCGGTGGCCGCCATCGCCATGCTCACGGTGCGAACGCTCTGGCCTCCCGGGCCCGTTGCCCCGCCAGAGGGTGCCCGCATTCCTTCGACCACCACCTCGATCGCGGAGGCCCCCGGCCCGGTGGCGTCGCCACCTCCGGCGAGCACCGTCGCCGGGGATCTTCCCAGTGAGGCCGACCTCATGGCGATCGATCCGACGTCGCTCGAGCGCAGCGCGGCGGCGGTCGCCGAGTGGTACATCGCCACCTACTTCACCGTCGATGGGGGCGATCGACGGCTCGACCCCTGGACGGAGGTCGCCCTCGAGCCCGGAGCCGTCAGCTCGCCGACCAGCTACGTGGAGTCGGCCACGGCCGTCGACGTCCAGCGGGTCGATCAGAACTCGCTGCGGGTCACCGTGATCGTCCGCACGCTCTCGGCGTCGTCCGCCGGCTCCGGATTCCGTCGAGATCCCGTCAGGGCGATGTCCGTCCCCATCGTCGTCACCGAGGACGGGCCGTCGGTCGGCGACCTCCCCACACCCGTGCCGGTGCCCCCGCTGCTGTCCGACGGTCGGCACACGAACCGCGTCGAAGTCGACTTCGCGTCGCTGGAACGGGCGCGTGAGACCGCCACCCTGTGGGGCGACCCGGCCGAGGAACCGTATTCGGTGACCGCCGACGACTCGGGGGCGGTGCGGGTGGCACTGGTGGTGACGGACGCGGCCGGCATCATCTGGCCCGTCGCGATCTGGTTCGACGCAGACGGACGGATGCGATGAGCGCTCAGCCGAAGTGGCCTTCTAGGATCGACACGGCGGCGGGCGTGATCGCATCCCAGGCGGCATCGGCCTCCTTCGTCAGCGTGACGAAGTCCGCCGTCATGAACACGCTCGCCACTCCGTCGATCGCCAGAAGCGCCGACCCGAGCGGGTCGTCGGTGGCGGCCGCCTGAGTGAAGGTGGTGGGACCGCCGACGGGCAGGCCCACGGTGAACTTCATGGCGTTCGGGTTCGGGGTGTGAGCGACCTGTACGGGCATGATGCGAGGTGCCGAGGGTACCAGTGGGAGCGTGGCGATGAGCCTTGGGATCGATGTGGGTGGCACCTTCACAGACGTCGTGTCGTGGGACGGGTCGCAGTTGCACCTCGCGAAGACCTCCAGCACTCCTCGCGACCAGAGCGTGGGCGTGGCCGAGGGGTGTCGCCTCGTCGCCGGCGACGGTGCAGCGGCGATGCTGATGCACGGGACCACGGTTGCCACCAACGCGCTGTTGGAACGAGCGGGCTGCAGGGTGATGCTCGTCACGGACGCCGGCTTCGAGGATCTGGTCGAGATCGGCCGCCAGGCCCGTCCCTCCCTGTACGACCCCAATCGGGATCGGGCCGATGCGCTGGTACCGGCGCATCGCCGTGTGGGAGTGGACGGGGACTTCGATCTGGAGAACTTCGACATCTCGGCAGACACCGAGGCCGTGGCGATCGGGTTTCTCGGGTCGTACTCCGATCCGGCCCGCGAGCGAGAGGTGGCGGAACACCTGCGGGACCGCCATCCGGGGGTGCCGATCCTCATCTCGTACGAGGTGAGCGGTGAGTTCCGGGAGTTCGAGCGCATCAACACCACGATCCTCTCCGCCTACCTGGGTCCCCGGGTCGAGTCGTACCTCGGGCGTCTCACCGAACGGGTCGTTCCGTCATACGCCGACCGGGTGTTGGTGATGCGGTCGAGCGGCGGTCTGGTGCCGCCGGCGGACGCCGCCCGCAACGCCGCGTCCATCCTTCTCTCCGGACCGGCGGGTGGAGTGGTGGCGGCTGCCGAGGTGGGCAAGGCCCTCGGCCACACCCGGGTGATCTCCTTCGACATGGGGGGAACATCCACCGATGTCTGCCGGATCGAACACGGGGTCCCCGAGATCGGATTCGAGCGCACCCTCGACGGGCAGGTGTGCCGCATGCCGTCCATCGCAGTGCACACCGTGGGAGCAGGCGGGGGCAGCGTCGGGTGGATCGATCCGGGCGGCGCCCTTCGAGTCGGCCCGAGGAGCGCCGGTGCCGTCCCCGGGCCTGCGTGCTACGACCGGGGCGGCACCGAGCCCACGGTGACCGATGCCAACGTCGCACTCGGCCGCATCGACTGGAGGGCCGGCCTCGCCGGATCTCTGCAGCTGCGGCCGGATCTCGCCCGAGCCGCGGTGGCCTCCCTCGGCGAGCGGCTCGGTCTGGATGGGGTGGCCACCGCCCTGGGGATGGTGCGGGTGGTAGAGGCGGCGATGGAGCGGGCGATCCGAACCGTCTCGGTCGAGGAAGGAGCCGACCCGCGCGAGGCTGCCCTCGTGGCATTCGGCGGCGCCGGAGGACTGCACGCCGTAGGACTGGCCCGGTCCCTCGACATGCGATCGGTGATCGTCCCACCGGCGGCCGGTGTCTTCTCCGCGCTCGGTCTTCTCCTCAGCCGCCCTCGCTGGGACCGGGCCCGGTCGCTGCTCCTCCGAGAGGAGGAGGCGGATCGTCTGGGGCCGGAGATGCAGCGTCTCATCGATCAGACGCTGGAGGAGTACCGGGCGGCGATCGGACCGAACGTGTCAGAAGTCGTGTCCCAGGTCGATGTGCGCTACCTGGGCCAGTCGCACGAGACCACCGTGTCGTTCGCGCCGGGGGAGGGTTGGGGGACGCTCACCGAGCGGTTCCATCGCGCCCACCGTGACAGGAACGGGTTCGCCCGGCCCGGCACGCCGATCGAGGCGGTGACGTTGAGGGTCGCCGCCCTGGGGGACGCGGCGATCGGATGGAGCGACCTTCCCGAGGTGCGACCATCCGGCCCGGCAGAGCCGGAGGTGGTGGCGGTCTTCACCGACTCGGGCGAGGTCGAGGCCGCGGCGATCGAGCGCTCCACGCTGGGTACGGGAGATCGATTCTCGGGTCCGGCGGTGGTTCGTGAGCCGGAGGCCACCACCTGGGTGCCGCCGGGATGTTCGGCGTCCGTGCATGCCACGGGAGCGATCGAGGTGACCTGGTGAGCGGCCCGCGCGTGATCGACCTGGAGGTTGCCAGGAACCACCTGGCGGGGATCGCCGAGGAGATGGGGGTGGTCCTGCGCCGAACCTCCTTCTCCCCCAACATCAAAGAACGGGCCGACTGCTCGGCTGCGGTCTTCACCCCGGATGGGACCATGCTCGCCCAGGCCGAGCACATCCCGGTCCACCTCGGCGCGATGCCCGCCTCGGTGCAGGCCGTTCTCGAGTCGCTCGGCGCCGAGCCGGGCGTCCAATACGCAGTCAACGACCCTTTCGCCGGTGGCACCCACCTGAACGATCTCACGATCGTCAGGCCGGTGTTCGTCGGCGGCACGCACGTGGCATGGGTGGCGAACAGGGCGCATCATGCGGACGTCGGCGGCGAGGCACCGGGGTCCATGCCCGCCCACGCCACGACCGTCGACCAAGAGGGCATCCGGATCCCGCCGATGGCCGCCGTCGACGACGGCCGCTGGCTCGACCAGTTCCTCGTGCCGTTCCTGGAGGCAACCCGATCCCCGGCTGAGCGACTCGGGGATCTCGACGCGCAGTTGGGGGCCAACGAGGTGGCGGCGGCACGTGTGGCCGAGATGGTGGAACGCGAGGGCCTCGACGGGTTCTCGCGCCTCTCCGGCGAGCTCCTCGGCTACGGGGAGAGGCGTATGGCTGCCGCCTTGCGCCGGCTGCCCGACGGTCTCTACCGGTTTCGGGACGTCATGGAATGGGGAGAGGTAGACGTTCCCATCGAGGTTGCGGTCACCGTCGACGGTGAGATGCTCCACGCCGACTTCACCGGGACCCACGCCCAGATCCCCGCCAACTTCAACGCCGTGGAGGCCGTGACCCGGTCGTGCCTCTACTACGCGGTCCGAGTGGCCACCGACCCGGCGATCCCGGCGAACGGGGGGGCGTACCGGCCGATCACCCTGCATGCGCCGGAAGGTTCGATCGTGGCTGCCCGCCCGCCGGCGGCCGTCGCCGCCGGCAACGTCGAGACGAGCCAGCGCATCGCCGATGTCGTGCTGGGAGCGCTCGCCCAGGCCGCGCCCGAGCGGGTGCCGGCCGCCTCACAGGGGACGATGAACAACGTGCTCATCGGCAACGACGCCTTCGCCTACTACGAGACGGTCGCCGGCGGACAGGGCGGCCGGCCGACCAAGCCGGGGCAATCGGGGATCCACACCGGCATGACCAACACCAGGAACACGCCAATCGAGTCGCTGGAGGCCCACTATCCGTTTCGGATCCGCCGGTACACCCTGCGGCGCGCGAGCGGTGGTGCGGGCCTGCACCCGGGCGGTGACGGCATCGAACGCGAAATCGAGTTCCTGGCGCCCGCGACCCTGTCTCTGATGGGTGAGCGCCGCCGTGTACCGCCGTGGGGATTGGGGGGCGGCCGTCCGGGAGCATGCGGTGAGGACTGGCTCATCGCCCGGGACGGCGAGCGGCGCCGTCTGCCCGGCAAGACCACCGTCGAGGTCGAGCCCGGCGATCGCTTGGTGGTCCTGACGCCGGGCGGTGGCGGGTGGGGCGAGCCGTAGACGCCGGCCGGCGCCGTGGAGCGCCCGGACCACCGCGGCGTTTCTACTTCACCAATCGCAGGCTGAGCGGGTAGCGGTACAGCTCACCGGCATTGGCGCGCGTCGCGGCGATGATCGACGCCGCCACCTGGAGCACGATCACCACCAGGGCGACGATCAACACCACGGGGAGCAGCAGGAGACCGATGAGGCTCACCACCAGCACGATTGCGGTAATCAGAAGGCCGATTCCGTAGAGGAGCATCGACAGGTGGAAGTTGAGCGCCTCCTTGTAGTGCGGCTCCACCTCCGGATCGTTCTGCATGAACAACCACGCCACCAGCGGGCCCACGACTCCCGGAATCGAGGTGAGACAGATGAGGCCCGAGAGGTGGATCGTCGCCTGCCGGCTGCGGGTCTGGGAAGAGGCGGGTTCGACGGTCATCCTTCGAGCGTACAGGCTCCGGCGGCGGGTGGGCCCTCAACCTGCGGCGGGCGACGCAGCCAGCCTCTCCCAGTACAACTCCACCGGATGGGCCACCCGATACGACTTCACGGCATGTGCCCGCAGCTGCATCTCGCAGCCCGGGTTGGCCGACGCCACGATGGCTGCGCCCGAAGCCCTGACCTGTTCGGCCTTGCGTTCACCCAGCTCGGCCGACGTGGCGGGGTGGAGGACCGAGTAGACACCGGCTGCACCGCAGCACATCCCGACCGGGTCGATCTCCACCGGCGTGTAGCCGGCAGCGGAGAGGATGGAGCGGGGGGCCTCGACGATTCGCTGGGCGTGGCGGAGATGGCATGGATCCTGCACCGCCACGGATGTGCCGGTGGGCTCGAAGCGGGGAAGGGCGCCGGCTTCGATCAGTTCCGCCACGGTCTCGGTGACGTCGCGGACGCGAGACGCCACGATGTCTCCATCGACCGCCCAGTGGCCGTACTCCTTGAGATGGGCGCCACATCCGGCCGAGTCCACGACGATCAGGTCGGCATCGGCGAACGCCGACACGTTTGTCCGTGCGAGGCGCTTGGCGCCCTCGCCGTCGCCGTCATGGGCGGCCAGCGCCCCGCAGCAGGTTTGACCGCGAGGGATTTCGACGGTGTAGCCACCCCTTCGGAGCACCTCGATGGTGGCGGTCCGCACCGGGCCGAACCACGGGTCCATCACACAGCCCGCCAGCAACGCCGCCCGCCCGCGCTCGGGGCCGTACGCGCCGAACGAGCGGCCGACGGTGGACGCCGGCATGAGCGGCAGCGGCCGCAACCCGGTGAAGCTTCGCCGCATGCCCGGCGGAATCAGGCGCCCTAGCCGGAGCCGTTGTGCGACCGCGGCCGCGGCGGTCACGGCTCGCATGGCGATGACCGATGCCAGCAGCCGTCCGGTGACGACCGCCCGCAGGCGCTTCTGTGTAGACGGGCGCTGGGCGCCGATCTCGATGCGGGTCGCCTCCATCAGGCGGCCGAAAGGCGCCAGTGAAGGGCAGACTGCCTCGCAGGCCCGGCACTGCAGGCAGAAGCCCATGATGTCTTCGAACACCCCGTCGACCGAGCTCAGACCCTGGTCGACGGAGTTCATCGCCATCAGCCTGCCCCGCGGCGATGCGGTCTCCCGGCCCGTCAGGCGAAACGTGGGGCAGACCGGCAGGCACAGCCCGCACTGGTTGCACGCTGCCAGGTCGGCCTTGGTGGGAGCGTCTGCAGTGACCCAGCCCACGTCACAGCCCCCCCGGCAGCCGTCCGGGGTTCATCACCCGGTCGGGATCGAACTGCTGTACGAGACGCCGCTGGATCTCGAGGCTCGCCGGGGGCGTTCCCCATGCTCCGAGCTCTCCGTACACCGACCCGGGCCCGTCGACCAGCACGAGCCCTCCTCCCACCGACTCCGCCCATGCGCGCATCTCGGGGGCGCCGTCTGCGGTCGTGGACGATCCGCGGAGTTCTCCCACCCCGAGTCCGGCCTGATAGCGCCACGTGGCGGGCAGCCGTTCGATGGCGGCACGCATCGAGGCAGGCGGTACCCGCAGGGACCAGCGGATCGCGCCGGTCGGCTCTGGATCCCAGGTCCATCCCGGGGTCTGGTCGCCTTTCAGAGTCCGGGCCTGATCGCTCACCTCCGCCGCAGTCCCCCCGAGAAACACCTTGGCGGCTCCGTTCGTCTCCACGATGGCGGTGGGGCGATACGCCGCCTGCAGGGCGGCATCACCGTCCTCGACCGCGACGGTGGCCCGCGTCTCGGGCAGCGGCCACAGCTTGAGGCACACCCGGGCGATCAGTCCCAGGCGGCCAAGCGAACCGGCCGCCAGCCGGGGCAGGTCGAAGCCGGTGACGTTCTTGACCACCCGGGCACCCGCCCGGACGTGGCGGCCATCGCCGGTGACGAGGTCGATCTCGAGAACGCGCTCCCGGGTGGGCCCGTAGCGGGCGCGGCGCCATCCGCTCACCCCTGCGGCCAGGACGCCGCCGACCGTCGCCGCGCCCGGCAACTCGGGGAGCATGGCGCTCTGGCCTCGCTCGGCCAGTGTCGACTCGAGGTCCGCCACCTTCATCCCCGCCTCCACCGTGACCGTGAGATCGTCCGGCTGCCAGTCGACCATACGATCGAGGCGGGCAGTCGACAGGATCAGGTCGGTTTCGATCCTGCCCCCGTAGCCCTGGTGTGTGCCGCCCCCCCACGGACACACCGTCATTCCCCGCTCGCTGGCGGTCAGCAGCACTGCCGCGGCCTGCTCGATGCCGTCGGGTGCAACCACGAGCGGGGCGTCCGGTGCCCCTTCCGGCCTGGCGGCACCGAGGACCTCGCCCGGGAACAGGTCGGCCGGCGTCACACCCAGACACCTTGAGGGACGGGCCGACCGAGGTCTACGCACCGCGCTCCCACCGGCAGCACCTTGTCAGGATTGAACAGGGCATCCGGGTCGAACGCCTCGCGGAGTCTGGCCTGGGCGTCGAGGTCAGCCTCGCCGTACAGCAGCGGCATCAGGTCGCGCTTCTCCAATCCGATCCCGTGCTCTCCGGAGAGCGCCCCGCCGGCGGCAATGCAGGCTCGCGCCACCTCTTCCATGGCGGTGTGGACAAGGTCGAGGGCGCCTTCCTCCGCGGCGTCGAATGCGACCAGCGGGTGGAGGTTTCCGTCTCCGGCGTGGAAGACATTGAGCATCTCCACGCCGTGCCTCTCCGCGATCTCGTACACCTGGCGCATGACTTCCACCAGTCTCGTGCGGGGGACCACGGTGTCGTGGAGGTAGTAGTCGGGGGCCATCTGCGCCACGGCGCCGAAAGCCGACTTGCGGCCCAGCCAGAGCCTGGCCCGCTCCGCTTCGTCGGAGGCGATGCGCAGCATGGTGGCCGAGTTCTCCCTCGCCACCTCCTCGACGACCGCCGCCTCGCCCTCCACCGCAGATCCGTGTCCTGCCACTTCGGCGAGAAGCACGGCGCCCGCGTCGGTGGGGAACCCTGCCCCCACGAAGCGTTCCACTGCCACGGTCATCCGATGATCCATGATCTCGAGGGCGGCCGGCACGATCCCCCGGGCGATGATCCCGGTGGCGGTGGCGACCGAGCCCTCGACGGTGTCGAACGCGGCCAGGATCGTCCTCACTTCGGGAGGATTGGGGGTGAGCCTGACCAGCGCTCGCGTGATGATGCCCAACATGCCCTCCGAGCCGACGACCACTGCCCGCAGATCGAGCCCCACCGGGTCGGGAGCAGCACCGCCCACCACCATGATCTCGCCGTCGGCGGTCACGATCTCCACGGCGAGCACGTGACTGGTCGTCGTTCCCTCCGATAGGCAATGGGGGCCGCCGGAGTTGTTGGCGACGTTCCCTCCGATCGTGCAGGCAGACTGCGAAGACGGATCGGGTGCGAAGTGATATCCCATGCCGGCAGTGAGTCTTGACAGGTCGAGGTTGATCACACCCGGGCCGACCCAGGCGGTGTGGTTCTCATGGTCGATCTCGACGTCGGTCATCCGCGTGAGCGAGACGACCAGGGCAGGCCGCGCCGGCGTCGCCCCGCCGGCAAGACCGGTTCCTGCTCCCCGCGGGACGATCGGCGTGCCGTGGCGCCTGGCCAGCTTGACCACCCCGGCGACCTCGGCGGAGTTGTCCGGCAATGCGACCACGACGGCCTCGCCCCGCGAGACACCGGCGTCGGTGCCGTAGAGGTATCGCTCCAGTGGCTCGGACAGCACCCGGTCCCTGCCGAGAAGAGCGACCAGGTCCGCGGCCAGCGTCATCGGGGTGCCCCCGCTCTCCAGGTCATCGCTGCCGGGCGTCGGTCACCGCGGAGCCACCGGGAACCGGGGAGTCCCTCCCACCAGGACCGTCGCCACGTCCGTTGCGACCGTCGTCTGCAAGTCGAGGAGGGCGTCCTCGGAGTAGAAGCCGGTGTGCGGGGTGAGGATCACGTCGTCTCTGCCGAGCAGCCGAAGCGATGCATCCGGCGGCTCCGTGGGAAGCACGTCCAGGCCGGCTCCTCCCACCTCGCCTGCTTCGAGGGCGTCGGCCAGCGCCTCGACGTCGACGAGCGGACCGCGGGCGGTGTTGATGAGCAGCGCATCCGGTTTCATCTTGGCGAAGGCCTCGGCCCCGAACATGTTGGCGGTCTGGGGCGTGAGCGGTGCATGGATCGAGATGTAGTCGGATCTGGCGAGCAGTTCGTCGAACTCGACCCGTTCCACGCCGAGACGCTCGAAGACGTCGTCAGGTGCGAACGGATCCGACGAGATCACCTCGAGCCCGAATGCCTGGGCCTTGGGGGCGAGGCGCTGGGGGATGTTGCCCAGTCCGACCAGGCCGAGGGTGCGGCCGCGCAGGCGGGCGATCGGGACGACGGCGGGCATCTCCCAGCGGCCGGCGCGCACCAGTCTGTTGGCGTACGGGATCTTCCTGACCAAGGAGAGCAGCAGCGCCATGGTGTGGTCGGAGACCTCGTCGAGGCAGTAGACGGGAGCGTATGTGACGACGATCCCCGCCTCCCGGGCGGCGGGGAGGTCGATGTTGTCGACCCCGATGCCGAATCGCCCGATGACCTTGCACCGCGTCAGTCCTGCGATGACCTCGGGCGTGATCTTGGCGTACGTCACCAAGAGCCCATCGGCGTCCGCCGCCACCTCGAGGATCGCTTCCGGACTGGACCCGGAGGCCAGACGCAGCTCTGCTCCGGCGGCGGCCAGTGCCCTCTTGGCGGGTTCGAGGTCAGGGAACACGGTGTCGGTCACCGCCACCACTGGTGTGCTCATCGTCGCTCCTCGTCGTGGGCCGCCCCGGTCGTGGTCTGGGCCGCGATCCGGTCGGCGAGCTGGTTCTGTCTCGGTCGGCAAGGAACCGGCGAGTCGCCGAACGTGCCTCGTGGGCGGTCTGCCCCGCCGGTTTTCCTCCCTGTCGAAGGCTAGCCCCGACCGGGGGAGCGAGCATCGCAGGGCCGCCCTTCCCCTCGCGTCGGCGACCGAGACGGCCTTGCGAGTACGCTGCCGCTCGTGACGAAGGCGATCGACTCGAAGGAGATGCTCGGGGCGCACCCTCAGCCGTTTCGCTACTACCTGGGTTTGATGCTGGGAACGTTCCGCACCGCCCTCGACGTGGGCATGCTGGTGGTCGGAACCGGACTTGTGGGGTTGGCGGTGGCGGTCCTGGCCGATGGGTTCGGCTTTTTCGCGATCGGATTCGAGTTGAGCACGGGCGCGATGCTCGGCACCGCCCTCGTGATCGCGGTGCTGGGCGCGTTCGCGCTGGGAATCGCCTCCGAGGGCGGCTACGGGTCGACCAGGGCCACCGCCCGCTATCCGTCGCTCGAGGTCGCCATCGGCAGGCTGGTGTTCATGGTGGGAGTCGCCGTGCTGTTGTTGACGGCCGCCTCACAGCTCGAGCCCCTGGTGCTCGACCTGAACGTCGCCTTCGGCGTGGCCCAGGAGGTGATCCGGGCGTGTGGAGCAGCCGGACTCTTCACCGCACTGGTGGGTGTTCCGGTGGCCTGGGGGCTGCGAATGGGGCTCGCCCGGCTCGACTGGGGGTTCTCGCTCGACGTGCCGGTGCTGTACGTGATCTGGCTGGTCGCCGCCCTGGTGACCTTCGACGCACCGCTTTGATCGGGTGGACCTCGACACGATCCGTTTTCTGAGATCGGACGCAGGGCGTTCCGCCATCAGCGGCGTGCCGGCGGAGTCGGTGGAGGACCACCGGTTGCTAGGGATGCTCACCGACCTCCGCCGCCGACTCGACCCCGGCCTGGCGGCCGCCGTGGTCGAGACCGTCCGTCTCCGGGCCTCCGGCCGCGCCAAGTTCGAGCGAGCAGACCAGATGCTCTTCGACCGGGCCGGGCTCGAGCAGGCGACCTCGGAGCCGGTGGCCCGGCACCGGGCGGAGCGATTCGCCCGATGCGGCCCCGATCTGATCCTCGACATCGGATGTGGGGTCGGGGGTGACTCGATCGCGCTCGCTTCGGTGTCACCGGTGGTCGGCCTCGACCGCGATCCGGCCAGGGTGGCAATGGCGGCGCACAATGTGGGCGCGTACGGGGGGACCTTCCACGGTGTCGTGGGGGATGCCACCACTCCGTGCTGGTCCCGGTCCCCCGATGCAGTCCTCCTCGACCCCGCCAGGCGCGTCGACCGCAGGCGTACGTTCGATCCAGGTTCGTTCCAGCCCGCGCTGGGAATCGCAGTCGACATCGCCCGGGAGGCCAGGGTCGGGGCGGTCAAGACCGCCCCTGGCATCGACCGATCATTCCTGCCAACGACGGCAGAGGCAGAGTTCGTGTCGCTGGGAGGAGAGTTGAAGGAGTGCGTGCTGTGGTTCGGAGAGGGGAGAACCCCTGCGGCCACGAGTGCGTCGCTGATCGGGGTGGGTCGATTCGTTCCCGGAGGCGATCCGGCTGCGGTGCTGGTCGCTGCGCCGGGTGCGGTGATCTTCGAACCGGATCCGGCCATCATCAGAGCGGGTCTCGTTCGCCATCTGGCCGCCGAGATCGGCGCCCGGATGATCGACGAGCGGATCGCCTATCTCACCCTCGATCGCGTTCCCGACAGCCCGTTCGGACGCCCGTACGAGGTGGAGTCGGTGATGCCGTTCTCGCTCAAGCCGCTGCGGGCGCGCCTGCGCTCGCTCGGGGTCGGCTCGGTCACCATCAAGAAGCGGGGATCACCGATCGAGCCGGAGGATCTCCGTCGCATGCTCCGCCTGGACGGTTCCGAGCACCGGGTGCTCATCCTGACCCGCATCGGCACCGACCCGGTGGTGATCATCGGCGCCGAGATCTGACGGCGCCCACAGGGCGAGGGCCGTCACCGAGGTGCGGTCCCCTGTGCCTGGATTCCTTTCGCCCACACGCTCATGGGCTGGTCCCCCCACCCGGCCCGCATGAGGGCGTCTTCCATCCAGGATGTGCGAGGCACCATGATCCGGATTCGCGCGACGGAGAGTCGCTCGGCCCGATCGACCAGCGCCCGCAGCAGGCGATCGATGTCGAGGTCGCTGGTCACGACCCACGGCACCAGGAGCTGGTCGTCGTCGGGGGTGGCGATCACCCAGCCTGACGGGCTGTGCCAGAGGGCGCCTGCCCTGGCTGCCGCTTCGACGTCATGGCGGGTCATCTTCCGGAAGTGCCATCCGACCGGGAACAGCTGGCGTCCGGCGGCGGCGCTGTCACTCGACAGCCAGGCGATCCAGGCGGGGTCGATCTCGGCACGAGACCCCGGGCCGAGGCGTTCATCGCCGGGAACCCGCTTTCCGCCGTTCGTCCGGGGATCGACCTCTCCGCCCACAGGGAGCGTGGCCGAGGTCCAGCCGGTGACCTTTCGGTAGCCGAGTGCCTCGACCTGGCGCTGGGCGCCCTCGTTCCACTCCTCGATCAACAGGCGGGCGACGATCGCCCCCCGGGCCGCCGCCCACGCCAGCAGGGCATCGTTGAGCGTCGACCCGACCCCGGTGCGCCGGTGATCCGGATGGACGCGGGCCCCGTGGAGCCATGCCTCGTTCGCGGACAACATGACCGCCCGCCCAAGGCCGATCGGCCGATCGTCGTCCGCGACGGCGACGAGAACCCGAGATTCCGGATCCTCCAGCCATCGCAGGAAGGCCTCGGTGACGTAGTCGCCCCAGGTGAACGTCTCACGGGTGAACTCGGCGATGGCCGGGAGATCATCCGGCCGCCCGGGGCGGACGGCATGGGCGCCGCGCATGGGGGTCACATCCGATCGGGGACGTCGATTCCCAGCAGGTCGAGGGTCGTGCCGACGACAGCCCGGGTCGTCTCGACCAGTCCGAGCCACGAGGAACGCCGATCCGGATCGGGTTCCGAGAGGATGTGGCACGAGTCGTAGAAGCGGTTGAACGCTCCTGTCAGGTTGAACGCGTACTCGGCGACGTGGTTCGGTGCCCGCAGTTCGGTGGCCCGGTGCACGATCTCGGGCAGCTTCAGCAGTTCGAGCATCAAGGCTCGTTCGGCGGGTTCCGTCGGCGCTCCCACGGCTGCTGCGGCGAGTCCGGCGTTCGTGGCGTTGCGCAGGATCGAAGACATTCGCACCGCTCCGTACTGGAGGTACGGACCGGTCTTCCCCTCGAACGACGTGAATCGATCGAGGTCGAAGATGTAGTCCGAGGCGCGGTTGTTGATGAGGTCGGCGAACTTGAGGGCTGCGATCCCCACCGAGCGTGCGATCGCCACCCGCTCCTCCGCCGGGTAGCCGGCGGCGATCTCGGCCTCTTCGAGGCGGGTGGTGGCGGCGGCGTGGACCATGTCGATCAGGTCGCGCAGGCGCACCACGCCTCCCTCCCTGGTCTTGAACGGCTTTCCGTCCGGCCCGTTCATGGTCCCGAACTTGATGTGTTCCAGGGTGACGTGCTCCGGGGCGATCCCGGCCTTGCGCGACGCCCGGAAGACCTGTTCGAAGTGGTCTCCCTGGCGGGCATCCACCACGTAGAGGATCAGGTCGGCGGCGAGCTCGTCGACTCGCATCTCGAGGGTGGCGAGGTCGGTGGTGGAGTAGAGGTAGCCGCCGACCGAGGTGGTGAGGATGAGTGGAGGCAGTTCCCGCGTGTCGTCCGGGAGGTCCACTCTCACGATCTCGGCGCCGCGGCTCTCCTCGACCACCCCCCGCCGGCGCATCTCCTCGATCATCGGCTCGATGCGTTCGTGGACATCAGACTCCCCGTACCAGAGGTCGAACTCCACGCCGAGGTCGGCGAAGTCGACCCGCTGGCTCGCCTCGGAGACAGACTTCATGTGCCGCCAGAGCGCCCGATACCCGGCTCGACCCTGCTGCAGGGCCACCGTGGCCAGTCTGGCGCGCTCATCGAAGGCGTCGTCGGCGCGGGCGCGTTCGTCGGCCTCCGGGTAGAGGCGCTGGAGATCGTCGAGCGTCACCGGTGAGACAGTCGGGAACTCGGTGGCGGTGTCGTCGAAATAGGGCAGGTCGGGCCGGCGGTCCTCGATCGCGGCGATCAGCAATCCCATCTGCCGCCCCCAGTCGCCGAAGTGGGGATCGCGGGTGACGCGGTGGCCGAGAAACGCGAACAGCCGGGCGAGTGAGTCCCCGATGATGGTGGCGCGGATGTGGCCGACGTGCATCGCTTTGGCAACATTCGGCCCGGCGTAGTCGACGACCACCGATTGGGGACGGTCGGTGGGGGCGATCGACAGGCGGTCGTCGCCGTGCATGTCCTCCAGCGTCTCGGCGAGGTACGCGTCGGCGACGCGTAGGTTGAGGAAGCCGGGCCCGGCCACCTCTGCGGCCGCCAGCCTCGGGTCGGCCTCGATCATCTCCCCGATCTCGGCAGCCAGCTCGCGCGGATTGCGACCGGCCCCCTTGGCGGCTGCGAGGGCCCCGTTGCACTGGTAGTCGGCGAGTTCGGGCCGTTGTGAGACCACCACCTCGCCGTAGGCGCGATCGAGGCCGGTACGGGCGAATGCGTCGCCGACCAGCGTGCTCAGGTCGGTGAGGATCGACATGGCTGTCGAGGATAGGGAGTCTCGGGCATCGCGCCATCCCGGCCGGCGTCGATCAGTACTTCACCACCTCTTGGGCGTGAGCGACGATGCCCTCCGGATTGGGGTACACCATCTCCTCGAGCTCATTGGCGTACGGGAAGCCGGGGATGTCTGCCAGCGCGTACCTGCGGATCGGAGCGTCGAGCCACTCGAAGGCCTTGTCTGCGATCTGGGCCGCGAGCTCCGCCCCGTAGCCGGCGAATTCATTGTCCTCGTGCACGATCAGTACCCGGCTCGTCTTCTGCACGGAGGCCTCGATGGTGGGCCAGTCGAGAGGTTTCAAACTGCGAAGATCGATCACTTCTGCCGAGATGCCCAAACTGTCGAGCTTCGAGGCGGCCTCGACGGCGAAGTGTGCCATCGCCCCGTAGGCGAGAATCGTGATGTCTTCGCCCTTCGTCCGGATCGCGGCGCGACCGAGCGGAACCACGTGCTCTGCGTTCGGGTACAGGCCCTTGGCGAGCCGGTACAGCTTCTTGGGCTCCAGGAAGAGAACCGGGTCGGGGTCCTCGACCGCGGCGAACAGCAGGCCTTTGACGTCTGCGGGCGTGGACGGCACGACGACCTTGAGGCCGGGAACGTGGGTGTAGAACGCTTCGACCGATTGCGAGTGGTACAGGGCGCCGTGGATGCCGCCCCCGAACGGCGTGCGTATCACCACCGGGCAGTTCCATCGTCCGTCAGAGCGGTAGGCGATGCGGGCGACCTCCGAGACGATCTGGTCGAACGCCGGGTGGATGTAGTCGGCAAACTGGATCTCCGGGATGGGCCGCCGGCCCGCCGCGGCAAACCCGACGGCGCTCCCGATGATCGAGGCCTCGGCCAGAGGCGTGTTGAAGCAACGCGACTTGCCGAAGCGCTCGGTGAGACCTTCGGTTGCCTTGAACACGCCCCCCTTGCGCTCGGCGACGTCCTCCCCGAACACGAGGGTGTCGGTGAACGCCTCCATCACCTCGTGGAGGGCGCGGTTCACCGCCGTGATCAGGTTGACCTCGTCTCCCGACTCGATCGTCTCCACGGCGGTGATGGCGGGACCGGGTTCGATCACCCGGGTGTAGACGTTGGAGTACGGGTCGTCCGCCCGGGGGGCGTCTTCGGCCTCGGTCACTGCGGCGGCGAGTTCCGCCTCGATCTCACCGTTGAGCGCGCGCTCGTGCCCTTCGGACAGGAGCCGCTCCTCGATCAGGTATTGCTTGAGGGCGATCACCGGGTCGTTGCGTCGCCACTCGTCGACCTCCTCCCTCGTCCGGTACAGGCGGTCGTCGTCATCGGAGGTGTGGGCGTAATACCGGTATGTCTCGGCCTCGATCAGCGTGGGCCCCTCACCGGCCCGGGCCCTCTCGACGGCGGTCTTCATCGTTCGATAGACCCCGAGGGCATCGTTGCCGTCGATGAGATAGCCGGGGATGCCGTAGCCTCTGGCGCGGTCGGCGATGCATCCGGCGACCTCCTCTGAGCTGGGGACCGAGATGGCGTAGTGGTTGTTCTCGATCACGAAGATGAGGGGAAGCCGGTGGATCCCGGCCCAGTTCATCGCCTCGTGCCAGTCGCCCTCCGAGGTCGACCCCTCACCCCCGCTCACGAACACCACGCTCTCGTCCCCCGACATCTTCAGGGCGTGGGCGATCCCGACGGCGTGCGGGTATTGCGTCCCGATGGTGGAGGACTGGGTGAACACCCGCCGCTGCTCGTTCGACCAGTGGTTGGGCAGCTGGCGTCCCCCGGACATCGGATCGTCCTTCCGGGCGAAGGTGGCCAGGAAGATCTCGAGCGGCGTGAACCCCCACGCCAGCGCCACGCCCATGTCCCGGTAGTAGGGCAGGATCCAGTCGCGCTCGCGGTCGAGGGCGTAGATGGCTGCCACCTGGATCGCCTCGTGACCCGAGGATCCGACCACGAAGGGCACCCGGCCCTGGCGGTTGAGGGCGAACATCCGGTCGTCGATCTTCCGGGCGGTCAGCATCACCCGGTACATCTCCAGGACCCGTTCGTCGGCGAGGCCGAGGTCACGGTGATGAAGCTCGCGCCTCATCCACTCCATCTGGTCTCCTCCCGTTCAGTTGCGGTCGTCGCCGCCCCGCCGGAACCGTCGCAGGTCCCCGATCTCCTTCATCCGGCGCTCGGCGACGCGAACGGCCGCGACGTGCGGGTTGACGCCGTCCCGGTCCGCCTGGTCGAGTACTCGCCGGGTCGCCATCTTGATCGAATCCACCCGGTGCAGCGCCCGGTTCTTGGAGTATCCCCGCAACTCCTCGTAGACGTTGATGAGCCCTCCGGCGTTCACGACGAAGTCCGGGGCGTAGAGGATCCCTGCGGCGGCGAGGCGGTCGGCGTCCTCGTCGGTGGCGAGCTGGTTGTTGGCCGAGCCCACGACCGCCTGGCATCCGAGGCGCGGGATGGTGGTCGGGTTGATGCCGGCGCCGAGGGCGCAGGGGGAGAAGACGTCGCAGTCGACGGACGCGATGTCCTCCGGGTCGACCATCTTCACCCCGAACTGCTCGGCCACCTTCACGGCGGCGGGCTCATAGGTGTCGGCAACGATCACCTCGGCTCGCGCCTCCACCAGCAGACGAACGAACGCGGCGCCGACCTTGCCCACGCCCTGAACCGCAACCCGGCGACCGCCGACCTCGGAGCTGTTCCAGAGGCGCTCGGCCACCGCCGTCAGTGCGGCAAACAGGCCGCGGGCGGTGACCGGGGACGGGTCTCCCGACCCGCCTTCGGCCATCGAGGTGCCTACGGCCCAACGTGTTTCACGGCGAACGAGCTCCATGTCGCGGGTGGTGGTCCCGACGTCTTCGGCGGTGATGTAGCGGCCGCGTAGCGAGTCCACCAGCCGGCCGTACGCACGGAACAGCCGCTCGGACTTGTCGGTGAGGGGGTCACCGATGATCACGGCCTTTCCGCCGCCGAGGTCGAGCCCGGCGGCGGCCGCCTTGTAGCTCATTCCCCTGGAGAGCCTGAGCACGTCGATCAGCGCCTCGTCCTCCTTGCCGTAGGCAAAGAAACGGGTCCCGCCGAGCGCGGGACCCAAGGCTGTCGAGTGGATGGCGATGATCGTCCGGAGCCCGGATACCGGGTCGAAACCGTACATCACCTGTTCATGTCCGTCTGCCCCGACCGACTCGAACACCGTCACCTGAACGCTTTCGTCGACTGGCAACCACTCTATGCACCGAGTGCATGGTGTGAAGGGAGGAGTGGTCCCAGGGCGACGGGACGAAGGGACCGATCCCGGCAGCCGACGGTCTCGAACCCGACAGTGGGTACCCTCCGGCGCAGATGATCAGGACGGCGTTTCTGCGCGTGTACCTCCCCGAGGACCGGTTGAGGGTGCGGGGTCTGGCGCGGGTCGGGCACCACGAGGTGCAGGCGTACGACGGCGGATACGGGATCACCGTCGAGCCGATGAGCGAAGACGGAATCGGCTCTCACTGGAACGGACGGGGGTACGTGTGTCCGCGTACGCCACGCCTGCGGATCCTGGAGGGGGTGCTGGCGGTCAAGCGCGCCTACGGACAGCTCGGCTCGGCGTCCGTGGTGCCCGAGGAGGTGGCGAGGGCAGCCGCCCGGGAGCTGGCGGCGCTGCGCGAAGAGGACCCCGCCGCCCGCGCCCACATCCTCACATCGGCGTGGCACGTGCCGCTCCGCTGGTTCGTGCCATTCGACCCGTCGGCGAAGGAGCTGGTGGGGACGGGTTCCCGGTCCTCGGTCCGCTATCGGGTGGGGTATCGCCAGGCGATGGATCGCCTTAGGCGTTGTCTCGAGATCCTGGCGTCCGTCGAGGTCGCCGAAGCGATCGCGTCGGAGGTGAGCGAGTTGCGTGAGTGGCTGGACGGATTCCCGGCCGACGCAATGGTGGAGCTCGACTACGGCTCGGTGGCGGCGGCCTTCAGCGAGGCCGCACTCATCATGGACTCCTCCGTCGCGGAGGTCTGGAGGGCGCTCGACGCGCTGGCCGGCGGCGATTGGTCGGCCGCCGGAGATGCGTATGCCAGTCTCGTCACACGGTGGGCGGCCCCGATGGCAGTGGGTTACAGCAACTGAGGCGGCGGCGCCGGCGCCTTCGGTGTCCGGCCGACCGCCAGTGACCGCCGATCGGTCCCGGGCGACCGGAGATCGCCGGCCTGCGATACTTCACCCCATGTCCGAGCTCTCCTTCATCCGGCCCGACCCACTCGACTTCCTCGCCGTGGACGACCTGCTCTCCGACGAGGAGAGAATGGTGCGCGACACCGTGCGGTCGTTCGTCGCCGACCGGATCCTCCCCGGTATCTCCACATGGTGGGAGGACGGTGTGCTGCCGGATGGGCTCGCCAAGGAGATGGGGGCGCTCGGGCTGTTCGGCATGCATCTGGACGGGTACGGATGCGCCGGCACGAGCAACGTCGCCTACGGGTTGGCGTGCCGCGAGCTGGAATACGGCGACTCGGGCATCCGCAGCTTCATGTCGGTGCAGGGTTCTCTGTCGATGTTCCCGATCTGGAAGTTCGGCTCGGAGGAGCAGAAGCAGACGTGGCTCCCCCGCATGGCCGAAGGAGATGTGATCGGATGTTTCGGCCTCACCGAGTCAGACTCGGGTTCAGACCCGGCCTCGATGCGCACCCACGCTCGTCGCGACGGGGGCGACTGGATCATCAACGGATCCAAGATGTGGATCACCAACGGGACCATCGCCGACATCGCCATCGTCTGGGCGCGAACCGACGAGGGCATTCGAGGGTTCATCGTCCCCACCGATGCAGCGGGCTTCGCCGCCCAGCCGATCCATCACAAGGCCAGCCTGCGGGCCTCCGTCACCGCCGAACTGGCCTTCGACGACGTGCGCGTGCCCGACGAGTTCCGGCTCCCCGGGGTGTCGTCGATGCGCGGCCCGCTTTCGTGTCTGAACGAGGCCCGGTTCGGGATCCTGTGGGGAGCGGCCGGCGCCGCCCGGGCCTGCTACCAGGCGGCTCTCGAGTATGCCGGCGAGCGGGTCCAGTTCGACCGTCCGATCGCAGGCTTCCAGCTCACCCAGAAGAAGCTGGTCGACATGATGGTGGCCGTGAACCGGGCAAACCTCGTGGCTCTCCATCTCGGCCGGAGGAAGGACGACGGCACCCTCACTCCCGACCAGATCTCATTCGGGAAGAAGGACAACGTCGAGCAGGCACTCGGCGTGGCCCGTGTCGCCCGTTCGATCCTGGGCGGAAACGGGATCACGCTGGAGTATCCGGTGTTCCGCCACATGGCCAACCTCGAGACGGTCTACACATACGAGGGCACCAACGAGATCCACACGTTGATCATGGGGAACTCGATCACGGGCCTCGCCGCCTTCCAGTAGCCGCCGGTGCGGGCCCTCTCCGCCGACCGCGCTCTCAACGTTGGACGTTGAACCGAATCGACTCGATCTGGGTGACCCGGCCGGGGTGGGTGACGGTGATCACCGTGCCACCGGCGGGGCGAACGAAGATCAACTCCGTGCTGGGGCGAAGCGGATGGGGGTCGGCGATGTAGGCGAGGCCGCCATCGGATGTCCAGCCCGGGTCCACCCCGTTGGGCGCCGCAACCACGTGAGACTGCTCGGCGACAGGCCCAACCGAGCCCGTACCCGACAGGTCGACCCGCCACAGTTCGAAGGTCGAGCCTTCCGGACGCACGCAGTGGAGGGCGATGCTGGTCACCGGATCGAAACCCAGCCCGGCGAATGCACCCGAGCGACACGTCGGGCCCCACGGGGCTTCGGCGAGGACGCTCAGGTCGGGGGCGATCAGGAGTGAGTTTCCTTCGGCATCGATGACCGCCGCGACCGACGGTGAGCCGGAGAGGAACTCGGCGATGACGAGGGTCCGGGCGGTTCCCTCCGGGCTGATCAGGCGGAGCGTGGCTGTGGCTTCGTCGAGCACCACGACACCGACATCGGTCCACCAGACGGGAACGGCCGGTGATTCCATCGCGATGAGCTCCACAGGGGCGGCGGATCGGCCCGGTACCAGTCCCGCTCGCATGAGGGAGGCACGGTCGCCGTCGACCTCGGTCCACACGAGCTCCCCCGGAAGACGGCTGTGCCAGGCCATTCCCAGCACGTCGACCGCCAGCGGTTCCAGGTAGGCGGCGTTTCCCACCCACAGCGCACCGCGTTCGGAGTAGCGCGAAACGGTGAGGCTTGCCAGCCACTGGTGGGTGGAGTCGATCGACATCCGGCCCACCGGGAGGTTGGCCGGTACCGGGCTGCGGCCGGCCGGTTCCCACACGGTCATTCCGTCGACCCCGCTCGATTCGATGGAGACCATCACGAGCGTGTCGGTGAGGCCGGGGGCCATCGTGGCGAGCCGGGACACGGGGACCGCGATGGTGGTCGTGGTCGTGGTCGGCGCCGCAGAGGGAGAGATCACGCTGTCGGGCTGGGTCGTCGTGGTGACCGCGGGTTCGGTGTCACCGCCGGCGAACACAGCCCCCATGGTGAGCCCCACCAACAGGCCGGCGGCGAGCAGCAGCGGACCCTGACGGCCGGGGGTGGGCTCGTCCGGGAGCCGGTCCTGTTCCGGCTCGGCGCCGCCTACGGTGATCACGCTCATGGTCCTCGATTATCCGTCCGGCCTGTGGGACGTGCCGTTTCGGTGGCCAGCTTGGCACGAATGTCCGCCGGTGTGGCCGTCGAGTGCGGGCATCGCCTGTCGGAGTGCGCAGGTGTGTGCCGGCCGGCCGCGATGTCGCGATCGTCTGTGCCGTCACATCGCCTTCATCGATTCGACCAGGCCACCCAATCCCCGCCGGCGACGCGAACCGGATCGCCGCCGTCCACGGGTTGAACCCAGACCCCGGATCGGCCTCTGATCTCCCCCGGGAATGCCAGGGCGTCCGATGCGGGGGACCACAGGTGCAGCGACAGCGAGTACTGCGGGGCGAACTGCAGGACACTCAGCACGAATGACTGCGGCGGCTCGAAGGACGTCAGCCGTGAGCTCGACCCATCGCGCCACACCACCCACTGGAGCTGACCGGGGGCCTGACCGGCGACCAGGACGGCGAGGGCCCGGCCGTCCGGACTCCAGAAGAACCCCGCGGTGCGCTCTGAGGTCACGATTTCGATCTCACCGGTGGCGACGTCGATCACGGACAGGGTGTTGGGGGTGAGATCGGGCGCAGGGTCGAGGGCCACGGTCAGCTCGCGGGGCCCGTCGTCCTCCCCGCCGAGGGCGAGCACCGCGAGCTTCGAGCCGTCGCGGTTCGGTGCGAACCAGGCCGCATGCGGGACGCCGGCCAGTACGGTCGACCGCCCGCTGTCGTCGCCGAGGGCGAGCCCGCTGGGTCCGAGGTGGAAGATGCCCGCATCGGTCCACGCCGGAGCCAGATAGGTGAGAGAGCCCTCTTCGATCGTTGTGACACCGCCGCCGACCTCGATCACGTCGAGCGTCTGGCCGTTGCGATTGGCGACGATTCGGGTCGAGTCGGGACTCCACGAGAAGTAGTAGGGCCGGGCGGACCCGAGCACGGTCGCCTCACCGGCGCCGACGTCGATGACGCGGGCCTCCACCCTGCTCTGGGCGTTGTTGTACAGCGCGACCAGACGGCTGCCGTCCGGCGACCAGGCGAGGTAGAAGGGAAGGCCGAAGGTGGGGTAGGTGGAGGGTTCGCTGCCGTCTGCCCTGGCAACGGCCACCGCATAGCCTTCCCCTGTCGACTCGCCCCACGCCACTTTGTCGGCCTGCGGCGACCACTGCGGTTGAAAGAAGAGGCGGCCGCCCCCGCCCCCGGCGATCTGGACCGGATCCGAGCCGTCGGGCCTGATGGTGACCACCGACCCATCGGTGTCCACCACGACCAATCGGCTGTCGGTCGGCGCCGGCGCCTCGGTCGTTTCGGGCGCCCGCGGAGAAGGCGTGCATGCCGCGAGGGCGATCGCCACCAGGAGGATCGGCGAAGAGCGGAGACCCATCGAGTCGAGCGTACCGGTGGGCGGAGACAACCGATCGTCGGCGACCTTCCCCAACGGATCGGGGCCTCGCCGCTATCCCGCGTGCTCCGATGCCTCGAGCGGGGGAGTTCCGGCCAGCACCCGGCGATACACATTCAATAGCGGCAGGGTGGCGATGAGCGGCAGGACGATCCACAGCGGACGGGTGAGCCACCATTCGAGGTTTGGCTCTGCGGGCGGGCGGTATCCGAACGCGGTGTAGCCGACGGCGACCACGACCGCCATCCCGGTGGAGTGGAAGAGGTAGAGGGGCATGCCGTTGACGGTCATCCACGAGGCCGCCCGCTGCCAGCGCTCGTCGTGCTCCAGCCTGTGGAGCACGCGATCGCGAACCAGCACCACCACTCCGATCTGGAGGAAGATGAGGGCCACGATCGTGAGGGTGGGAGGACCCATGTTGGAGAACCGGTCTCCGGGCACTCCCACCAGCGAGCGGGGATAGAAGCCCATGTTGGTGAGGGCGATGAGGGCGAAGAGCCCGCCCCAGAAGAACATCCATCCCACGCGCTTGGTGGTCTCGATCAGCCGGTCGTACTGGAAGCCGAGCTGATGTGCCAGTCCCCAGATGACCCCGAAGTTGACCCAGGCCGCCCACCCTTGACCGTGCGAGAAGCGGAGCACGTCGAGCACGCCGGCGAGGCCCAGCAACCAGACCGGGACCAGTTCGCCCCAGCGCCAGTGTGCCCGGATCGCCACCGGCGCGATCAGCACGAGAACGACATAGACCGCCAGGAACCAGAGGGGCGAGAGCACCAGGATCACCGCCGACCAGGTCCAGGCCGGATCCATCACGATCTCCAGGACGATGCCGATGGCCGCCCATACCGCCATGAGGCCGAGGGCGGGGACCAGCAAGCGCCTGGTCCGCCGTTTGAGGAACCGTCGCGAGGTACCGGGGGTGTAGTCGTCGAATGCGAGACGATGGGTGTACCCGCCCACGAAGAAGAACACCGGCATCACCTGCAGCAGCCAGGTCGCAACCC
Source organism: Acidimicrobiia bacterium (assembly GCA_036525795.1). Lineage (GTDB taxonomy): Bacteria > Actinomycetota > Acidimicrobiia > Spongiisociales > ZC4RG35 > DATCZS01. The sequence continues at coordinate 241 of DATCZS010000111.1, read as the reverse complement.
ACAGGCCGCGGGTGGACCCGATCGGGTTGGTGGGAGACACCGATGTTTCCGAGACCACGAGGATCGTGAAACCCCAGTGCCATATCACCACCACTACCAGGGAGAAGGCGCGCAGGAAATCGATGTAGCGGTCGCGAGCAGCGCTGATCTGTGAGGTCCCGCTCTCCGTTGCCTGCTCGCCCCGGTTTTCCATGGGTGCACGATGCGTTACGCGACGGGTTCGGTCAATGGGGGATTGCCC
>DATCZS010000110.1:0-3707 GCA_036525795.1 Acidimicrobiia bacterium | reverse complement strand
GCCGATGCCCGAGCTGGCACCGATGACGACGACGTTTCCGGCCATGTTGGGTTCCTCCTGGTGTGGATGCACGCCGCCCTCTGCTCCGGGCGGCTGTGCCATTGTACGGGCCGCGGTCCACCGATTTCAAACGATTGCATTTCGTGGCCGCGACCGTCGACGCCGGCCGGGTCGACCCCGGCACCGGGTTCCGTCCGCCGCTGGCGGCGGGGCGGAGCCGGCGGGGAGGGAGTTGACACTGCGCCTCGACCCCAACCACAATACAAACGTTTGCGGCACACACGTCGCACGTCTTCGATCAAGGGAAGGATGGCCGTCGTGAGCGAGTTTCCCGTTGCGACCACCCGGTCTCCGGGTGTGATGGGTGTCGATTGGGAGGAGCGGGTCGATTTCGAGCGGCTCCGCCAGTACCGGCTGGCGCGGGTGCGCGAGCAGCTCGAGGCCCACGGACTCGGCGCGCTGCTGTTGTTCGAGACCTCCAACATCCGCTACACCACCGCCACCCAGATCGGCTATTGGGCCTTCAACAAGGGTGAGCGTTGGACGGTGGTGACCCGCAGCCAACGACCCAAGATCTGGGATTTCGGCTCGGCGGCGAAGGCGCATCGCCTGCAGCTTCCGCACATGTACGACCACGAGAACTCGGTGGGTGGCAACACCGGATTGCAGGGCGCGATCGGCCCCGAGGCCGGTCTGCACGCCCGGGCGGCGAGGGAGATCGCCGCCTACCTCCGCGACCTGGGCCTCGAGAACGAGCTGCTCGGCGTCGACATGGCGGAGACGTCCGTGTTCCTGGCGCTCCAGGCCGAAGGGCTCCGCGTCGTCGACGGCCAGCAGCCGATGATGATGGCCCGGGAGATCAAGAGCCCGGACGAGATCGTGCTGCTCACCCAGGCGTCGGCGATGGTCGACGGCGTGTATCAGGACATCTTCGAGGCGCTCAAGCCGGGCATTCGCGAGTCGGACATCGTGGGCCTGGCGCACGCCCGCCTGTTCGAGATGGGCTCGGAGTTCGTCGAGGCGATCAACTCGATCGCCGGTGAGCGGTGTTCCCCGCATCCCCACGTGTTCTCCGATCGGCTCATCCGTCCCGGCGACCAGGCCTACTTCGACATCATCCACGCCTACAACGGCTACCGCACGTGCTACTACCGCACGTTCGTGGTGGGCCGGGCATCGCAGGCGCACCGGGACGCCTTCAAGCAGGCCCGTGAGTGGATGGACGCCGGCATCGACCTGGTGCGGCCCGGGAACACCACCGACATGATCGCCAAGGTGTGGCCGAAGGCCGAGGACTTCGGGTTCGAGGATGAGATGGATGCCTTCGGGCTCCAGTTCGGGCACGGGGTGGGCATCGGTCTGCACGAGCGGCCGATCATCTCCCGCCTCAACTCCCTCGACGACCCGATCGAGATCAAGGAGGGGATGTACTTCGCCCTCGAGACCTACGCCCCGGCGGCAGATGGACGTTCGGCTGCTCGCATCGAGGAGATGATGGTGGTGACCGCCGAAGGGCCCAAGGTCACGACGTTGTTCCCGTGCGAAGAGCTGATGGTCGCCAATGAGTACTGAGGTCTTCGATCAGGAGCTGATGGATTACGCCAACCGGCTGCCACGGCTTCCCAAGCCCGAGAACCGGGCGAACGACAACCTCGACATCTCCCTCGACAAGCGGCTCGAGTTCTACGAAACCCAGCTCGTCTTGCGCCAGTTCGAGAAGCGGGCATACGACCTGTTTCTCCAGAATCTGGTGAAGGGGACCAGCCACCTGTCGCTGGGGATGGAGGCGATCGCCACCGGATTCGGCAAGGCGATGCGGTCCGACGACTACACCTTCGCCACCTACCGGGGCCATGCCCACACCCTCGCCCGCGGGGTCCCGCTCGGACCGGTCATGGCGGAGCTGCTCGGTCGCGAGAACGGGCTGCTCAAGGGCAAGGGCGGCTCGATGCACCTCACCTCGGTCGAACACGGGATGATGGGGAGCTATGCCATCATCGGTGCCCACCTGACGATCGCCAACGGCGCTGCATGGTCGGCGCAGATGCGGGGAACCGAGCAGGTGGCGGTGTGCTTCTTCGGCGACGGGACCACCAACATCGGGGCGTTCCACGAGGCGCTCAACTTCGCCGTGATCTGGAAGCTCCCGGTGGTGTTCGTGTGCGAGAACAACCTGTACATGGAGTACACCCCCATCGACCTCATCACCGCGGTGCCGAACCCGGCCGCAGACAGGGCCTCCGCCTACGGGCTCCCCCGGATCATCGTCGACGGCAACGACGCCGACGCGGTGTATCACACGGCGTCCGGCGCCATCGCCAAGGCGAGGCGCGGCGAAGGCCCGTCGCTGGTGGAGGCGGTCACCTACCGGGAGCAGGGCCACAGTCGCGCCGATCCGGCCAAGTACCGGCCGAAGGAAGAGGTCGAGGCGTGGAAGGGGCGCGACCCGATCCCGATGTACCACCAGCGCCTGCTGCGCCTGGGGGTGCCCGAGGGGGACCTCACCCGCATCCAGCAGGACGTCACGCGCAGGGTGGACGAGGCAACCGAATTCGCCAAGGGTGGGCTGGCTCCGAGCGAGGAGCATCTGATGACCGACGTGTGGGCGGATGGAGGCTCGGCATGGCGGAACTGACCTATCGCGACGCAGTGGCCTACGGCATCGCCCAGGAGATGCGACGCGACCCGTCTCTCGTGATGATCGGCGAGGACATCGCCGCCGCCGGCGGCGTGTTCAAGACGACGGTTGGCCTTCTCGACCAGTTCGGCCCCGACCGCGTCCGCGACACCCCCATCTCCGAGCAGGCGATCCTCGGCGCCGCCATGGGTGCGGCGATGACCGGCATTCCCGTGATCGCCGAGATCATGTTCTCCGACTTTCTCGCCGTGTGCTGGGACATCCTCGCCAACGAGGCGGCCAAGTCCCGGTACATGACCGGCGGGCAGGTCTCCATCCCGATGGTGGTCCGCACCGCCAACGGGGGCGGGTCCCGATTCGGCGCGCAGCACTCCCAGAGTGTCGAGAACTGGGCGATGATGATCCCCGGTCTCAAGGTGGTGGCCCCGTCGACCCCGGCCGATGTGGTGGGACTGATGGCTGCGTCGATCCGGGACCAGGACCCGGTGATCTTCTTCGAGCACAAGTCGCTTATGGCAACCAAGGGTGAGGTTCCGGAGGGCGAGCTGGTCGACCGGCTCGGCACCGCCAAGGTGGTGCGGGAAGGATCCGACTGCACGATCGTGGCCCTGGCCCTGATGGTGCCACGGGCGCTCGAGGCCGCCGATCGGCTCGCCGAGCAGGGCATCGCCGCCGAGGTGATCGATCTGCGGTCGCTGGTGCCCCTCGACACCCGGGCGATCCTCGGATCCGTCTCCAAGACGAGCCGCCTCTACACGGTGGAGGAGAACCCCCGTCTGTGCGGATGGGGGGCGGAGGTCGCTTCGATCGTGGCCGACGAGGCCTTCTGGGACCTCGATGGTCCGGTCACCCGTATCACCACGCCCCACATCCCGCTTCCGGCGGCGGAGTCGCTGGAGGACCTGGCGATTCCCTCCGTCGAGCGCATCGTCGACACCGTCGCCCGGACGATGGGCTGAGTCATGTCGACGATGGTGAATATGCCCCAGTTGGGGGAGACGGTGACGGAGGGGACGATTTTGCGGTGGGCGAAGTCGGTGGGGGATTCGATTGCGCCTGATGAGGTGTT
>DATCZS010000109.1:0-8842 GCA_036525795.1 Acidimicrobiia bacterium | reverse complement strand
CGGGAGCGGAACAGGGCGGACCCCATCGCCTGTGGCTTCGAGGACGACCAGGATTCCGGTGTCGTCGGTGAGGGCGACCAGGGTGGAAGCTGTGGCGTTGGTGCGGACCCTCTCTTCGTGGTCGTCGGCGACCAGGGACGGCGGGTGCACGGTGATAGCTGGCTCAGATCGATTTGGGTCGCGCCAGAGCAGGTCGAGGGTGGCGGGGTCAAAGGCGTACACACCCACGGCGTCGGCAGCCACCACCACCCGGCCCGTGTGGACCGGTCCGGCGGTCGGGTCGAGACCCGACATCGTCCCGGCGTTCTCGATCACCGGACCGTGGCAGCGTTGTCCACCGGGGTTGGTGACGACCCGATACAACGAACCAGTCATGATGTGGATGTCACCCTCGGTCACGTTGGTGCGGGCGAACGTGACTGGCAGGTGGAACCCGCAGCGGGGGACGAGGACGCCGGTGCTCGGATGGATCACGTCGAGTCGCTCGACCGAGGTGACGAACAGGTAGTCGCCGTCCGTGTCGAGGGTGCGGACCCGGTCGAAGCCGTCGAGTTCCCACAGCAGGTTGCCGTTGGCCAAGTCCAATGTGCTGACCGAGTTGTTGGTGGCGGTGACCACCATGTCGCCGAGAATGAGCGGTCCGGCAACGATGTCACCGACCGGGACGCTCCACAGGATGCCGCCGGTCGGATCGTTCCCGCTCGACGTGGGGGTCTCGGAGATGGTCGGATCAACGGTGGTGGTGGTCGTGCCGTCACCGCCACCACTGGTCGCCCACGAGCCCACCCCGACAGCGGCAACCACCGCAACCACGGCGGCGGCTGGAATCCAGCGGGTGGGTCGGGTGGTGTCGCTCGTGGTGGAGATCCGATCCAGGGTTTCGGTCTCTTCTACGTCTCGCAGCCGTCTGCGTCCCACCTTGGCCACCTGATATCCGAGGGGAAGGTCGTGTTTCAACAGGTCGGCGGTGGTGTGCGAACACAAGGTGTCGCCGCCGTGGGCGTGTTTCATGATCCGGGATGCCCGGTTCAGCGGCGGTCCGAAGTAGTCGCCGGCCCGTTCGTCGGCCAGGCCGGTGTCGAGGGCGGCCCGAACCTTCAGACCCCCGATGTCACCCCAGTCGTGGCCGGTGATCGCCTGGTGGGTGTCGAGGGCGGCGAGAGCAGCATCGACCGGATGGGTGAACGCCGCCCAAAACGAGTCCCCGGCCGTGGAGAACACGTAGCCGCCGTGGGTTTCGATGGCGGTGCGGACCAGCCGGTCGTGGTCGGCGAGGGCGGTCTTCATCGCCTCGTGGTGGGTCTGCCACAGTCGGGTTGACCCTTCGATGTCCGTGGTCAGGAACGTCACCGTCCCCGACGGCCGCTCGCTCATTGGACAGACGATGCGTGAGGCCACGGTGGATGTCTAGGGGCCGGTGTACCCAGGGGGAATCGACACCCGGGGACGCAGAAATCGCCGGGCGGGTGGGGGACCCATCTCGCCCGACAGCGGCGCTTGGGGGAGGGCGAAATGCGAGGGTGGACGCTGCGCGTCAGGAGGCGACCTTCGGCTGCGTTGCCGTGTCGCCCCTCCGACGCGCCGGAGGGGTAGGTTCAGAGCCACAGTCGAGCCAGAGTTCGCGGTGAGGTTTCCGTGCGCGAGATTGTTGTCACGGTCGTAGTGGTGGCGGGTGTTGTTCGCCGGATGGCCAAGCGGGCCGAGGAGAGCAACCGCGGGCGGGGTTGGCCGCTCTTGGTCGGTGTGTTGTGGACTCTTGGTGCTGTAGCCGGTTACTTCGCGTCCGGAATCGGAAGCATGCTGTTTGGTGAGGCCGACGAGGAGATGATCGGTGTATACGCCCTCTTCGGGAGTCTGATCGGCGGGGCTGTGGTGGCGGCCCCGGCATACCTGGCATTCGAGGCCAGCTCGAGAAGGAATGAGGAAAACACCGGTCCGATTACGGAGGATTCAGGCCGGACTTGGTGGTGGCTGGCCGCGGTGGTTTCGGCGCCGCTCTCCGTCGTCGTGCTCACGGCTCCGTTTCTTGTCGCGGGGACGGCCTCCGAATCAGTGGTCGTCGGCTGGGTGACCGATTCCTCGGAGTTGCCGGAAGGAATCTCTGCTGCAGCGGTCGAGGACTACATCCTCACTGGTGACACCTACGGGACCGTGTTGGTGGCTCCAGATGTCACACTTGACTGTGGGGACCATTCGATCACCGGGGAACGAGTCGGAGTCCTCCTTTCTGAGGGGTCGACACTCAGAGGATGCGTCGTTGTCGGTGCGCGGGTGGCGGTCGGAGTGTCCGGTCAGGGGGTGGCCATCGAAGACCTGAAAGTCCGGGGGTCGGATGTCGGTGTCATGGTCGCATCGGACAGCGAACTCGATTGCCGGGGTGCGACAATCCAAGGAATCGGATCGGCCCACGGTGTCGGCATATCCGCCCAGGACGGTGCGATGCTCAGCAATTGTCAAGTCTCGGGGTTCAATACTGCCGTCGGACTTGGCGGCTCACGGAATGTTGTGGTCACAGGAGTGTCCGCGACCGCGAATCGCATCGGTTTCTACCTGGTGAACGGAACATCCGGGACGCAAATCTCGGCTTCGACCGCAAACGGCAACGAGATCGGGTTCCTCTTCGAACAGTCCGTCAGCGATGTGACCATCGAAGGAAACACGGCTGCGAACAACCGGGGATCGGGCTTCCAGGTGGGCTACACCAAGGGAAGCCGATTCGTGGGCAACGCGGTCCAGGGCGGGGGAAGCGGTTTCTGGCTGACCAACTCAGACGACAACCGATTTGAAGGCAACACAGTGACCGGTGCCACGCAATGGTTCAGTATTGGGCTTGAACGGTCATCGAGCGGCAACCTCTTCATCGGAAACGAAGTGTCAAGCGGCGGGGTGGGCATAGCGGTCTTCGGTGGTGCCAGGAACAACCAGTTCGTGGAGAACATTCTTCACCACAACTCCAAAGGGGCACACACGGAAGCCGCAACCGGCGGTAACACCTTCACCGCGAATGTCGTTCGCAGTAACTCACACGTCGGCCTTTGGGATGACACGGTGGCGGCCGCAGACCGGTACACAGGCAACGAGTGCTCGGAGAACGGAGATGCCGACAGCGTTCCCGACGGTCTCTGTTGAGCAAGCTTTGATCCGGCTCGACGGCCTCGGCGCTGACGGTGGGTGCGGGGGTGCGTCGTTCAGGTTCCCAGGCTGAATGGGATAGCCGCAAGGCGGGCTCGCGGCTGCGGTCGTGGTGGGTCCCATGGTGGGGGCCGTCATGGGGCGGGGGAGCGTAAGTCCGATGTGGCGAAGCTACGCAGTGATGAGTGGTGCCAGTGGTGTGGTGCTGGCAAGTGTGACGGTGGCGTATGTGGCCGGTGCATTCGTCCTCGGCTTTTGATCTTTTGAGCTCGTACCGCTCTGCTCACGCCCCTTGTGCTGGGAGGTGACGACCCTCGACCGTCAACCGTCACCATGGAGTCTCGGCGGTACGCTGTTGAGGTCGTTTGGAGATCGGGAGCCGTCATGACCGGTGTCCTCCTGCCCGCCATCAGCAGCGACGACGACTATCTCGCCGTCACTGGGGACCCCGATCTGCGTGGCGCGATCGCCGAAGCGCTCGCCGTGCGTCACGACTTCGCGCTGCGCGACCTGCGGGCGTTCCCGGGCGGCTCGCTCCTCGTTCTCGACACGGGTGCCGGCCGGGTGATCAAGCTCTACTCGCCGCTGCAGCCCGAGGACCACGAGACCGAGGTCGCGGCGCTGCGGGCGGTGGAAGGGCTCCTGCCCGTCGAGACGCCGCGGATCTTGGCGTCGGGCGACATCGATGGCTGGCCCTACGCGGTCATGACCAGGCTCCCCGGGCAGCCGGCGAACGCCCGCTGGGTCGAGGGCCGGCCCGAGGACGATCCCTGGCGTCGCATACCGCGCCCCGACCAGTTGCGTATCGCCGAGGAGGTCGGCCGCGCGGTGGCGGCCCTGCACCGGGTTCCGACCGGCACATTGCCGAGCGCCATGCGTCCGGACTGGGACGCATTCATCGCGGGGCAGCGCGAGACGTGCGTGGAACGAATGAAGAGAGGCGGCCTGGGCGAGCCCTGGCTGGATCAGATCCCGAGCTTCCTCGACTCGGTCGATTTGGGCCCGCCCACCGAGGGAGTGCTCCTCCACACAGAGATCATGCGTGACCACACGCTCGTCGAGCCGCGGGACGACGGGTGGCGTCTCTGCGGCCTCCTGGATTTCGAGCCGGCGATGGTTGGCGCCCCCGAGTACGAGCTCGCGTCGGTGGCGATGTTCCTGACGGGCGGCGACCTCGACGCGTTCCGTGCGTTCCTGCGCGGCTATGGGTTCCCGGGTTCGGAGCAGACTCCCGACTTCGCACGGAGGGTGCTGGCCTGGCTGCTTCTGCACCGCTACGGGAACCTCGCCTGGTACCTCGCCATGCTGCCGGAGCAAGGAGGGGCAACGACGCTCGACGCGCTCGCCGCCGCGTGGTGGCCGTTCGGGACAGTTCGAACCTCGGTCACCTAGGCATTGATGGCCAGGGAGGGGGTGTAGGCCAGAGGGTCCCGCCGCAATCGCCGGCGCGGAAGGGGGCGGTAGGCTCGGCAAGCCCTGTCGCCGCGGTGCCACACGCCCGGAGGACGCTGAGCGGGTCCCCGCCGTGGTCGAAGCTGATTGGCGGTCATGGGGCATTCCAGCGGCCCCTGAGCGGCGGTTTCCCGGCACCACCCCACGGTCCAGGACCTTGCATCCGCCATGGTGAACGAGGGGCCCTCGGTGCTCGTCAGTCAAGGCAGCCACGAGGCGACTGCCAATTGCGCTCAACCCGACGTGGTGGTTGTCGGGTGGCACGATTACGGCCTCTACGTGGGGTTCTCAACACCCGAGTGGACCGGGTGGGACGGTGTGAGTCGTCTGATCGGCTGGGAGTACTCGGTTGGTTGGGGCCGAGCCAGAGTCCGGCCACCGACCCGGTTCGAGACGCTGGATGGTGTCACGTTGGGAACCACGGTCGCCGACCTACGACGGATCTACGGTGAGTCGTTACAGCTCCCGGTCGAGGAAGAGGCATGCCTCGGTTGGGTCGTCAGTCTGCCTGACGGTGTTCTGGCCACCTTCGATGGTCCACCTTCCCATGATGCCGAGGTAGTGAGTCTGTTCTTTGGAGTAGGAGTCGGGTGTTGATGCCCGGTTCAACCTGACGTTCTGATGATGGGAGGGGCCTCAACCGCGGTCCCTCCTCTGTTGCGTGGGCGTCCACCGGGGGATGTCACACCCCGCCGGTACGTTCCGCCCATGTCGTGTGTCGATCTCTCCGACCGGCATCGGGCGGTGCTCGCCGCCCTCGTCTCCCGGCAACCCGTGCCCTAAGGGATGGAGGGCGTGTTCGAGGAGTTGGTCCGGTCGCGGTGGGTAGCGGCACCGCGGGTTGGTGGTTGGGGGGTCGGTGGCCGGGTAGAGAGGGTTGGGGGTGTCGGCCTCCGGTGCGGGTCTTCCCGTTGACGGTGGGGGTGTTTGGGGAGACGATGGGGGTGGCAGCAAAGGGGGTGTTGTGATGCGTGCTGTCTGTCCCCTGATCGCTGTGCTGGCCCTGCTGGTGGCGGCGTGTGGGGGTGACCCGGTTGGTTCGTCGGAGGCACCGTCTTCGGTGCCGGTGACTGCGGCCTCGACCACGGTGACTGCTCCGACTGCGACCACGATGGCTGAGATGGCGGGTCCGGTGGGGTCGGTTGCCCCGTTTGTGGATGCTCGGGTGTTCACCGAAGAGTTGGCCGAGAAGGATCTTCCGGTGGTGGTCCACTTCTGGAAGCCGGACTGTGTCGAGTGTGTTGCCGAAGCGAAAGTGATGGCGGATGCGGCCCGCCGGTACGAAGGTCGGGTGGAGTTCATCGGGATCGACACCGCCGACGATCAGCCGTCGGCGAAAGCGTTCGTAGCCGAGGCGGGCATCCCGTATGCGACCTACTTCGACTTCTTCGGGCTGGTCGGCAATCTCGCCATCGAACCGTCCGAGGTGTCTGGCCATCACAGCGGAGTGTCGGTTCCGAAGGTTCCGGTGAGTTTGCTGTTCGGTCCTGGGGGGACGTTGGTCGAGGTGAACCATCAGGCGTGGGAGGGGGATGCCTTCGGCGAGGCGATCGACGGTCTGCTCCGGCTGGAGCCAGGGGAGGGAGTGGCTCGGATCCCCGAGTTCGACCTGTCCGCTTTTCAGGAGGAGATGGCGGGGTCGGATCTACCGACCGTGGTGTGGTTGTTCGACGGATACGGCGACTCGACCTCCGAGATCCAAGCGGTCACAGAAATCACAGGGGAGTACGACGGCAGGATGAATTTCGTGGGGATCAACACCTGGGACTACCAACTGGAGGCGCAGATGTTCCTGCTCGACCACCAGGTGTCGTTCCCCCAGCTTCTCGATTCCAAGGGATGGTTCTGCTGGGCCTATGGGGGAGCCGGGATGTGGGGCCCGCTGTTCCTGTTTGCGCCTGGTGGTGAATTGGCCGAAACCCACGAACGGGTTGCCGCCTGGGGAACAGCAACCGCCCCGGACACCTGGAGAGAGGTCCTCGACCAGTTCTTGGCCAGCGTGGGATGAGGCGGCCAACTACGAGGGGGCGGAGCCCGACGAGAAGGACGGTCAGGGGCGGCGGGTGAAGGTGACGGTTCTCTCGTTCGCCAAGCACTGTGGCATCCCTGAGACGACATTCCGACGATGGCTCAAGAGCGGGGACGAGCTCCAGGCTGAGATCGGGAGGAAGCTGAGGGAAGGGGGGCAAATCCGTCACGTCGGCGAAGTCACCGGCTCCAACCGCACCGCCGAGATGGGCCTCACCATCGCCCGAGGCTCCACCACCCCCGCCGAGAAGAAGGCGGCCAGGGCGGAGGATCTGGGGGACGGCGGGACCGGCGGTTCTTCCCTAGATCGAGCCCTGCTGTGGGATCTTCCTCCTTGGGGGCGTAAACCTCTATCTGGACCATCAGGCCGTGCCCCCGGCGGGTAGTCGTCGGCTGTCAGTGCGTGCGCCGCGTAAGTGTGGGCAGCGAGGAGGCGAATCGGTCGCGTGAGGGAAGGGAGTCGTCGGACAGGGCGTGTTCTCTCCGGGGCAGTTGCATGGCCACCGTATCCGCATCTGCCCTCGACGACCTGCCCCCTCCGCGGTTGCTCCTTGCCGGTGGGGCGGTATCTGCCTTTCAGCCCACCGGGACTCGGACGACTCCGTCGACGATCTGTCGGGCAAGATTCTCGATTTCGGCTTTCAGGCCGTCCGGTATGCGGTCGGCCCAGCCGTGGAAGTCGGCCAAGCCGACGCCACCGTTGGCGAGCGACCCGGTGTAGGGCCGAGCGGTGAAATCATCGCTGGCGGCATCGGCTGAGACAGCGAACACCGCGTTGTCGACCTTCTTCAACACCGATGTGAGGTAGACATCTGCGTGATCGGGGTCCCAGACTGCTCCGTCTACGTCGACGCCTACGACCGAGAATGACCCCAGCTCCTGGGCCAGCATCGCCGCGCCGACCCCCGCCTGCCCGGCCACCGGCATGATGATATCCGCACCATCAGCGACGAGTCTCTCGGCAAGGGCGCGGCCGCTCTCGATCGACGCGAAGTCGTTGGTGAAGAGTCCTCTTCGAGCCTCGGCATCCCAGCCGAGAACGGTGATCGATGCGCCCTTCGTGTCGTTGTAGTGCTGCACCCCGCCCACAAAACCGTCCATGAAGACGGTGACAGACGGGATCTCGCTGCCTCCGAAGGTGCCGACGACTCCGGTCTGGGTCATGGCGGCTGCGAGGTAGCCGGCGACGAATGCGGGTTCCTCGACGGCAAACACCATCTCCTTGACGTTGGCGTTGACGATGTCGCCGTCCGCGTAGCTGAAGTCGACGATGGCGAATGGCTGTTCCGGATTGGCGTTTGCCATCGACCTGGTGGCCTCGGCGAGGCCAAGCCCGACCGTGACGATGAGGTCGCAGTCGGTGTCGACAAGCGCCTGGATCTCGGCCTCATACTCGTCCTCGCTCGAAGGTTCGATCAGCAAGATCTGGACGTTTAGTGCATCGGCTACCCGCTGAGCGCCCTCGTAGGCGAGGGCACTGAAGGCCGTCAGCTCACCCCCGCCGCTGTCGGCTACGACACAGTTGCCTCCCAAGGACACCGGGGGCAGGGTGGTGGTCGGCGGAGGGCGGGACGTGGAAGTCGTCGTAGCCAAGTCGGTCGCCGCGGGAGAGGGTGCTTCGGGTTCAGTGACCGTCGACTCGGGCGGGGTGGTGGTGGCAGACGCGCCATTGTCCCCATCAGAACCGCTGCAGGACGTCAGCACTGTGAGCGCGAGTGCCAACATCAGGGAAGGAACGGACCGTCGCATGACCCACCTCTCATGGGCCAACGCCGACTGCGCCGTCTGACACTCCTACGGCGACGTCAGCCCTCGATTGCCGTCGCTTTCGTAGGTGCCTGCCATCCCACAGCCAATCCGTCGCTGCGCACAGGGCCGAAAGCCTGTACGGCATGACGCGAACGATTGCAGCCACCCGGAAGGCACCGGCCGCTCATCACCTATCGGGGCAGGAGGCTGTCAGGGGACATCCGGTCCAGCCGGCTGGAACCTCGTCAGTGCCACCACCTGCTGGAAGACGAGTGTGTGGTTGTTGCGCCGACACCAACCGGTCGGTGCGGTCTGGGTGTTCGACGTGGGTGTGTGTGGAGGGACGTGGGGCGGATCGGTTCAGGGGTCGTTGTTGGGTGCGATGAGTTGGCGGCGTTGGGGTGGGGAGTGGGGGTCGATGGTGTAGCCGAGGCCGTGGATGATGCGGTGGTGGTGGTACCAGCAGAGGGTGGTGAGGTTG
>DATCZS010000108.1:0-46018 GCA_036525795.1 Acidimicrobiia bacterium | reverse complement strand
ATCGTCACTTCAGACATTGCGCCACAGTTCCTTTCGATTCAAGACTGTTCTTCCTGGGCGGCAGCGATGATCCGCTGCGACTCGTGATGAGGCACCTCTTCGTAGTGGTCGAACACCACTTCGAACGTGCCCCGGCCGCTTGTCATCGAGCGCAGGTCGATGGCGTAACGCTGGACCTCGGCCATCGGGACTTCGGCCGTGATCACCCGGAGTGAGCCGTCGGTGTCCATCCCCAGGACCCGGCCCCGCTTGGAGTTGATGTCCCCCATGATGTCCCCGGTGTGGTCCTCGGGCACACGGACGGTGATCTTCACGATCGGCTCGAGCAACACCGGGCGCAGGTCGTTGGTTGCGGACCTGAGAGCCTGGATTCCCGCCATCCGGAAGGAGAGTTCATCGGAGTCGACCGAGTGGTACTTGCCGTCGTACACCTCGGCGGACACGTCCACGACCGGATACCCGGCGAGGATTCCCCGTTCGAGGGCCTCCTGGATGCCCTTGTCGACAGCCGGGATGAACTGACGGGGTATGGAGCCGCCCTTGATGGAGTCGACGTACTCGTACCCGGTTCCCCGCGGCTTGGGCGAGAACTTGACGAACGCGACGCCGAACTGCCCGCGACCGCCCGACTGCTTCTTGTGCTTGCCTTCGACGCTGGCCGTCGCGGTGATCGTCTCCCGGTAGGGAATGCGGGGCACCGCGGTGTCGACCTCCACCCCGTACTTGCGGGCAATCCGCTGAAGCGACACCTCGAGATGCATGTCTCCCAAGCCCGCCAGGATGGTCTCGTGGGTCTCGGCCCGGCGCTCCATCCGCAGGGTCGGGTCCTCCTCCAGGATCCTGGCGAGAGCCTGTGACAGCTTCTCGTCGTCCTGCTGCGAACGAGGAGTGATCGCCACCTCCATCACCGGGCGCGGGTACTGGACATGGCCGAGCACGACGTCGGAGCCGGGTGTCCGCAGCGTCATGCCGGTCGTGATCGACTCGGTCTTTGCCACCGCTCCGATCCCGCCCGCATCGATCCGGGGGGCGTCGCCGTGATCCTTGCCCTGGAGGTGGAACAGGTTGTGCATGCGAACGGTCCCGTTGCCCGCGACCTCGAGTGAGTCGTCGTGGGCGATCGACCCGGCGTAGACCCGGAACAGGCTGATCTTGCCGACATAGGGGTCGCTCAGCGTCTTGAACACGAACGCCACGGTGTCGCCGTCCTCGGACAGCTGCAGGTCGCCGTTCTCGAGTGGAGGGATCTTCCGTTCGAGGGGGTTGGGGGCGAAGTCGACCAGGAACTCACCGAAGAGATCGATGCCCACCAGCCTGGAAGCCGAACAGGCGAGCACCGGGAAGATCTCGGCGTCGAGCATCTCCTGATGGACCGTCTTGACGATGACGTCGCGCGGAGGCTCGACACCTTCGAAGTAGGCCTCCATGAGTTTCTCGTCGGTCTCGACGACCGACTCGACCAGCGAGGTGTGCGTGGATGCGATGAGGTCCTTGACCGAGTCCTCGGTCTCGGTCAGTACTCCTCGGGCGGCGCCGTCGCGGTATGCGTACATCTCCCCGGACACGACCCGGGCGATGCCGTGCAGGTCTGCCTCTGCCCCTACCGGGACCTGTATGGGGGCGACCCGCATCCCGAACACCTCCCGGAGCTGATCGAGCGTCCGGGCGAACGACGCGCGTTCCCTGTCGAGTTTCGTCACCATGAAGGCGCGCGGAATCCCCTCTTCTGCTGCCGCCCTCCACATGAGTTCGGTGCCAACCTCGACGCCGTCGACGGCCGAGACCACGAACAGCGCCAGGTCGGCGGCACGGAGCGCCGCTCTGGCATCGCCCGAGAAGTCGGCATAGCCCGGGGTGTCGATGAGATTGATCCGGTGGCCGCGCCAGTCGACCGATGCAACGGCCAGCCCGAGCGAGATCTTGCGCTCCTGCTCCTCGGGTTCGTAGTCGAGGATGGATGTATTGGTGTCGACGGATCCGAGCCGGGTGGTGGCCCCACCCACGAAGAGAAGCGCTTCCGCCAGTGACGTCTTCCCGCTTCCTCCGTGGCCGACCAGGGCGACATTCCGTATGTTGCCGGGGTTCACGAAACCTCCTGCTGCGTCAGTATCTGTATCTCAAGGCAAGAACCTAATAGCGAGATCCACGGTTCGTGCGGCCAGAGTCCTATGGCCCTGTGGTACGTTCCCACACGTGATCGACATGCGGGTCAGGCCCCGTGTTCAAGGCCTCCTTCAGCCGGCCGGGCGGCTCCTGTCGCGCCTGGGAGTGGGTCCCACGTTCGTCACGCTGTTCGGGGCATCGATCACCATCTTCGGCGCGATCATGATCGGAACCGGTCTGGGAGTGTCAGGGGCCGTGGTGGCACTGATAGGAGCGGCGATCGACGGCCTGGACGGAGCGGTGGCGCGAGCGTCGGGGAAGGTGTCGGCCCGGGGAGCGTTCCTCGATGCGAGCGTCGATCGGATCGGCGAGATCGCCGTGCTCGCCGGACTCGCCGTCGCCCAGCGCACCGACGCCCGCATCCTGCTCCTGTGCCTGCTGGCGTTGGGCGGCGCCCTGTTGATCCCGTACATGCGGTCGAAGGCGGAGTCGGTGGGCCTCGAAGGTCGGGGAGGGCTCATGGGCAGGGCAGAGCGCGTGATCCTCGTCACCGTCGGGATCGTTGTCGGTCAGGTGGAGCCGATGCTGTGGGTGTTCGTGGTCGGGGCGTGGTTCACCGTCGGGCAGCGCTTCTGGTCCACGTACAGCAGGATCGACGGCTGACGGTGGTCGACCTGCGACACCGCCTCGCCTTTCTGGCGATGCGGGTGGCGATGGCGGCCGTCGGGGCCCTGCCGTTCCGGCTGGCCATCTGGCTCGGCTCGTGGGCGGGGCGGATGTTCGCCATGCTCGGAACGAACCGTCGCGAGATGGTCCGCCGCCATGGGCGGCGACTCTCGGTTCCGGAGGGAGCTCTCGATCGCCACGTGAGGGATGTCTTCGCCGCCTACGGACGGTATTGGGCCGAGGCGCTCTGGATACGGCCCGGACGCCGGGCCGAGATCGAACGCAGCACGAGCACCGAAGGACTCGAGAACGTCATCGCGGCGCGGGACGCCGGCACCGGGATGATCTACGCCCTTCCGCATCTCGGGAACTGGGAGTTCGCCGCGCCGGTGGCAGCGGCCCTCGGGATCGAGGTGGTGGCCGTGGCCGAGAACCTGCGCAATCCGCACATCCGTGAGTGGTTCGTGCGGCTTCGCAACGAACTGGACATCAACATCGTCCTCGCCACCGGCTCGGCGCAGGTGATGCGCGCCCTGGAGGACGCCATCGGGAGAAGGGCCGCCGTGGCCCTGCTGTGCGATCGCGATCTGCGGGGTCGCGGGGTGCCGGTCGAGTTCTTCGGAGAGGAAACCACGATTCCGGGTGGTCCGATCTCGTTGGCAATGAGAACGGGAGCGCCGGTGTTTCCGGTGGCGTCCTACTTCGATGGGCGTGGGCACCGGGTGGTGGTGCACCCGGCGCTCGAGATCCCCCCGGGCGAAGACCGATCCACCCGGCTTCGGCTCGGCACACAGCGCCTGGCCCGCAGCCTCGAAGAGCTGATCCTGTCCGCACCGGAGCAGTGGCATCTCCTCCAGCCCAACTGGCCGAGCGACCGCACGGGGCCAGAGGAGGCGATCGGCCGGGACGAGGCGGCGCCGTGAAGATCGCCCTCGTGTGTCCGTACGACCTGGGTCGGCCGGGAGGGGTGCAGCAACAGGTCGTCGAGTTGTGCCGGCGGTTGACCGAGGCGGGACACGAAGCGTGGGCGGTTGCGCCCGGCGTCGGTCCTGGGTGGCACTCGGCGGGGAGGCCGGTGGTGATCTCCGGCAATGCCTCCAGGGTGCCTCTTGCGTTGTCCCCTGCTGCGATCTCGCGTGTTCGGAAGGCGGTTGCAGGAGCAGACGTGGTCCACGTCCACGAGCCGCTGATGCCCATGACGTCCCTCGCGGCGCTGCTCTCGGCGGGTTCGGTCGTGGCGACGTTTCATGCAGCGCCGCCGAACTGGGTGCGGGCGCTGTACCGGGGAGCCGCTCCGCTCCTTCGCGGCCGCATGCGGGGGGCTCAGCTCACCGCCGTGTCCGCGGTGGCAGCGGCTGCCGTGCCCGGTTCCTGGGGGCCGGTGACCGTCGTACCCAACGGCCTCGACACCGAGGCGTACCGGTTCGAAGGCGTCGCTCGAGTCGGTCGGCGTGTGGCCTTCCTCGGAAGGGATGAGCCGCGCAAGGGACTCGATGTGCTGTTGGAGGCCTGGCCCGCCGTGAGGAGGGCCGTGGCGGATGCCGAACTGGTGGTGATGGGTGCGAGCCGCCCGCTGTCGCTGCCGGGTGTGGTCTTCAGAGGACGGGTGGACGACGGGGCCAAACAGGAGGCGCTGGCGGAGTGCGGAATCTTCGCGGCGCCGAATCTGGGTGGGGAGAGCTTCGGCATCGTCGTGGCGGAGGGGATGGCGGCCGGGTGCGCCGTCGTCGCCTCCGACCTCGACGCCTTCCGGGCCGTGGCCGGAGAGGCGGCGGAGTACGTCCCGGGAAACGATCCTGTCGCCCTGGCCGATCGGATCATTCGGCTCATGACGGACGAGAGGTCGAGAGACGACCTCGGCGCGGCCGCCAGGGTGCGGGCCCGCCGGTTCGACTGGTCGGTGGTGGTCGAGGGCTACCTCGATGTCTACCGGCGGCTTCGGAGTGTGTGATGAATCGGGGGCTTCGGTAGCATTCGTCGCTCGCAAGGAAGGTGAACGTGGAACGAGGAACCGATCTGGTCAAGCGCGGGCTCGCCGACATGCTCAAGGGCGGGGTCATCATGGATGTCGTCACGCCCGAGCAGGCCAGGATCGCCGAGGAGGCCGGAGCCGTGGCGGTGATGGCGCTCGAACGGGTACCCGCCGACATCCGCAGAGACGGCGGGGTCGCCAGGATGTCCGATCCCGAGATGGTTCAGGGCATTCAGGGTGCGGTGTCGATCCCCGTGATGGCGAAGTGCCGGATCGGACACTTCCTCGAGGCGCGTGTGCTCCAGGCGCTCGAAATCGACTACATCGACGAGTCCGAGGTGCTCACTCCCGCCGATGAAGACCACCACATCGACAAGTGGGCTTTCACGACACCATTCGTCTGTGGGGCTCGGAACCTGGGAGAGGCACTCCGGCGCATCGGCGAAGGGGCGGCGATGATCCGCACCAAGGGGGAGGCGGGCACGGGCAACGTGGTCGAGGCGGTGCGCCACATGCGCACGATCACCGGCGAGATGGGCCGGCTCACGACGATGTCGGACGAGCAGCTGATGACCGCCGCCCGGGACCACGGTGCCCCATACGAGCTGGTCCGTGAGGTGGCCCGCACCGGATCTCTTCCGGTTGTGAACTTCGCCGCAGGAGGCATCGCCACCCCGGCCGACGCGGCATTGATGATGGCGCTCGGGTGCGACGGGGTGTTCGTCGGATCGGGCATCTTCAAGAGTTCCAATCCCGCCGAGTACGCCAGGGCGATCGTCGATGCAACGACCAACTGGCAGAACGCCGAGATCGTCGCCAAGGTCTCGCGAGGACTGGGCAAGGCGATGCCCGGCCTTGAGATCGGCACGCTCAGCGAGGCGGAGCAACTGGCGCGCCGGGGTTGGTGATGCCGACGATCGGCGTCCTCGCGCTCCAGGGCGATTTTCGCGAGCACCGGCGGATGCTCGAAGGCCTCGGTGTCTCGACCCGCGAGATACGGGCGCCAGAAGACCTGGATGGACTCGACGGGGTGGTCGTGCCCGGCGGGGAGTCGACCACGATCGGCAAGCTGGCGAGCCGCTTCGGACTGATCGAACCGCTCCGCCAGGCCATCACGGCGGGACTGCCCACGTATGGCTCGTGCGCCGGGTTGATCTTCTGCGCCATGGCGGTGACCGAAGGGGAGCAACCGCTGCTGGCGGTACTCGACGTGATCGTCGAGCGCAACGCGTTCGGGCGCCAGAACCAGTCCTTCGAACACGACATCGCGATCACCGGGATGGATGCGCCGTTCCACGCCGTGTTCATCCGGGCCCCGTGGGTCGCCAAGGTGGGTCACGGTGTCGAGGTGCTCGCCGCCGTGGAGGAACACCCGGTGATGGTTCGCCAGGCCAACATCATCGGCACCTCGTTTCACCCAGAACTCACCGGGGACACCAGGGTTCATCGGATGTTCCTCGAGATGATCTGACAGGAAGGCGAGGATGGCTGGACACTCGAAATGGGCCAACATCAAGCACCGGAAGGGTCGCCAGGATGCGGCTCGCGGCAAGCTGTTCGCCAAGCTGGCCAAGGTGATCGAGTCGGCTGCCCGCCAGGGCGGGGGAGACCCGACGATGAACGTGGCGCTCGCCAACGCCATCGCCAAGGCCAAGTCGGCGTCGATGCCCAACGACAACATCGAACGTGCCGTCAAGAGGGGAACGGGCGAGGACTCGAGCGGGGCCGACTACGAAGACATCTGGTACGAGGGGTACGGCCCGGGAGGGGTCGCGCTCTACATCCATGTGCTCACCGACAATCGCAACCGGGCGGCCTCCGACGTGCGTTCGACGATGACCCGCAACAACGCAAACATGGGCGAGCCGGGCTCTGTCGGCTACCTCTTCGAGCAGAAAGGTCTGATCCAGACCAGGGGAGACGAGGACCACGTCATGCTGGTGGCGCTCGAGGCGGGCGCAGATGACATCCGCGGAAGCGGCGACTCGTATGAGGTCGTCACCGATCCGTCTCAGATGACGTCGATCAGAGACATCCTGGAAGCGGCGGGCATCGAGGTCGAGTCGGCCGACGTCACACAGCTTCCCACGAACACCGTGCCGCTCCAGGTCGATGTCGCCGGCAAGGTGCTGCGACTGATCGATGCGCTCGAGGACCTCGACGACGTCCAGACGGTCTACGCCAACTTCGACGTCTCCGACGAGGTGATGGAACAGCTGGCGGGTTGAGGTTCCCGCCCCGGCTCCCGGAGCCGCGCGTCTGGCGGGAGTTCCGGTTCGGTGACCCCATGGATTCCCGGCCACGCGTCGTTGACAGGCTCTGTCGGGAACCGTCGGCTACAGGTGCTTGGCTGCTTCGCGCCGGCTCAGACCGGACAGCGCCTGTCCGTGCTCGGTCAGGAACGCCCTGACTGCATCGGGGTCCGTTCTCGCGTACTGGCGCAGAGCCCAGCCGATGGCCTTGCGGATGAAGAACTCCGTCTCGTGGGCTCTCCGCAGGGAGAAATCGAAGAGCTGGCCGGGGTCTGTCCTGTCCTTGTGGGTGAGCTGGGCGAGCAGCGCGGTTCGGCGGATCCACATGTCGGGGTCGTCGATCCACGCCTCGAGCACCGGGCGCATCGACTGGCGGTGGTCCAACGCCAGTCTTCCCACCAGGTGCGCAGCGATCTCGTCGACCAGATCCCACCATGCACCCTCCCGCACCATCGACTCGTAGAGGTCCAGGCACTCCAACGTGATGAAGCGGGGATGGGCACGGGCGACGGCGATCGCCAGGTACCTCGCCTCGCGCCACGGCTGTCCCCACAGCTCTGTGACCTGGGCCCGGTACTCACCGACGGTGGTGGGAGCCATTTCGTCTCTCAGCTGCCGGGCGATCCGGGTGCGGTCCGGTCCCGTCGCCCCGAACATGGCCATGTCGGTCTTCAGGTAGGCCGCCATGGCCGCGGCCCGTGAGTGATCGGCTCCGGCGCGGAGGGCATCGAGGGCATAGCGGGTGGAATCCAGTAGCGGCATCACCCCAAGCATGCCCGTTCGGGAAAGGGACCGGAGCCGCGAACCAGACCGAGCCCCACAAGGCTCTGAATCGGGGCGGGCGGTGGGCGCCACGGGGAGGAGGCCGGGATCGCCGGGTGAGATGGCGCCGTTGCCATGCCCGATGACGGCCGTCGAGGATCAGGGTCCCACTCCGGTATGGGCTGTGGTGACTCCGGGCACCTCGACACGTGCCACCATGCCCACCTGCATGAAACACTCTCCGGATGCCCGCCGCGCGCTGCAATTGGAGTACGCCACCATCGGATGGAACGCCGGCGAAGCGGTGTTCACGATCACGCTCGGGGTCATCGCCGGATCGCTGGCGCTGATCGGGTTCGGCACGGATTCGATCATCGAGATCTTTGCCTCGTCGGTGGTCGTCTGGCACATGCGGCCGGGGCACGAAGCCGCATCGGATGCCCGCACCGCCCGGGCGCTCCGGTTGGTGGCGGTGGCTTTCGCGCTGCTGGCGGTGGTGCTGGCGTTCGCCGCCGTTCGGGATCTGGTCACCCAGCGCCGGGCCGGGGAGTCGGTCGTGGGCATCGCCTATCTGGCGGTCACGGCCGTGGTCATGTTCGGGCTGGCGATCGCCAAGCACCGGCTCGCACGTCGGATCGGTTCGGCTCCGCTGAGATCCGAGGCGACGATGACGTTCCTCGACGGGATCCTGTCGGTCGCCACGCTGAGTGGACTGGCGCTCAATGCCACCGTCGGGTGGTGGTGGGCGGATCCGGCAGCGGCCCTCGTCGTCGCGGTGGCCGCGGGAAGAGAAGCTCGCGAGAACTGGGTCGAGGCGATCGAGTGGGAAGCGGGACCCGACGGCGGGGGCGGCGATGGCGTCGGCGGAGCGGGTCCCGGGTGATCGTCTCCGGGGATGACTGCCACTAGCCTGTCGTACACATGTTCGTCTTGGGCATCGATCCTGGTTTGACTCGGATGGGGTACGGACTCGTCCGCGGGAATCCTCCTGCAGCGATCGCTGCCGGCGTCATCCGCACCGACACCGATGCACCGACGGAGAGACGGCTGGCCGAGTTGCACCGGGACCTGGTGGCGGTCATCGCCGAGCACCGACCCGACGTGATGGCCATCGAGCGCATGTTCACCAACCGGAATCTCCACACGGCGATATCGGTGGGGCGGGCATCGGGGGTGGCGCTGCTGGCCGCCGCCCAAGCGGGGCTCCCGGCCGTCGAGTACTCGCCCACCACGGTCAAGGCGGCTGTGACCGGGGACGGGGCGGCCGACAAGTCCATGGTGGGCGAGATGGTGATGCGCCGCCTCAGGCTGGCTGCTCCGCCTCGTCCGGCCGATGCCGCAGACGCGCTCGCCGTCGCCCTGTGCCATCTCCAGAGTGCCCGAATGGTGGTGCCCAGATGATCGGACGGCTGTCGGGCATGGTGGTGGCGATCAGGTCGGAGTCGGTCGTGATGGAAGTCGGAGGAGTCGGATACGAGGTGGCCATGGCACCCAAAGCCGTGGCTTCGATGCCGGTCGGCGAGCCGCACACGGTCCACACCCACCTCCACGTTCGTGAGGACGGCATGAGTCTCTACGGCTTTCCGACGGAGGCCGATCGCGACGTGTTCCGCATTCTGCTCGGTGCATCGGGTGTTGGTCCGAGGGTGGCCATGGCGATGCTCGGAGTCTTCAGCGCAGATGTCCTCCGCACACTGGTGGCGACCGAGGACGTCGACGCCCTGACCCAGGTTCCGGGGATCGGCAAGCGCACCGCCCAGAAGATCGTGCTCGACCTGAAGCCGAAGCTGGCCGACCTCGAAGCCGACGTTCTCGAGGGTGCAGCACCGTCCGCCCAGGTCCGCGAGGCGCTCGAGAGCCTCGGCTACGCCCCCGCCGAGATCCGCGACGTCCTGCCTCACCTCGACGCGTCCGCTCCCGTCGCCGAGCAGATCCGCCACGCCCTGAGGGAGCTGGGACGATGAACCGGCGTCGGTGCATGTCGGACCAGGATGCGTCGTTCGGGGAGCGCCCATGAGGGAAGAAGGCATCCTCGGGGGAAGCACACAGGCGGATGACGAGCTGGAGGCGACGCTCCGGCCGCGGAGACTCGACGAATTCGTCGGCCAGGAGCTCGTCAAGGAGCGGCTGCGCATCTCGATCGAGGCGGCCAGGGTGCAGGGGCGCGGGCTCGATCACGTGTTGTTGTCCGGACCCCCCGGCCTTGGCAAGACCAGCCTCGCCGGGATCCTCGCCAACGAATTGGGCGTGGCGATCAAGAAGACCTCCGGCCCGGCGCTCGAGAGACCCGGAGACCTCGCCTCCATCCTCAGTCAACTCGAGACGGGAGACGTCTTCTTCATCGACGAGATCCATCGGGTTCCCAGAGCGGTCGAGGAGGTGATGTATCCGGCGATGGAGGACTTCGAACTCGACATCGTGCTCGGGAAGGGCCCGGCCGCCACCTCGATTCGCCTCGACCTGGCACGGTTCACCCTCGTCGGCGCCACCACCCGGATCGGCACCGTGGCGGCCCCGCTGCGCGACCGCTTCGGGATTCTGGAGCGCATCGACTACTACACCCCGGACGATCTCGAACAGATCGTGCGGAGGTCTGCGACGATCCTCGGGGTCGACATCGACGATCAGGGAGCGCGCCTGGTGGCCGAGCGCAGCCGCGGGACCGCAAGGATCGCCAACCGCCTGCTGGCCCGGGTACGGGACTACGCGATTGCGAGGGCGGACGGCATCGTGACCGTCGGGATCGCCGATCAGGCCCTCAGCGTGTTCGAGATCGACGACCGGGGACTCGACAAGGTGGACCGGGCGATCCTCGGGGCGCTCGTTCACAAGTTCGGCGGTGGCCCGGTCGGGTTGGGCACCCTGGCGATCGCAGTGGGTGAGGAACCCGAGACCGTCGAGGACGCCTACGAGCCGTTTCTGCTGCAGGCCGGTCTCCTCCATCGCACGCCGCGCGGGAGGGTGGCGACCGCCGGGGCCTATCAGCACCTCGGTCTCGAGCCTCCGGCCAGTCAGCCCACGCTCGAGCTGTGACAGGGTCGGCAGAACTCGAACACGCCCGCATGGCCGCCGTCACGGACTTCGACTACCACCTGCCGGCGAGTGCGATCGCCCAGACCCCGGCGTCGCCGCGGGACGCCTCCCGCTTGCTGGACACCCGCGATGGAAGCGACCATCGTTTCGGAGAGCTCGCCTCGCTCCTCGTCCCCGGCGACCTCGTGGTCGTGAACCAGACCAGGGTGCGCGCAGCCCGCCTCCACGGGGTCAAGCGGGAGACGGGGGGAGCGGTCGAGGCGCTGTTGCTCCGCCGGATCGACCCCGACCGTTGGGAAGCGCTGGTCAGGCCTGCTCGCCGGCTTCGGGCCGGATCACTGGTGGATTTCGGAGCGATCCAGGCGTGTCTGCTGTCCGATCCGGTGGATGGAATCGCCACGCTGTCGCTCGAAGCCGCCGGCGACATCGAGGAGGCGGTGGAGCGGCACGGCGAGGTACCGCTCCCCCCGTACATCGATGCGGTGCTGGACGATCCCGGCCGGTATCAAACGATCTTCGCCACCCGCCCCGGCTCGGCGGCGGCGCCGACGGCCGGTCTGCACTTCACGCCAGGCGTCGTGGACAGCCTGGTTGATGCGGGCATCGAGATGGCTGCGGTGGACCTCGAAGTGGGGCTGGCGACGTTCCGGCCGATCGCAACCGAGTCCATCGAAGACCATGTGATGCACAGTGAGGTCTTCGAGGTGTCGGAGGCGACGGCGGCGGCCGTCGCATCATGCCGGGGGAGAGGCGGGCGGGTCATCGCCGTCGGCACGACCACGGTGCGGGTGCTCGAGACACAGAAAGAACCGGGCGGGCTGATCAGGCCGGGACGCGGGGAGACCTCGCTCTATCTCAGACCCGGAAGTCGGTTCGGGGTCGTCGACGGACTCGTCACGAATTTCCACCTGCCGAGATCCAGTCTGGTGGTGCTGATCGCCGCGTTCATGGGGCCGGGGTGGCGGGAGGCATACCACTCCGCTCTCTCCCGGGGTTACCGATTCCTCAGCTTCGGCGATGCGATGTACTGCGAGCGGGGAGGCGTCACGTGACACCGGCAGGAGCGTTTCGGGAGGAGGCTCGGGACGGCGAGGCCCGGGCCGGTGTGTTGACACTCGCCCACGGCGAGGTCCGCACACCCACTTTCATGCCGGTGGGGACCAGGGGTGTGGTGAAGTCGCTCGACAGCGCGGACCTACGGACCGTCGGGGCGCAGATGATCCTGTCGAACACCTATCACCTCATGCTCCGCCCGGGGGCCGAGATCGTTGCCGAGATGGGCGGCCTGCACGGGTTCATGGCATGGGATGGCCCCATCCTCACCGACAGTGGTGGCTACCAGGTGTTCTCCCTCGATCCCATCGTCACCGAACAGCACGCGGAGTTCCGCTCGACATACGACGGCTCGAGGGTGGCTCTGTCTCCGGAGGAGTCGATGCGGGTCCAGCAGCTGCTCGGCGCCGATGTGGCGATGGTTCTCGACGTGCTGGTGGGGCTCCCGGCCGACCGTCAGGTGATCACCGAAGCGATGAATCAGACGCTCCGCTGGTCCGAGCGCGCGAAGAACTCCCACCAACGGCGCGATCAGGTGCTGTTCGGGATCGTGCAGGGAGGGGTGGAGGACGACCTGCGGGCCGAGAGCGCCCGGCGTACCGCCGATCTCGAGTTCGCCGGCTTCGGGATCGGGGGGCTGTCTGTCGGCGAGTCGGCTCCCGAGCGGAATCGCGCCATCGAGGCGGTCGTACCCGAGCTCCCTGCCGAGAAGGTCCGCTACGTCATGGGGCTCGGCGATTCGGAGGGGGTCCTCGATGCGATCGCCCGCGGATGCGACCTCTTCGACTGCGTGTGGCCGACCAGGCTCGCCAGGCACGGTCGGATCCTCACGAGCGCAGGCGACTACAACCTCAGGCGCAGCGAATTCACCACAGACGCCGGCCCTCTGGCCGACGACTGTCGCTGTCCGACCTGTCGTTCCCATTCCCGCAGCTATCTCCGTCATCTCCTCGCCACCAACGAGCTGACCGTGTTCCGTCTCGCCTCGCTCCACAACCTCTGGTACACGCTCGGCCTGCTGGAGTCGGCCCGCAACGCGATCGCGTCCGGATCATTTGCAGACTTTCGAGCCGAGGTGGTGGAGCGACGGAATGGCGGTCGCCGGGCAGAGGACGGCTAATGTCGTCTCGACCCGATCGAGAGAGCCTTCGAGGAGTGCTCCAGCAATGTACGTGATTCTCGCCCAAACAGACGCGCCCGCCGGATCAGGCGCCAGCTCGCTGATCTTCCTGGCGGTGATGTTCGCCATCTTCTACTTCTTGTTCATCCGCCCTCAGCGCAAGCGGGCACGGCAGCAGCAGGAGCTCCAATCCGAGATCTCTGTCGGCGACCAGGTCCAGACCATCGGTGGAATCCACGGCCGCGTCGTGTCCGCGGACGACGACACCCTGGTCATCGACATCGAGTCGGGTCGCATGCGCATCGCCCGCCGGGCGGTCAGCGGCCGAATCGGCACCGACGGATCCTGAACGGGGCCGCGTGCGCAGGACGCTCATCGGGCTGGTGGTGGTATTGGGCCTCGCCTGGGGCGGGCTGGCAGCGCTCGTAGCCACCGGCCGTACTCCCCGGCTCGGCCTCGACCTCCAGGGCGGCACGTCTGTCGTTCTCACGGCCCCCACGGACACGGAAGAGGACGTCCTGGAACTGGCGGTGGAGCGGATGCGGAGCAGGATCGAGGAGATCGGCGGCGTCCAGGAGCCCGAGATCGCCATCTCGGGAGCGAGCACGGTCGTCGTCCAACTGCCTGGCGTGGAGGACGAGCAGCGGGCGCTCGATGTCCTCGGCCAGCAGGGTGAGCTCAGCTTCCGCCCCGTCCTGGGCCTCACGCCGGGGTCGATCGGGCCGCTGGCCGACATTCCCGAGACACCCACCACGACCACCGCAGCCGCAGGCGAGGACGCCCCGACCACCACGGCACCCGACACGACCTCCACGACTGCGGGTTCATCGACCGATCCTGCCGGGGAGGGTCCGGTCACCGTTGCCGAGCCGTGTGGCACAGGAGGGACATACACGTTTGCCACCGCTGAGGAGTTGGGTCTCGATCCGGCGACCGGGCTGACGGTGACCGATGCCCCCGGGAGGGAGGCATACGTGCTCTCGGAGGGTGCGGTACTGCACCTCGGTCCCGCATGCCTGATCGGCACCGACGTGGCGCAGGCGACACCAGGATTCATCACCACCAGCGGGGTGTGGGGGATCAGCCTCGACCTCACGTCCGATGGGGGTGTGGCGTTTGCGTCGATGACCGGCCAGGCGGCGACCTTCACGGGTCTGGACCCGCGCCGGCAGATCGCCATCGTCCTCGACGGCGAGGTTCTGGCGGCGCCGCGAGTCTTCGATGACGTGCAGCCCGGGGTGGGGATCACCGGAGGTCGAGCCCAGATCACCCTCGGTGACCAGCCGGAGGACGAGGTGCAGGCACGGGATCTCGCGGTGGTTCTGCGGTACGGCTCGTTGCCGGTGTCCTTCGAGCGGTCGCAGGTGCAGAAGGTCTCTGCCTCGCTCGGAGCCGACTCGCTCCGTATCGGCCTCGTCGCCGGGGCGGCAGGCCTGATCCTGGTGACCCTGGTCCTGGTCTCCTACTACCGGGTCCTCGGGGTGGTGGCGTTGATCGGTCTCACGGTGTTCGGGAGCCTCCTCGTCTCGATCTTCGCCATCGCCGGCGCGGCCATAGGGACCACGCTGACCCTTGCCGGCGTGACCGGAATCATCGTCGCGATAGGGATCACCGCAGACTCGTACATCGTCTATTTCGAACGGATCAAAGACGAGATCCGGAACGGAGCGAACGTGTCGACAGCGGTGACCGACGGCTTCCGGGCGGCGTATCGGACCATCCTCACGGCCGACTTCGTTTCGCTCCTGGGGGCGACGCTGCTCTTCCTGCTCGCGGTGGGTCCGGTCAAGGGATTTGCCCTGTCGCTGGGCATTGCGACCGTGCTCGACATGGTGATCGCCCGTGTGTACACACGGCGAGCGGCGTGGTTCGTCGCCCACACCGGACTCGGTTCCGGCGGCAGGTTCTCGATCGTAGGTGCAGCCGGACGGGCGGAGGGATCGGCATGAGTCGCTGGTCGCGGGTCTCGCGGGGAGAGACGTCGATCGACTTCGTCGGGCTGCGCCGGCGTTGGTTCGTGATCTCGCTGACGCTCATCCTTCTGTCGCTCGGATCCCTGGCGGTGCGCCAGCTCAACCTCGGCCTGGAGTTCGTGGGAGGTGTGGCGGTCCAGGCGGAGAACCCGCGGGGAGCAGAGATCGCCGACCTGCGGGCGGCGCTCGCACCGATCGGTCTGTCCGACTCGCGAATCCAGCTTCTCGACGACGGCGCGGCCGTCCTGGTGCAGACCGCGCCCCTCGAGGAGGAGGTGGAAGACGCCATGATCGAGGCGATCGTCTCGGCGACCGGAGTCGATCGCCAGGACGCTTCGATCGAGGCAGTCGGACCGACCTTTGGAGCCCTGGTCGCCCGTCAGGCGGTGATCGCGCTCGTTGTGTTCATCGGATTCGCCGTCCTCTTCATCGCCTGGCGTCTCCAATGGAAGATGGCGGTTGCGGGCATCGTGGCGTTGCTCCACGACATGGCGATCACCGTCGGCATCTACTCGGTGACCGGATTCGAGGTCACCCCTGCCACGGTCGTGGCGCTGCTGACCATTCTGGGGTATTCGCTGTACGACACGGTCGTCGTGTTCGACAAGGTGGAAGAGAACGAAGACACCTTCCGCGACGAGGACACCTATACGGGCATCGTGAACCGATCCATGAACCAGGTGCTGGTGCGCTCTCTCGCCACGTCGTTCACATCCCTGATCCCCGTCGGCTCGCTCTTGTTCGTCGGCGGCATCCTGCTCGGCGCCGCCAGCCTGCAGGACTTCGCGCTGGCGCTGTTCGTGGGCATCGCTGCCGGTACCTACTCGTCGATCTTCGTGGCAGCACCCTTGCTGGCGACGTGGCGAGAGCGCGAGCCCGCCTGGATGGAGCGGAGGGCGGCGCTCGAGTCGGGAAGCGGCAGGAAGAAGAGGCTCGCGCCTGGCGTCGGAGCCAGGACACAGGAGGCCGCAGCATCCGGGGAGACCGCAACCGGCGAACCCGAATCGCCCGCAACCCGGCAGGCCAGTCCGCGCCCGCCCAAGGGCGCCCAGCCGCGGCCTCCCAAGAAACGGCGCTGAGAGCGCGGCCTGGACAGGGGTACACTCCCCGGGGTGCAGCAGATTCGCTCCCTCATTCGCGAAGTCCCCGACTACCCGAAGCCGGGCATCCTCTTCTACGACATCACACCCGTGCTCGGCGACTCCGGGGGTTTTGCCGCGCTGCTCGAGGCCATGGCGGACCCGTTCCGCGACGCCGGCATCACCAAAGTGGCCGGAATCGAGGCGCGAGGCTTCACGCTGGCGGCTCCCGTGGCCGAGAAGTTGGGAGCCGGCTTCGTTCCGATCCGCAAGCCGGGCAAGCTTCCGTATCAGGTGAGGAGTCAGGCCTACGAGCTGGAATACGGGACCGACGCTCTCGAAGTGCACGTCGACGCGGTCCGCGCCGACGACAGAGTTCTCGTCGTCGATGACGTCATCGCCACCGGTGGGACGGCCGCTGCCGCACTCGGGCTCCTGGGTGGTCTCGGGGCAGAGATCGTGGGGTTTGCCGTGTTCATCGAGCTGGGGTTTCTCAACGGCAAGGCGTCGCTGAACGGGGTCCCGTTTCATGCTCTCCTCACCTACGACTGACCTGGACGTCGTCGACCCGGACGAGGGTTTCGCTCGGGTCCTCGAGGTCTTTGCCTCCTGGCACCCGGATGCGGATCCGTCCGTGCTCGAAAAGGCATACCTGCTGGCGAAGCAGGCCCACGAAGGGCAGCACCGCAAGTCGGGTGAGCCGTATATCACCCACCCCGTCGCGGTGACGCTGATCCTCGCAGGCTACGGGATGGACGAACCGACGCTGGCGGCCGCCCTGCTCCACGACACGGTGGAGGACACCGACGTGACGCTCGACCAGATCGTGGCCACCTTCGGACAGGAGATTGCCTACCTGATCGATGGTGTGACCAAGCTCGACCGCCTCGAGTACGGGAGCCGGGAGCACGCGCAGGCGGCCACCATCCGCAAGATGGTCGTTGCGATGGCAGAGGACCTCCGGGTGTTGCTCATCAAACTGGCCGACCGGCTCCACAACATCCGGACGGTGGCGGCGCTGCGGCCGGAGAAGCAGCAGCGGGTGGCCCGCGAGACACTGGACATCTACGCGCCGCTGGCGCATCGGCTCGGCGTACAGGAGATCAAGCACGAACTGGAGGATCGGTGTTTTGCCGTGCTGTATCCGCCCAGGTTCACCGAGATCGAACAGCGGCTGCATGAGCGGGCACCCCAGCGCGACGTCTTCATCGAGAAGGTGGTGGCCGAGATCGAATCGATGCTCGCCGATGCGGGCATCGCCGGAAGGATCAGCGGACGTCCGAAGCATCTCTACTCGATCTACCGGAAGATGGTGGAGACCGGACGGCCGTTCGACGAGATCCACGATCTCATCGGGGTACGGGTGGTCGTCCCGTCACTGCCCGAGTGCTACGCCGTCCTCGGGCTCGTCCACGCCCGGTGGGTGCCGGTCTCAGGGCGTTTCAAGGACTACATCGCCATGCCCAAGTTCAACCTCTACCAGTCGCTGCACACGACGGTGATCGGACCGGACGGAAAGCCCCTCGAGATCCAGATCCGCACCGAGGAGATGCACACCATCGCCGAATCCGGGGTCGCGGCGCACTGGCGCTACAAGGAGGGTTCGGATGGAGCACACGTCAAATGGACGTCGAACCTTCCCAGCCTGGAAGACATGGCGGCGGACCCGATCGAGTTCCTCGACCAACTCAAACTCGACCTCTATCAGGACGAGGTATTCGTTCTCACCCCGGCGGGCGACATAAAGACGCTGCCCCGCGGGGCCACCCTCATCGACTTTGCCTACGCAGTCCACACCGAGGTGGGTCACCGCTGCGTGGGGTCGCGTGTCAACGGGAGGCTGATGCCTCTCTCGACCCGGCTCGAGTCGGGGGACATCGTCGAGGTCATCACCTCGAAGGCGCCAGACGCATCACCGTCCCGGGACTGGCTCAAGTTTGCCCGCACCTCACGCGCCCGGTCCAAGATCAGACAGTGGTTCCTCAAGGAGCGCCGGGAACAGGCCGCATCGGAGGGTCGTGACCAGGTGATGGCGCTCTTGCGCAAGGAAGGCCTCGGGCTCGGAGCATCCGAGCGGGAGGGTCTTCTCGGTGAGATCGCCGGCGAGTTCAACAAGATCGACGTCGATGGGCTGATGGTGGCGGTCGGCGCAGGTGAGATCGCGGCATCGACGGTCGTGGGGCGGGTTGTGCGGGCCGTCCGGCCAGACGAGCACGAAGAGGATCTCCTCGCCCCCGTCCGGCCCCGTCGCTACTCGTCTGCGGGTCCGGGGATCATCGTCGAAGGGCTCGACGACATGATGGTGAGGATCGCCCGCTGCTGCGCTCCGGTGCCGGGCGATCCGATCGTCGGCTTCGTCACTGTTGGCCGGGGTGTGTCGGTTCATCGGGCCGACTGCACCAATCTCGGTGCGATGACCGAGGGGGGGCGCGACCGGATGGTGGAGGTCGCCTGGCCGGCGGATCGCATCGGGAGATTCACGGTCTGGGTACAGGTGGAGGCGATGGACCGCACGAACCTCCTCCGTGACACGACCGAGATCATCAGCGATCTGGGTGGCAACATCACGGCGTCGTCTTCGATCACGGGACGGGATCGTGTCGCCATCCTGCGGTATGAGCTGGAGTTGGCCGACCCCGAGAGCCTCTCGAGGCTCCTCAGCGGGCTGCGCGGAGTGGACGGCGTCTTTGGAGCATTCCGCCTGATGGGCGAGCCGGAACTCTGATCCGGCTGCTTTCGCTCGAATCTTCACCGCCGGGACGAACTGCATCGGAGACACCGGCACAGAGGTCGACGCCGGGCAGGTGATCGCCGTGGCGGTTCCGGCGTGCCGGTCTATTTCTTCTTGCGCTTGCGTCGACCGCGATCGGTGGCGGTGGCGCGGAAGACGGCCGGCTGCAGCGGCTCGATGAGGATGGCGGCCGGCCGGGGCGATGAGGGTGTCCCCTCCGGCCGACCGGACGCGGTTCGCTCCGGCGCGACATCACCGGCGTCGGCAACCTCGGATGCCTCCCCGGGTGTGTCGACGTCGAGATCGGGGTCGAAGTCTTCCTCGGGATCCGCGGAGTCCGGGTGATCGGCGGGCTCGAGGAGATCGGTCGAGACCGGGCCGTTCCTCAGATGCCTGGCGGCCGCTCCGTCGCGGTCAGGGCGGGATGCGGCCGGCTGCGCCTCGTTTGCGGTGACGGTGGCACGGTCGGCCTCTCGAACGGCCTGGAGATCGGTCATGCGCGCGGCTGCCTCGGCGGCAGCCCTGCCTGCCCCGTTGCGGGTACCCGCCTCGATCCGGTCGGCCTGCCGCGCCGCCTCGTCTCTGGCGGCCTGGAGGATATCCTTGGCCTTCCTCTTGGCTTCCGCCACCAGGGCCGAAGCTGCGGACTGGCCTTCGCGCACGATGGCATCGACCTCTATCCGCGCCGCCTCGAGCTCCGATGCCGCCAGCACGCGGTCGTCTTCGGCGGCGGCTCTGATCTCCTCGAGTGCCTGCTCGGTCTCCGCGCGCAGGCGCTCCGATTCCTCGGCGTGAGCGGCACGCATGGCACCGCCGGCGGCTTCCGACTCGGCCTTCAACGCTGCGGCGTGTTCGGCGGCCTCGGAGAGGATGCGGTCCGCGTCTGCTCGTGCGGTTTCGACGATCCGGTCGGCCTCGAGGTGCGCCGTATCGAGGATCTCACCCGCCTCGGCGGTGATACGGGCCGCCTCCTCGATGTGACTGACGTCGAGGAGAAGCGTGGTCGGTGGGTCGGGGACATACGGACCGAGCCCGGCAACGGTCACCGGCACCGTGACGGTGTGAAGCGCGGCTCCCTGTGCCACCATGTGAGATTCCACTCCTGATCCCCGGGTGATAGAGATGTCGTCACCGTAGCCGATGAACCTGAGCGAATCGACAGCGGGAAATCGATGGCTCCGGTTCAAGCGGGTAGCGTCATGGGAATGCTGCTCGCGTCGAGGTCTTTGTGGCTGGCGGCGACGAACACGTGGGTGCTCGCCGCCGAGGAAGGCGGGGAAGCCGTCATCATCGACGCTCCGCCCGACCCCGGCGCCATCGTCGACCTGGTCGCCGCACATTCGCTGGTCCCGGTGGCATGCCTCCTGACGCACGGTCACATCGACCACATGGGAGGAGCCGCGCAGATCGGCGACGAGTACCGCATGGCGTCCTATGTCCATCCAGACGATGACTACCTGACCCTCGACCCGCTCGGACAGCTCAGGGCGATGTTCGGGCTGTCGGTTCCCGGTGACTGGGATCCGCCGGTGACGCGAGTACCCCTCCACCACGGCATGGAGTTGCACCTTGCGGGGATCCGGATCGAGGTCCGTCACACTCCCGGACACACACCCGGGCACGTGTGCTTTCACCTCCCGGACGAAGGCATGCTGTTCAGCGGTGACCAGCTCTTTGCAGGATCGATCGGACGCACCGATCTCCCTGGGGGGGACCTGGACCGACTGGCCGAGTCCATGCGGGAGCGGGTGATGGATCTGGAAGACGAGACGCGGGTGCTCCCGGGACATGGGCCAGAGACATCGATCGGACGAGAGCGACGCACCAATCCCTTCCGCGACCTCTGGAGTGAGTGACTCCGTTCAACGGGGTCGGACTTCCTCACTACCCTCCCCACACCCGATCCTCGCGGAGGCCGAGTAATGGTCGCCCCTAGAACGATGCCCGGTGTGTTGGAGTTGCTGCCGGCCGAGCAGGTGGTGTTTCAACGCATGGTGGACACCATCCGATCCGTGTATGCGCGGTTCGGCTTCGTGCCGATCGAGACACCTGCCATCGAGCTGACCGACGTGCTGCTCACCAAGACCGGTGGTGAGACAGAGCGCCAGGTGTACTTCGTCCAATCGACCGGGGCGCTCGAGCAGGGCAGGGACCCAGAGCTCGCGCTGCGCTACGACCTCACCGTGCCTCTCGCCCGCTACGTAGCCGAACATCAGCACGACCTCGTGTTTCCGTTCCGGCGATATCAGATCCAGAGGGTCTATCGCGGCGAGTCGCCTCAACGCGGCCGCTTTCGGGAGTTCGTGCAGTGCGACATCGACGTGATCGGACGCGACCACCTGTCGATCCGTCACGACGCCGAGATGCCCGCCGTCATCGAAAGGGTCTTCACAGAGCTGGGCATCGGTCCGTTCACCATCAGGCTCAACAATCGCCGGCTGATGCGGGGCATCCTCGCGTCGCAGGGTCTGGCGGATCCCGATGTCCAGGCCGGCGTTCTCCGGGAGATCGACAAACTGGACAAACGCGGGAGGTCGGCAACGATCGAGGCGCTGGAATCGGCGGGGGTTCCGTCGCGCCAGAACGCCGAGGTACTGCTCGATCTCGTCTCACGACGGTCCGAGTCCCACGCCGATGCGCTGGCGATTCTCGACGACCTCGAGGGACTCGGCCCGCAGGCGGAGGAAGGTCTCGAGGAGATGCGCACCGTGTTGGACACCGTCCGGATGCTGGGAGTGCCCGAAGACCGGTATGCGCTCGACCTCTCGATCGCAAGGGGGCTCGACTACTACACGGGAACCGTTTACGAGACGGTTCTCGACGAGCACCCGGAGGTGGGAAGCATCTGCTCGGGAGGCCGCTACGACGACCTGGCGAGCCACTACACGTCGGCCCGGCTCCCCGGGGTGGGGATATCGATCGGGTTGACCCGTCTGTACTGGCAGCTGCGCGAGATCGGCCTGCTCGAGGTCGGCCCCAGCCCCACCACCGTGTACGTGACTGTGATGGACCAGGACGGTCTGTCTCCTGCCCTGGTGCTGGCGGGAACACTCCGAGACGGAGGGATCAACGCCGAGGTGGCCCTCGAGCCCGACAGGCTCGCCAAGCAGCTGCGGTATGCCGATCGGGCCGGCATCCGGTTTGCGATCATCGCGGGTGAGGACGAACGTGATCGCGGCGTGGTCACGGTGAAGGATCTCCGTGAAGGAACCCAGTTGGAGGTCTCTCCTGCAGGTCTGGTGGCGGCGTTGCACGCTGCGCTCGAACCTCCAGACCACCGTCGGCCGAACACTCACACCCAGGAAGCGTCCCAGACATGAGCACCCCCTTTCGTACCTGTCACGCCGGAACCATCGACGATTCCCGGATCGGTGACACCGTCACCCTGGCCGGGTGGGTACAGCGGCGACGAGACCACGGCGGCGTGGCATTCATCGACCTCCGTGACGCGTCCGGCCTCGTCCAGATCGTCGCGGACCCCGCCGAGATACCGACCGTCGACGAGCTTCGCATGGAGTACTGCGTATCGGTGACGGGGAAGGTGCGGGTGCGCCCGGCCGGGACGGAGAACCCCGATCTCCCGACCGGGGCCTACGAGGTCGGCGCCACTGCGATCGCAGTGCTCAGCCCGTCAGAACCCCTGCCGTTCATGCTCGACGAGCGCATCGACGTCGACGAGCGCATCCGGCTCCAGTACCGGTTCCTCGACCTGCGCAGACCGTCCATGTCGGCCAACCTGCGGGCCCGTTCCAAGACGGTCGCGGCCATCCGGGGGACCCTGGACGTCAAAGGGTTCCTCGAGGTGGAGACCCCGACTCTCATCCGTTCCACGCCAGAAGGCGCCCGTGACATGCTCGTGCCGAGCCGCCTCCGCAAGGGGACGTTCTACGCCCTGCCCCAGTCGCCCCAACTCTTCAAGCAGTTGCTGATGATCGGCGGTGTCGAACGGTATTTCCAGATCGCCCGCTGCTACCGGGACGAGGATCTCCGGGCCGATCGACAGCTCGAGTTCACCCAGCTCGACCTGGAGGGTTCGTTCTGGGCCGAAGAGGACGTGCAGGAGGCGATCGAGGCGACCATCGCAGCGGCCGTGAAGGCCGTGAGGGGGGTGGACGTCGAGGTTCCTTTCCGCCGCATCACGTGGAAGGAATCCATGGATCGCTTCGGCATCGACAAGCCGGATCTCCGATTCGGAATGGAGATCGTGGACCTTGGCCCGGGGCTGGAGGGAACGGAGTTCGGCGTCTTCCGCTCGACCCTCGAGTCGGGAGGCGTGGTCCGGGGAATCAACATCGGTACGCGCGAGTTCCCGCGCAGCCTGGCCGACGCCCTCACCGAGGACGCCAAGGCGCACGGCGCCGGAGGCCTTGTGTGGATGGTCGTCGAGCCGGACGGGTCGCTTCGCTCACCGGTCGCCAAGTTCCTGTCTGACACGGAGCTTCAGACGATCACGTCCCGGCTCGAGGCGAACGTAGGAGACGTGTGCCTGATCGTCGCCGACCAGTGGAAGACCGCGGTGACCGCACTGGGCGCGCTCCGCAACAAACTGGGCCGCCCAACCGGGCACGAGAACCTCGACTTCCTCTGGGTGACCGACTTTCCGATGTTCGAGGAGGAGGACGGGGTGATCACGTTCTCCCACCATCCGTTCACCTCGCCCCAGGATCTCGATGTGATGCGAG
The DNA here is from genome assembly GCA_036525795.1 of Acidimicrobiia bacterium. Lineage (GTDB taxonomy): Bacteria > Actinomycetota > Acidimicrobiia > Spongiisociales > ZC4RG35 > DATCZS01. The sequence continues at coordinate 22,592 of DATCZS010000108.1, read as the reverse complement.
ACAGTCCCGAGGCGGCGCTCTCCCGTGCGTATGACCTCGTCCTCAACGGAGTCGAGCTCGGCTCGGGAAGTGTCAGGATTCACGACCCCGAGGTCCAGTCTCAGGTGTTCGAGATCCTCGGCATCGACCGGGAGCAGGCCGAGCGGCGGTTTGGATGGTTCCTCGAGGCACTGCGCTACGGCACACCGCCCCACGCCGGGTTCGCCTACGGGATCGATCGCTTGGTGATGATCCTTCAGAACGAGCCGTCGATTCGAGAGGTGATCCCGTTCCCGAAGACCCAGACAGGGACAGACCCTCTCACGAGCTCGCCGAGCGAGGTCGACGAGGGGCAACTCACCGAGTTGGGGATCCGGCTGCGACCGGAGATTCACGCGCGGGGGGCGGAGGGGGAGCAGGTCTGAGACGTGGTGGAGCGACCCGGTGGGCGGCCGGAGCCGTCGTGACGCGATGATGCGCGTATGGAGAGCGGCGGCGGACAGCGCCTCCGCGGTGTCGCCCGATCGGAACCGGGTGGTCGACTTCCTTCGGGCCGTTTCGATCGTTGTCGTGGTCATCGGCCACTGGCTCATGGCAGCCCCGGAAGTGAAGCCGAACGGCGAAATGCTGGCCGGGCACGTGCTGGCCGATGTCCCCTGGACACAGTGGCTGACATGGATCTTCCAGGTGATGCCGGTGTTCTTCATGGTCGGCGGATACTCGAACGCGGCATCTTGGCGTTCGGCGCTGCGCCAGGGTCTCGGATACGAGAGTTGGGTCAACGCTCGGCTTCGGCGACTCGTGATCCCGGTGTTGGCGCTGCTCGCATTCTGGGGTGTGTTCGCATCGGTCCTGCTCTTCGGCGGGCTCGATCCCGAGCTGCTTCTCATCGGCTCGCAGACGGCGCTCGTCCCGGTGTGGTTTCTCGCCGTCTACATCGCGGTGGTGGCGATCACGCCACTCACGATCCGGGTCTGGGAGCGATGGGGTATTCGCTCGATCCTGGCCGGCATTGTCGCGGCGGTGGCGGTCGACGCCGTCTCACTGCTGCTCGACGAGTCCTGGGTGGGATGGCTCAACTATCTGTTCGTGTGGGGAACCGTCCACCAGTTCGGCTACGCCTGGAGAGACGGGCGTCTCGATGGCCGCGGGCGGTGGGTGCTGGCCGCCGCCGGTCTCGGCGCCCTCGTGGTGCTCACCCAGGGCCTGGCGTACCCCGTGAGCATGGTCGGGGTGCCCGGTGCCGCGCTCAACAACACCCTTCCACCCCGCCTCCCGCTGCTGGCGCTCGGCGCGGTGCAGACCGGGGTGTTGCTGGGGATCGAACGACCGCTCGGTCGGCTTCTCACGCGGGATGGACCCTGGACGGCGACGGTGCTGGTGACGTCCATGATCATGACGATCTACCTGTGGCACCTGACCATGATGGTGCTCGTGCTGGCCGTGCTGCTGGCGCTCGACGGGTTCGGTCTCCACGTCGTCGCCGGATCTGGCACGTGGTGGGCGACCCGGCCGATCTGGCTCCTGGTGATGGCAGGGGTGACGGCGCCCGCCGTGATCCCCCTGGCCCGATTCGAGCGCCCGAAGACCCGAATGGCCGCACCCGCCCGGTGGCGGGGCATCATCGCCGTGCTCTCGGTCTGCCTGGGCCTGGCCCTCCTCGCATACTTCGGGGTGGGAGGGCCGGACGGCCTCAACTGGATCGCCCTGTCGCTTCCTTTTGCCGGCGCGCTGGTCGGCGGTGTCGTCGACTGGAGGGGTCGGTGAGGCGAGGCCCCGCCCAGGGCGTCGCACACCGCCGACCTTGCACCGCCGGATCGCCCTCCTTCTCCGGACCTGACGGCGGTGGCGAGCCGTGTTGGCCCGTGAGTGAGGGCGCTACCGTCTGGGAATGGACCTTTTCAGCGCCCGGCTCGACGAGGTCGTGGCCCGTTCTGCCCCTCTGGCAGCTCGGATGCGCCCCCGGACCCTCGATGAGGTGGTGGGCCAGCCCGGGCTCCTGAAGCCCGGGGCCGCCTTCCGCCGGGTGGTCGAGTCGGGGCGACCGGTGTCGATGTTGCTGTGGGGCCCCCCGGGGACCGGCAAGACCACCCTCGCCCGTCTGATCGCCCGGTACGCCGAAGCGGCGTTCGAGACGCTGTCCGCCACGTCGGCCGGCGTCAAGGACGTGCGAGAGGTGCTGGCGGGCGCCCGCCAGAGGCTGGCGACCGAAGAGCGTCGAACGGTGCTGTTTCTCGATGAGATCCATCGCTTTTCCAAGAACCAGCAGGACGCACTCCTCCCCGGAGTCGAGGACGGCACCATCGTTCTCGTAGGGGCCACCACGGAGAACCCGTTCTTCGAGGTCAACAGTCCGCTCCTCAGTCGCATGACCCTGTTCCGGACGGAAGCGTTGACCCCGGACGACCTGGCGGTGATGGTCCGGCGGGCGGTCGCCGACCCCGAGAGGGGTCTCGGCGCAGACGCCCTCACCGTTTCGGACGACGTCGTCGACACCCTCGTGCGGCGGACCGGCGGAGACGCCCGCCACACGCTGACCGTGTTGGAGATGGCCGCCACCCTCGCCATCGGCCGGGAGAGCAGTTCGATCGAAGACGTCGATGTGGAAGAAGCCCTGCAGCGCCGGATCGTTCGATACGACAAAGCAGGGGACCAGCACTACGACGTGATCTCGGCGTTCATAAAGAGCGTCCGCGGCTCGGATGTCGACGCAGCGCTCTACTGGCTTCATCTCATGCTGGAGGGAGGGGAGGACCCGGAGTTCATCGTGCGCCGCCTCATCATCCTGGCATCCGAAGACATCGGGCTCGCCGATCCCAACGCATTGCTCCAGGCGGTGGCCGCCTCCCAGGCGCTGGCGCACGTCGGTCTTCCCGAGGCGGCATTTCACCTCACCCAGGCCACCGTCTACCTCGCCGTCGCCCCCAAGTCGAACTCGCTCACCCAGGCGATGACGGCGACCCGCGCTCTCCTGGTGGACGGCCCGGCGCCGTCCGTCCCCGAACACCTGAGGGACGGGCACTATGCCGGTGCGGAGTCGATCGGACACGGTCAGGGGTACCGCTACGCCCACGAACATGCCCATCACATCGTGGCCCAACGCTATTTCCCGGATGGGGTCGAGGATGTGCTCTACCGACCGGGAACAGAAGGGCGCGAGTCGGCGATCGCAGAGCGACTGGCGTGGATCGATGAGGTCCTCGGGCGGGAGGGGCGTTGAGCCCGAAGGCAGTGGCGTTCGCCCTGGTGGTCTCGGTGGCCGCCGCCTGCGCATCCCAACCCGCACCGACGACCACCGTGGTCCCGCCGGCCGCCGGGAGTGCGCCACCTTCGTCTGCGTTCACCGCGACACCGACATCGACGACGGCTCCCGTCGCTGCCAGCACCACCACCCGGCCGCCATCGACGACGACGACGACGCTGAGCCCCCTGGTGGGGCTCGACACGGAGATCGTGGCCGATGGCCTCGACCAGCCGATCATCCTCGCCTCGCCACCGGGAGACGGCCGGAGGTTCGTCGCGGAGCGTTCCGGCGTGATCCGGATCCTGGGGAACGACGAGCCATTCCTCGACATCGACGAAAGGGTGGATTCGGAGAGCGGGATCGAGCCCGGTCTGCTCGGGCTGGCCTTTCATCCCGACTACGCCGACAACGGTCGGTTCTTCGTCTTCTACTCCCAGGCCGGTGCCGAGCGGACCCGCCTCTCGGAGTTCGGGGTGACCGCCGGCGAACCCGATCGGGCCGACCACGACTCAGAACGCGAGATCATCGGCTTCGAGAAGGCCACCAACCGCCACAACGGAGGGATGATCCAGTTCGGACCGGACGGCTACTTGTGGCTGTCTCTCGGCGAGGGTGGCCAGGCATCTGTGCACTCCCAGGATCCCGACACCCTGCTCTCGTCGATCCTCCGTCTCGACGTCGACGGGGACGAGCCGTATGCGGTTCCCCCGGACAACCCCTTCGCGGGTGGCGGCGGGGCGCCCGAAGTGTGGGCCTACGGATTGCGCAACCCGTGGCGGTTCTCGATCGATCCGGTCGACGGACATGTCTACATCGCAGACGTCGGCCACTCGGACTGGGAGGAGGTGAACGCCGTCCCGGCGACGACCGGAGGAGGATTCAACTTCGGCTGGCTGCGAATGGAGGGCTTCCATTGCTTCCAGCGCGGATGCGACGCTCAGACGGAGGGGCTGACCCTTCCCGTGCTCGAATACCCGCACGCCGAGGGATGTTCGATCACCGGCGGTGCCGTCTACCGGGGGACCGCGATCCCCGAGTTGACCGGGCACTACCTCTACTCGGATTGGTGCGGCGGGTGGTTGCGGAGCTTCCGTCTGGAGGACGGCGCTGCGACCGATCAGACCGAGTGGCTCACCGGAATCGGCCAGGTCAACGGATTCGGTCAGGACTCCTCCGGCGAGCTCTACCTGCTCACCTGGGACGGCCGGGTACTGGGCATCGTCCCTGTGAGGTAGGTGCGATCGGCGGCCGGCGGACCGGACTTCCCGGCGGCCTGCGCAGCCTCGGGTTCGTCGTCCCGACGCTACGCTCTCATCATGCTCGGTCGACTGTGGTGGTTTGTCACGGGTGCCTTTGCCGGGGGCGTCGTCACCGTGCGAGCCCTGCGCCGTGTGCCGAGGGCGGGCGACATCCGCTCGGCGGCCGCCCACACCGGCGCCGACGTGCTGGAACTGGCCGCCCGGGTCGCACGGGCACCGCGACGGCGCTGACCCTCGCTCCCGACGGAATCGGTTCTCCTGTTCTCCTTCCAAACGTTTAGCGTTCTCTCTGCTCATGGACTCGATTCAGATACGCCGGACATTCCTCGACTTCTTCGAACGCCGCGGCCACGTGGTCCGCCCGTCGGCGTCTCTGATCCCGACCGACCCGACGCTGCTGCTCACCAACGCCGGCATGGTCCCCTTCAAGCCCTATTTCCTCGGCGACGAGGAAGCCCCATACCCCCGGGCGGTGTCGGCGCAGAAGTCGGTGAGAACCATCGACATCGACATCATCGGGACGACGGTGCGCCACATGTCGTTCTTCGAGATGCTCGGGAACTTCAGTTTCGGCGACTACTTCAAGGCCGACGCGATGGCCTGGGCACACGAGTTGCTCACCGACGGGTACGGGCTCGATCCTGAGCGTCTCTGGTACACGGCGTACGAGAACGACGACGAGGCCGTCGGGCTGTGGATCGATCACGTCGGGGTTCCCTCCGACAGGGTGCAGCGTGGTGGGAAGGACAACTTCTGGCAGATGGGCGTCCCCGGCCCATGCGGGCCGTGTGCGGAGATCTTCTACGACCGCGGGCCCGAGTTCGGGCCAGACGGCGGCCCCATCGGCGGGGGAGAGGAACGGTTCATCGAGATCTGGAACCTGGTGTTCATGCAGAACGTCCAGGATCGTCCCTACAACGTGGTCGGCGATCTCCCCCGCAAGAGCATCGACACGGGCATGGGTCTGGAGCGGCTTGCCATGATCCTCCAGGGTGTCGGCTCGGCCTTCGAGGTCGACACCGTGACCCCGGTGCTCGAGGCGGGGTCGGAGTTCACGGGCATCGACTACGGCGCCGAGGAGCGGACCGATGTGAGCCTGCGGATCCTGGCGGACCATGGTCGAACCATGACGATGCTCATCGCCGACGGAGTCGTCCCGTCCAACGACGGTCGGGGGTACATCCTGCGGCGCATCATCCGCCGGGCCGTGCGCCATGCGTGGCAGTTGACCGGGGGCGCCAGCGCCGGGCGGCGCACCGACCTGGTCACGCCCCAGCTCGTCGAGGCAACGGTCAGCGCCCTCGGAGACTGGTACGCCGACCTCGGGTCGCGGCATGCGTTCATCACCGATGTCGTCGCTCGTGAGGAGGAGCGTTTCCGGCGGACGCTCGAGTCAGGCCACCAGTTGCTCGACACCGAGCTCGCCGATCTCGGCCCTGGTTCGACCCTCTCGGGTTCGGTCGCCTTCAAATTGCACGACACCTTCGGTTTCCCGATCGAGTTGACCAAGGAGATCGCAGCCGAACGTGAGCTCGATGTCGACGAGGCGGCGTTCGAGGCCGAGATGGAGCAACAGCGATCGCGCGCCCGCAAGGACTGGAAGGGTGGAGACGAGGCAGCTCGCGAGGAGTTCTACCGCAGAGTGCTGGACGAAGTCGGGCTCACGACGTTCACGGGGTACGGTCATGAGGCCGGTGAAGGGCGCATTCTCGCAATCGTGCGCGACGGCGAACAGGTCGAACGCGCCGATCATGGCCAGGAGGTCGAAGTCTTCTTGGACCGCACGCCCTTCTATGCGGAGGCGGGCGGTCAGGTGGGAGACACCGGCAGGATCGAGTCGGAGACCGGCGTCCTGGCGGTGGCCGACACGAGGCATGCCGTTCAGGGACTGCACGGGCACCGGGCGAAGGTGGTCTCAGGGTCGGTCATGGTCGGCCAGGACATCACGACCCAGATCGACTCGCCCCGGCGCGATCGCATTCGGAAGAGTCACACCGGCACGCACGTCCTCCACTGGTCGATCCGCGAGGTGCTCGGCAGCCATGCCAGCCAGGCCGGTTCGCTCGTCGAGTCCGGGAGACTCCGTTTCGACTTCAGCCACTTCTCGGCACTTTCGCTCGAAGAACAGGCCGAGGTGGAGCGTCTCGCCAACCAGCGGCTGATCGAGAACGGCGCCGTCAGCACCCAGGTGACCGACCAGGATCGTGCTCGAGAGATGGGCGCCCTCGCCTTCTTCGGCGACAAATACGGTGACACGGTGCGAGTCGTCAAGGTCGGCGACTTCTCGGTCGAACTCTGTGGCGGTACCCACACGCACGCCGCAGGTGAAGTGGGGCCGCTGGTGGTCCTGGGCGAGTCCTCGATCGGATCGAATATCCGTCGCATCGAGGCGCTCACCGGGGAGGCCGCGTACGAGCACATGGTCGGGATCCGAGGAACGCTCGATTCGGCCGGGTCGCTGTTGAGGTCGCCCGCTCGCGACGTTCCACAGCGGGTTCAATCGCTGATCGACAAGGTCGAGCGACTGGAGGACGAGCTCGATGCCATCCGCTCGCAACGGCGAGGCCAGCTCGCCCAGGAGCTGGCTGACAGCTCCGAGCAGATCGGGTCGTATGCCCTGGTTGTGAGCAACGTGGGCGAGGTGCCGCCGGATCAGCTGCGCCAGCTTGCGCTCGGTGTGCGCGATCGGATCGGTCGGGGGGTCGTCATCCTCGGTTCGGTTTCGGGCGGCAAGGGAGCTCTGGTTGCGGCGCTTTCCACCGAACTGGTGGAGGCCGGCCTGTCCGCAGGAGAGCTGCTCGCCGACGCGGCCAAGCAGCTCGGCGGAGGCGGGTCTCGCGATCCCGAGCTGAGTCAGGCCGGCGGCCCGCGGGGGGACGGAGTGCCCGCGTCGATCGATGTCGCCCGTGCGCAGGCATCCGCCGCCCTCGGAGGGCTGTGACCCTGGGACGGGTGATGGCCATCGACCCGGGGTCCAAGCGGGTGGGGGTGGCGGTGAGCGATCCCCTCAGGATCGTCGCGACTCCCCTCGCAGTGCTGGACGCCGACGGCGCGATCGACGAGATCGCCCGGATGTGCGAGGAGTATCACCCCGATGTCGTCGTCGTGGGGTTTCCGATAGGCCTCTCCGGTGCGGAGGGACCGGCCGCGGATCGCGTTCGATCGTTCACCGAGGGTCTTCGCAGCGCGATCCCGGTACCGGTCGAGCTGTTCGACGAGCGGTTCACGACCCGGACCGCCGAGAGTGCACTGCTCGAGGCCGGGATGAAACGACGAGATAGGCGCCAGACGGTGGATAAGGTTGCCGCGGCGGTCATCCTCCGCCATTACCTGGAACGAGCATGACCCAGTACCCCGAACCGCAGCCGTCGATGTGGGGACTCGCCCGGCCCATCTTGGTGATCATCGTGGTGGTGTGCGCCGGGGTGGGCATCGTCAGCGCGGCGTCGTGGCTCGGGAACCGGGTCGGGGCGGGAATCGAGGTGGCGGGCTCCGACGAACGCGGGGAGGTCGAGCCGGGACTCGAGGTCGAAGTCGAGATCCCGCTGGGTGCGAGCGCTGAAGCGATCGCCGACATTCTCTTCCAGGCGGGTGTCATCGACTCCACGTCGCAATTCGAGGCAGCCGTGCGCGCCGTCGGGGCGGGTTCGGCCCTCCAGGCCGGTACCTACGAGCTCATCACAGGCATGGATCAGGCCACCCTCATCGACGAGCTGCGCCGTGGGCCCCGTCCCGCAATCTTCACTGTGACGATCCGTGAAGGTCTGAGGGTCTCAGAGATCATCGATGCGCTCAGTGAGGCCTCGGGACTCGACACGTCCGATTTCGAAGAAGCCCTGATCGCGGGACAGGTGAGCACCTCGGTGCGCGAGATGCCCGAGGAGGTCTCGCTGCGAGATTGGGAGGGGTTGCTCTTTCCCGACACCTACGAGTTCTCGGTCGAGGCGTCCGCGGCGTCGCTGTTGCAGCGCCTCGCCACCACGATGGAGAATCGAATGGCGTCTGTCGATTGGTCCGCCTTCGAGGAAGCCGGCTTCAGCCAGTACGAAGGGGTGATCGTCGCTTCGTTGATCGAAGCCGAGGTGAGGGTCGCCGAGGAACGTCCAATCGTGTCGAGCGTCATCCGCAACCGTCTCACCGACGGCGCCAGGCTCGACATCGACGCCACTGTTCTGTACGCCCTCGATTCCCGCGATCCCTCCGTGATCGACGTCGGATTCGAATCGCCGTACAACACGAGGTTGGTTCCCGGGCTTCCCCCGACCCCGATCTCCGCTCCCGGACTCGCCTCGCTGCAGGCGGCGGCCCAGCCTGACGACACCGAGTTCCGGTACTACGTGCTGTCGTCGCTCGAGGGCTCGCACGCCTTCTCCGTGACCCTCGACGAGCACAATGCGGCGGTGGCCGAGTCCAGGGCCGCCGGAATCATCCCGTGACCCCGGACCACGCCTGATGCTGCGCCTGGCGGTGGTGGGCCACCCTGTGGCCCACTCCCGATCCCCGCTGATGCACACCGCCGCGCTGCGCGCCGGAGGGGTCGAAGGGACGTACCGGGCGATCGACGTCTTCACCCCGGAAGGAATGCGGCCGATCGCCGATGCCATTCGGGATGGCCGTCTGACAGGTGTGAACGTCACCATGCCGCACAAACAGACCGCATACGGGCTCTCGGACGACGTCACCGACGACGCCCGGCTGGCCGGTTCGGTCAACACGTGGTTCCTCGAACACGGCGGCCTGAAGGGCGATACGACAGACGTCGTTGGCGTCAGAGCCTCGTGGTCCGCCCGTGCCCTCCCCGTCGACGGGCCGATCCTCATCCTGGGAGCGGGAGGGGCTGCCCGGGCGGCGGTGATCGCCTTGCGGGGAAGACCGATCACCGTGTCCGCCCGCAGTGAGGAACGGGCGCGGCCGCTGGCTCGGCTCCCCGGGGTGTCCGGTGAGACCCAGCCGTGGGGGAGTCCCCTGCCCGGCGCCGTGATCGTGAATTGCACGCCCATCGGGATGCGGGGCGAGTCGCTCCCCGAATCAGTCCTGACGAGGGCCGCCGGGATCTACGACATGGCCTACGGGAGCGAGGAGACCCCGGCGATCCGTTTCGCGCGAACCGAGGGGATCCCGTTCGCGGACGGACTCGATCTCCTCGTCGCCCAGGCCGAGGCCTCGTACCGGCGATGGACAGGGACGCCCGCCCCGCAGGGAGTCATGGAGCGCGCCGCAAGAAACGTCTCAAGGGGCCCCGCGCAGGAGCCGAATCAAGCTCCGACCCCGAGGCAGGAGTAGGAATGGCCCTCACTGGGAATCTCGAAGTCTTCCCTTTGCAGGAGGTGCTTCGAATGCTCGCCCGGTCGAACAAGACCGGGTGTCTGCGCATCAACGCAGGAAACGTACAAGGGCGCGTGTTCATCGCCAATGGGGCTCTGACACTCGCCACGGTGTCCCCGGATGACGCGTTCCGGAGCCAGCTGATCAACGCCGGACTGATGCAGGACGATGATCTTCGCCGCCTGGACGCAGAGGGCGGGAACCTGGCCGAAGGCCTGACCGTGGGCGCGTCGGTGGCGGAACTGACCGACTTCGTCCGGGAACACGTGGTGGAGAGCCTGTTCCGGATTCGCAGACCGGGCAGCGGAAGCTTCGACTTCATGGTCGATGTCCTGCCCCGGTATGCCACCGGTCTCACATTCGACGCCGAAGTCGCGGCAGCGGAGGCTGAGCGCAGGGCGAGCGAGTGGGCCGACATCGAGGCCGTGATCGACGACATGGACGCTCCGCTGGCGATGGCGCGCGAGCTCCCCGACGAGAACAACGTGACCGTCAACCCCACCACCTGGCGTGTGCTGGCGTCGCTGGGTGCAGGCGCGGCCGTCAGGAACGTGTCGGAGTCGCTCGGCATGAGCCTCTTCCGGGCCGCCCGCGAGCTGTCCGGCCTCGTCAGGAACGGTCTGGTCGAAGTGGGCGCCTCGTTCACCCCGACGCCGGCACGAGTCGTCGAGCCGGAGACCACCTCCTCGTGGACCGAGGCCGGCGCCGCACCCGCGGAGACCCCGCAATGGTCCGACCACACTCCGGCGTTCGATGAGCCGACGGCCGAAGGTCCAGACGACTGGGCTGAAGAGTCCCCGTGGCTCCAGAGCGACCTTCCCGACACAGGGGCGGGTCCAGAGGAGGCGGAGCCGCCATCCTGGGAGTTGCCGGTGACAGAGACCGATGAGGTCGCCGCTCCCGAAATGGTCGATGAGGACGTCCATGCCGGTGGATGGTGGGCACAGGCGACGGCGACGGCGGAGCCCGAGGGCGAGCCGAACGACGCCGATGCGTTTCTCGAGAGTGTGTTCTCGCAGTTCGACGAAACCGAAGAGACCTCTGCCGAAGAGGGCGACGACGAGACAGGGTTCTCGATGGGGCTCCTGCGCCGCCGGCGGATGGGAGCAGTCAGCAAGGAGCTCACCGATAGCTGATCCAACCCGCCTCGGGTTCGAGCACGCCCCGGTCATGCGCCGGGGCGTGCTGCGTCTAGCGTCGCACCGAACGTGAACCTCTTCCTCGTCATCGCCAGCGCAGCAGCCGGCCTCGTTGCCGGCCCCACGCTCTACGCCAATGCGATCAGGGCTGGGTCGCGCCGGCCGCTGGGCTGGGGATGGGAGTGCGAATGGTGCTCGACCCCCCGAACGCGGCGGCCCTGGAGCCAGTGTGTCGAATGCCGGAAGCCGATCCGGAGGAGAGAACCTCTGTGGTGGCTCGTCGCGGGGCTCGCCGGTGGCGGCGCCGGCTGGGTGGCGGGAGCCTCCTTCACACTTCCCGCCTACCTGGCGTTCGCCGGTGTCACCGTCATGCTGACGATCACCGACCTCGACCACAAGCTCATTCCGAATGCGATTCTCTATCCATGGGGCGGAGGCGCTCTGCTGGCGCTGGCCGTCGGCGCCATCGCCGACGGCGACGTCGACCGCCTGCCCCGGGCCGTAGCCGCCGGGATCGGGTTCTTCGGCGTGCTGTTCGTCGTGGCCCTGATCGCACGGGGAGGGTTCGGGTTCGGAGACGTGAAGCTGGCGGCTCTGCTGGGACCGTTCGTTGCCTATCAGCACTGGGAGCACTTCGTGGTGTCGGTGTTCTTCACCGGGATGTACGGGGGGATTCCCGCGATCGCCATGCTGGTGTTCCGGCGGGCCCGGATCGGCGATGAGCTCCCCTACGGGCCCGCGATGATCCTCGGGGCGTGGACGGCACTCATCGGCGGTGCGGCGTTCATCGAGTTGATCCGCTGACCACCGGTAGGATCCCCGCATGCTCCGATACCTGACGGCGGGCGAATCACATGGCCCTGGCCTGGTGGCGGTGGTCGAGGGACTGCCGGCCGGCCTGCCCGTGCTCGCAGAGGAGATCTCCGCCGAGCTCGCACGGCGCCGACTCGGGTTCGGCCGCGGGGCTCGGATGAAGATAGAGCAGGACGAGCTGGAGATCATGGCGGGCGTCCGCCACGGCCGCACCCTCGGGTCGCCGGTGGCGGTCGTCATCCGCAACACCGAACACGCCACCAAGTGGGCAGAGGAGATGAGCCCCGGTCCCGGGGAGCCGAAGAAGCGGATGACCACCCCGCGACCCGGCCATGCCGATCTGACCGGGATGATCAAGTACGACACCCACGATGCGCGAGACATCCTCGAGCGAGCGTCCGCCCGCGAGACCGCAGCGCGAACGGTGGTCGGGTATCTCGCCAAGGTGATGCTCGCCGAATTGGACGTCTCGGTGCTGAGCCATGTGGTCTCGATCGGAACGGTCACAACCCCGGACGGTGTGGTTCCGACTCCGGCAGACATCGCAACCGTCGATGCGTCACCGGTCCGGGTGTTCCACCCGCCCTCCGAGGAGGCGATGATCGCCGAGATCGAGGCTGCGCGGCGGGATCGCGACACCCTGGGCGGGGTCGTCGAAGTGCTCGCGTACGGCCTCCCCCCGGGCATCGGCTCCCACGTTCACGGCGACAGGCGCCTCGACGCCCGCCTCGCCGAGGCCCTCATGTCGATTCAGGCGATCAAGGGGGTCGAGGTGGGCGACGGGTTCCGGACCGCCGCTCGGCGAGGATCCGAGGCCCACGACGAGATCGAACTGTCCGATGGGCAGTTCGCCCGGCACACGAACCGGGCCGGGGGAACCGAGGGCGGCATGAGCGTGGGGGATGTGCTGCGGGTCCGAGCGGCGATGAAGCCGATTTCGACGGTGCCGAAGTCGCTGAGCACGGTGAACGTCGACACGAGGGAGCCGGAGCGGGCGTTCTATGAGCGCTCCGACGTGGTGGCCGTGCCGGCTGCCGGCGTCGTCGCCGAACAGATGGTGGCGATCGTCCTCGCCCAGGAGATTCAACGCCAGTTCGGAGGGGACACGGTCGCCGACCTGCGACGGGCGTGGGACGGGTACCGGAAACGAGTCGAGAGTTTCTGACGTGGCCCGCACCATCTGGCTGGTGGGGATGATGGGATCCGGCAAGTCGACCGTCGGGGAGGAACTGGCCCGTCGGCGCCGGGTTGCGTTCTACGACACCGACGCCCTGATCGTGGAGCGACTGGGGCATTCCATCGCCGAGGTGTGGGACCTGCACGGTGAGGAGGGGTTCCGTGACGTCGAATCGGCCCAGGTGGACCGTCTGGCCGGACAGGATGCAGTGGTGGCCACCGGGGGCGGCGTCGTCCTGCGACCCTCCAACGTCGAGACGATGCGGGGCAGCGGGCCGGTGGTGTGGCTACGGACATCGGTGGCCGAGCTGGCCGAGCGAGTAGGCGGAGGCGAGGGACGGCCGCTCCTGACCGGTGGATCGGTCGATACCCGGCTGAGCGCAGTCCTCGACACGCGACGCGAACTCTACGAGAAGGCGGCTGCCGTCGTCATCGACACGGACGGGAAGACGGTCGGCGAGGTGAGCGAAGAGGTCGAGCAGTGGATCGAATCCTGATCGGTGGAGCCTCCGAGATCGTGGTCGACCGGGGCATTTCGGGGGGCGTGCTACCGGAGCGGAAAGACAGGGAGAAGGCGGTGGTCCTGACCCAGCCCGGGGCGCGGGCCGTGGCAGCCGACCTCGCGTCCTCCATGGACGCCGAGCACCTGATCGTCGAACTCCCCGACAGGGAAGAGGCGAAGTCGCTCGGCACGCTCGGCGTCGTCTACGACCGCCTGGCCGAATTCAATCTGGGCCGACACGACACGGTGGTCGGCGTCGGCGGCGGGGCGGTCACAGATGTGGCGGGATTCGTCGCCGCAACCTGGCTGCGCGGGGTGGAATCGGTCCTCGTTCCCACCACGATGTTGGGGGCGGTGGACGCCGCGATCGGCGGCAAGACGGGAATCAACGTCGGCGGAAAGAACCTGGTCGGCGCGTTCTGGCATCCGAGTCGCGTAGTGGTCGATCTCGACGTCCTCGATCGCCTCCCGGACGCGATTCGTCTTGAAGGCGACGCCGAGGCGCTCAAGACCGGCCTGATCGGTGATCCGGAGATCGTGACGGAATACGAACGCGCCGGAGGGCGGGCGTCGCTCGACGTGATCGTGCCGCGGTCGATCGCCGTCAAGGCGGCCGTGGTGAACGAGGACTTCCGCGAGTCGGGGCGACGGGCCATCCTCAACTTCGGGCACACGATCGGCCATGCTGTCGAGGTCGTGACCGGCCTCCCGCACGGGTTCTCCGTGTCGGTGGGCATGGTGGCCGCCGCCGCGGTCTCGAACCGTCGGTACGGGTTCGATCACACGTGGTTGTCACGCCTCGTGTTCTCGATCGGTCTGCCGGTGGCCGCCGCGGGCGTGCCGGTGGACACATGCCGGGAACTGGTTGCCCGTGACAAGAAGCGGAGCGCCGAAGGAATCCGCATGGTGTTGCTCCGGGCGGTGGGAGACCCCGTGGTGGAGACCGTCACCGAAGACGAACTCGACCTCGCCCTCCGTTCCATCGGGGCCGAATAGCAGCGCTGCCGCCGCGGGCCCGTCCTCTCGACGGCGGGGGAGGCCGATTCCGGGTGGCCTGTAGGCCTCTACACTGTCGCCCAGTCCCTTCCAGCGAGTCCAACCAGCCCATGATCTCCACCAATGACGTCCGCCCCGGAATGGCGCTCGATCTGCCCGATGGCCTCTTCTCCATCGTCAAGTACGAGCATGTGAAGCCCGGCAAAGGCAAGGCGTTCGTCCGCATGAAGCTGAAGAACGTCGAGACCGGGCAGGTGCTCGACCGGACGTTCCGTGCGGACGAAGACGTGCCGCAGGCCATCATCGACCGCAGCGACTACCAGTTCCTGTACGCAGACGACATCGGCCATCACTTCATGAACCTCGACGACTACGGCCAGATCGCCCTCACTGCAGACGACGTCGGCGACGCCGCCAGCTTTCTCGTCGAGGGCATGACGGTGGTCCTCGCCGTGTATCAGGGCACACCCATCGGGGTGGACCTTCCGGCCGCGGTCGAGATGGACGTCACCTACGCCGAGCCGGCCGTCAAGGGGAACACCGTGTCGGGGGCCACCAAGCCGGTCACGGTCCAGACCGGGCTCACCGTCCAGGTCCCTCTGTTCGTCGAGCAGGGAGACCGGATCAAGGTCGACACCCGTACCGGTGAGTACCTGACCCGCGTGTGAGCGAGACCCCCACCACCGAAGAGCCGCGTGAACGGGCGGTGCAGGCGGTCTACCAAGCCGATCAGACCCACCAGACCACCGGGGACGCCACGGCCGGGCTGACCGGAAAGGCGCTGCGGCTGGCAGCCGGAGTTCTGAGCGAGCTCGACGACCTCGACGGGGCGATCGAACGTGCCGCGGAACGCTGGCGCGTCGACAGGATGCCCGTCGTCGACCGGGCGATCCTCCGCCTGGGCCTATGGGAGCTCCGCCACGAATCGGACACGCCTACCGCGGTGATCCTCGCGGAAGCGGTGCGGATCGCCAAGGAGTACTCGACGGAGCACTCCGGGAGATTCGTCAACGGCGTGCTGAGCACTCTCGCACGCCAGGAGCGTCCGGAGTGAGTGCCTTCCCGTCGGGGGAGCAACGATTGCACGGAGATCTGGAGGCGAGTCTCTCGATCCGGCGCCGTCGACGACGGCCAGGTCGCGGTCGCGAGGTGGATCCGTCGGCAGGCAGGACAGAGGCTCTCCGCCGGACGTGCTAGGTTCCCCAGGACTTCCCTTTAACCCGGTCCCGCGAGGCCGGAAAGGAGCTGAGATGTGCTGGCACACGGTCGCCGGGGGTTCGCCATGCCCCAGGTGATGGACGGCGAGGACGTGGCCCGGGCCGTCCGCCGCATCGCCCACGAGATCCTCGAGCGTCACCACGGCGCCAAGAACGTGATCCTGGTGGGCATCCACTCCCGAGGCGTTCCGCTCGCAGAACAGATCGCCGAATCGATCGAGACGTTCGAAAGGGTGAGGGTTCCGGTCGGAGAACTCGACATCGGCCTGTATCGGGATGACCTGTCGACCCGGCCGACCACCCGGCTGAGTCGCACGCTGATTCCGGTCGATCTGCGCGGCGAGAACGTGGTCCTGGTGGACGACGTGCTGTACACCGGACGCACGGTCCGTGCCGCGCTCGACGCCCTCCTGGACCTCGGGCGCCCCGAGAAGATCGAACTGGCGGTCATGGTGGACCGCGGACATCGACAGCTCCCGATCCGCCCCGACTACATCGGCAAGAATCTCCCCACCCGGGACTCGGAGCGGGTGCGCGTCCGTCTCCTCTCTGTCGATGGCGAGGCAGGCGTCTGGATCGAGCCAGAGGAGGTCACATGAGGAGCCTGCTCTCGATCGAGGATCTCGACCGGCCGGAGATCGAGGAGCTGCTCGATCTGGCAGACGAATTCGCCGAAGTACTCGCTCGGGACGTCCCCAAGGTTCCGGCGTTGCGCGGCAAGACGGTGGGGCTGCTGTTCTTCGAGGACTCGACCCGCACCCGCCTGTCGTTCGACCGGGCGGCCAAGGCCCTGTCTGCCGACGTGCTCACCTTCACCCCCGGTGGCTCGTCGGTGTCCAAGGGTGAGAGCCTCAAGGACACCGCGCTCACCCTCAAGGCGATGGGGCCCGACCTCTTCGTGGTGCGGCACAAGGCGACAGGGGCGCCGTGGCGGGTGGCGGAGTGGACGGGCCTCCCGGTGGCAAATGCCGGCGACGGCGCCCATCAACACCCCACCCAGGCGCTGCTCGACACGCTCACCCTTCGACAGCACTTCGGCAAGGTGGACGGGCTCCGGGTTGCGATCGTCGGAGACATCCGCCACAGTCGCGTCGCCCGGTCGACCACCCAGGCACTGCAGGCCCTCGGAGCCAAGGTGACGCTGGTGGCACCGAGGACGCTGCTTCCCGTCGATCTGACCGGATGGGACGTGCGCACCGCGGACGGTCTCGACGAAGTGCTGACCGAGATGGATGCCATCTACCTCCTGCGGATCCAGCAGGAGCGGGGTGGGGGAGAGGTGTTTCCTTCTGTCGACGAGTACGTCGGGCGGTTCGGTCTCACCCGGGAGCGAGCAGAGCGACTGGGCCGGGATGCGGTGGTCATGCATCCGGGGCCGATGAACCGTGGGGTCGAGATCGACCCTTCGGTGGCGGATGGTGTGCGCTCACTCGTGCTGCCACAGGTCACGAACGGAATCGCGGTGCGGATGGCCGTCCTCTTCCGACTCCTCGCCGCCGATGAGGGGGGCGCAGTATGACCCTGCTCGTCACCGGCGGCACCGTCGTGACCCCCGGTGGAGCCGTGGAGGCAGACGTCGCCATCGATGGCGCATCGATCTCGGCCATCGGAACCGGCCTCGACATCGACGCCGAGGTGACCATCGATGCCACCGGATGCTGGGTCGGACCGGGATTCGTCGACCTCCACACCCATCTGCGGGAGCCAGGCCAGGAATACAAGGAAGACATCGAGTCGGGGCGAAGGGCGGCGGCACAGGGCGGGTACACGGCGATCTACGCGATGCCCAACACCGAGCCGGCAATCGATGCAGGACACGTCGCCCGCCAGGTGGCGCGCCCCGCCCCCGGCGTGGTCGTCCATCCGGCCGGGGCGATCACCATGGGCCGCAGAGGCGAGCGGCTCGCCCATCTCGACGACCTGTGGGGAGCGGGTGTCCGACTGTTCACAGACGACGGCGACACGGTCGCCGACGCAGGCCTGTTGCGCCGGGCGATGGAGTACCTGGCGCAGCTGGAGACGTCGTCGGGGGAGCCGGCCGTCATCGCCCAGCACGCGGAAGATCCCGGCCTGTGCCGGAACGGACACATGCACGAAGGGTCCGTGTCGTCCCGTCTGGGCATGCGGGGCCTTCCGGCGATCGGTGAAGAGGTCATCGTCGCCCGCGATCTGAAGCTGGTCGAGCTCACCGGGTGCCGCTATCACGTCCAGCACGTGTCGACGGCGGGCACCATCGACCTCATTCGCAACGCCAAGGCCAGGGGGCTTCCGGTGACCGCGGAGGTGGCGCCACATCACCTCGCGTTCGATCATTCCGAGGTCCTGACGATGGACCCCGTCTTCAAGATGTATCCGCCGCTCCGGTCTGCCGCAGACGTCGCGGCGCTCAAGGCGGCTCTGGCAGACGGGACGATCGACGCTGTCGCCACCGATCACGCGCCCCACGCTGCCTTCGAAAAGGACGTCCCCTTCGAGGAGGCTCCCCGCGGGGTGATCGGTCTGGAGACAGCCGCTGCGGTGGTGCACGAAGCGGTGGGCCTCGATGCGGCCGCGTTCTTCGATCGCATGGCCGACGGCCCCCGCCGTGTGCTGGGCGGTTCGGGCTCCGGACTGGAGCCGGGACGGCCGGCCGACGTGGTGGTGTTCGACCCGGGCGTGCACTGGACGGTGGTGCGGTTCGCGTCGCGATCGACGAACAGCCCGTGGCTGGGGCGCGAGCTGACAGGACGGGTGGTGGCGACGGTGGCCGCAGGCCGGTTGCTCTACCGACTCCAGGAGGAAGCGGTATGACCGTTCCGGCGCTGGCGGTGACCGCGGACGGTGCGGTGTTCAGGGCGGTGTCCGTGGGCGCAGAGGGAGTCACGACGGGCGAAGCCGTGTTCAACACGTCTATGACCGGCTACCAGGAGATCCTCACCGATCCGTCCTATGCAGGCCAGGTCGTGGTCATGACCGCGTCGCACATCGGCAACTACGGCGTGGCGGAATTCGATGGGCAGGCGGAGACACCGGCGGCGGCCGGTTTCATCGTCCGTGCGCTCTCGCGGCGCGACTCGAATTGGCGTTCGGAGGGGACGCTGGCCGCCTACCTGCGCGAACACGGGGTCGTTGCGCTGGCCGAAGTCGACACACGACGCCTCACCCGTCACATCCGCGAGCACGGGGCCCAGCCGATCGCCATGGGGGCGGGGGTCGATGAGCGCGAGCTTCGGGAGATGGCGGCTGCGGCGCCTCGAATGGAGGGGCGCGATCTCGCTTCGACCGTGACCACCGTTGCCGAGTATCACTCCCCGGCGACGACCACACCTCTCGGTCACGTGGTGGCGATCGACCTCGGAATGAAGAGGGACATCGTCCGTCAACTCAACGGTCGGGGACTCGACGTGACCGTGGTGCCGGCCGGAACCGGTGCGTCGACGATCACCGGCAAGCGGCCGGATGCGGTCTTCGTGTCCAACGGTCCGGGCGATCCGGAGCCGCTCACGGCGACCGTCGACGCTCTGCGCGACATCCTTGGCGCCCTGCCGGTGTTCGGCATCTGCCTGGGCCACCAGGTTCTCGGATTGGCGCTGGGGGCGAGCACATACAAGCTCCCGTTCGGACACCATGGCGGGAACCATCCGGTGCGGCGCATGGCCGACGGGCGGGTCGAGATCACCGCCCAGAACCACGGATTCGCCGTCGACCTGTGGTCGCTGGCGGATCGAGAGCCTCCGCCACGCCACGGCCTGGTGGGCCCCGAGTTGTTGCCCGAGTCCGTCGAGACCCGATTCGGGACGGCCGTACCCACCCACCAGAACCTCAACGACGGGACCCTCGAGGGTCTTCGCTCACTGGACGTTCCGGCGTTCAGCGTGCAGTACCACCCCGAGGCGGCTCCCGGACCGCACGACGCCTTCGGCCTCTTCGACGAGTTCCTCGCACTCATGGGACTCCCGGCCCGCGAAGGGGGTTCGAATGCCTCGGCGTGACGACATCGAGTCGATCCTCCTCATCGGGTCGGGACCGATCATCATCGGACAGGCATGCGAGTTCGACTACTCGGGAACCCAGGCGTCCAAGGTGCTCCGCGCCAACGGGTACCGGGTGATCCTGGTCAATTCGAATCCGGCGACGATCATGACCGATCCCGAGTTCGCCGATGCCACCTACATCGAGCCGATCACACCCGAGGTGGTCGAGCGGATCATCGCCAAGGAACGTCCGGATGCGGTGCTGGCCACCCTGGGAGGCCAGACCGCCCTCAACGTCGCCACCCAGCTGGCCCGTCGGGGAGTGTTCGAGAAGTACGGGGTCGAGTTGATCGGCGCCGGGCTCGAGGCGATCGAGAAGGCGGAGGATCGAGGCCTGTTCAAGGACACCATGGAGGCGGCCGGCTTCGAAGTGCCCAAAGCGGGCTATGCCCGCTCGATGAACGAGGCGATGCGGATCGCCGATGAGGTCGGGTTTCCGGTCATGATCCGTCCGTCGTTCATTCTCGGAGGTGGTGGAACGGGGATCGCCGAGGATCGGGACGACTTCATCGAAAAGGCCAGACACGGGCTGGCGACGTCACCGGTCGGTGAGATCCTGGTCGAGGAGTCCGTGTACGGCTGGAAGGAGTTCGAGCTCGAGGTGATGCGGGACGGCCGCGACAACGCCGTGATCGTGTGCTCGATCGAGAACCTCGACCCGATGGGTGTCCACACCGGCGACTCGATCACGGTGGCCCCCATCCAGACCCTGTCCGATCGCGAGTACCAGGAGATGCGCAACGAGGCGATCGAGGTGCTGCGCGTGATCGGGGTGGCGACGGGCGGATCCAATGTCCAGTTCGCCGTGGATCCGGTCACCGGTCGTCGGCTGGTCATCGAGATGAACCCGCGGGTGTCGCGTTCGTCCGCCCTCGCATCGAAGGCCACGGGGTTCCCGATCGCGAAGATTGCTGCCCTGCTGGCCGTGGGATTCACCCTCGACGAGATCGCCAACGACATCACCGGGGCAACACCGGCCTCCTTCGAGCCCGCCCTCGACTACGTGGTCGTCAAGATCCCCCGATTCGACTTCGCCAAGTTCCCTTCCGCCCCGCGAACGCTCGGCACGTCGATGCGGAGCGTGGGCGAGGCGATGGCGATCGGGCGGACGTTCCCTGAGGCCCTGCAGAAGGCGCTGCGATCCCTGGAGCAGGGACGGTTCGGTCTCAACGCCGACGCGCGCGAGGCCACCGTCAGGGAGATGGACGACGCCGAACTCCTCCAGGCGATCGCCACTCCGACACCGAGCCGGGTCTTCGAGGTGGGTGAAGCGCTGCTCCGAGGGTGGACCGTCGAAGATGTCGCGGCCGCCGCCGGCTATGACCCCTGGTTCGTGGATCAGATGGCGGAGATCGTGGAGGTTCGCCGCGAACTGGAGCGTTCGGGCATGACGGGCTCCGCCATTCGATTGGCGAAGCGCTGGGGTTTCAGCGATCGCCAGCTCGCGCACCTGTGGCGGCGAACGGAAGGCGAGGTCAGGGCGATGCGGCTGGGGGCGGGGGTGCGCACCACGTACAAGACCGTCGATACCTGCGCCGCCGAATTCGAGGCGTTGACGCCATACATGTACGGCACGTTCGAAGAAGAAGACGAGGTGCCGCCAGCGGACAAGCCCAGGGTGGTCGTGCTCGGGTCCGGGCCGAACCGCATCGGGCAGGGAATCGAATTCGACTACTGCTGTGTGCACGCCAGCTTCGCCCTGCGGGCAGCCGGATACGAAACGGTGATGGTGAACTGCAATCCGGAGACGGTGTCGACCGACTACGACACCTCCGACAGGCTCTACTTCGAGCCGCTCACGGTGGAGGACGTGCTCGCCATCGTCGACGCCGAGCAGCCGGAGGCCGTGATCGTCCAACTGGGTGGACAGACTCCTCTCAATCTCGCCCGTGCGCTCTCCGACGCCGGCGTTCCGATCGCGGGGACTTCGCCCGCCTCGATCGATCTCGCCGAGGATCGGGAGCAGTTCTCTGCCCTCTGCCACGAGCTCGGGATCAAACAACCCCCCAACGGGATCGCCCAGGGAAGGCTCGACGCAGAGGAGGTCGTCGATCGCGTCGGTCTGCCCGTCGTCATCCGGCCGTCGTACGTCCTCGGCGGCAGGAAGATGCGGGTGATCTACTCCTACGACGAGCTGTCGGCATACCTCGATGATCTCTACGGAGATCTCGGCGACAGCGACATCACAGAAGTGCCGCTGCTCATCGACCGGTTCCTCGAATCGGCCACCGAGATCGACGTCGACGCGCTGTTCGACGGGCGCGAGTTGCTCGTCGGCGGCATCATGGAACACGTCGAGGAAGCCGGTGTGCATTCGGGTGACTCGGCGTGCGTCGTGCCGCCGCCCACCCTCTCCGAGGCGGCCCGGGCGCTCATCCTGTCCCAGACAGAAGACCTCGCAAGAGCCATGAAAGTTCTCGGGCTCATCAACATCCAATACGCAGTGAAGGGTGACGAGGTGTACATCATCGAGGCGAACCCGCGCGGTTCGCGCACCGTTCCGTTCATCTCGAAGGCGGCCGGCGTGCCGCTTGCCAAGGCGGCTGCCAGGGTGATGATGGGCGCGACGCTCGAAGAGCTTCGGGCGGAAGGGATGTTCGGCGATGTCCTGACCAGGGATTTCACCGCCGTCAAGGAAGCCGTCCTGCCCTGGGATCGATTCCCCGAGGAGGATTCGGTGCTCGGTCCCGAGATGCGCGCCACCGGCGAGGTCATGGGGATCGGGCCGGACGCCGGCGTCGCCTATGCCAAGGCGCTCCTCGCAGCGGGACACGTCCTCCCTGTCGAGGGCACGGTGCTCATCACACTCGCCGACCGGGACAAGTCGATGGGACTGGCCGTCGCCCAGGCGTTCCACATGCTCGGATTCCGCCTGATGGCCACCCCCGGGACGGCCAGATTCCTCGAGCATCACGCCCTCGAGGTAACC
>DATCZS010000107.1:0-7313 GCA_036525795.1 Acidimicrobiia bacterium | reverse complement strand
ATCCTCGTCGATCCTGGTCACGAGCTGCATCATGCAAACAGCATAGCGCTTCGCAATGCGCCTGCCTAGGGGGCGGCCGGAGAGGGGAGGGGCCCGCCGCCAGCATCCGAAAACCCCAACGGTCGCTGCGCTAGGGAACCGCCCCCCTCCCGGCTTCGCCGGACTCCCCCCGAGGGGGGGAGAAACGCCGACTTCTCTCACCATTCCAGTTCCACCACGCGGCCGGTCTTGGCGGACTCGTCGACGGCGCGGGAGATGGCGAGGACGTCGATCCCCTCCTCACCGGTGGCGAGGATCGGGTCCTGACGGTTCTGGCCCACCGAGTTGATGAACGCGTGGGTCTCCTCCTGCATGGCGCCGAAGTGTTCTCCGAGCGCCCAGTCGCCCGGCATGTACGACCCGAGGAGGGCGACGTTCATGGTCGCGTTCGGGGTGTACGGCGAGGGAATCGACTTGCGCGAGGCGAGCATGACGTCGCGATGGTCGTCCCTGACGCTGATCGTCCCCTCCCTCCCGAACACCTCGAAGTCCATCGTGGCCACATAGGCAGGCCAGAATTCGGGCAGCTCCCAGCTGACCCCGAGGTTGGCGACCATTCCGTCGTCGTAGGTGAGCACACACCACGTCGAGTCCGGGGCGCCGAACTCTTCGGAGATCCGGCCCTTGGTCGAGCCGGCGGCATAGGCGGTCACCGGCTTCTTGCCGTCGAGGTACCACGTGAGGAGATCGAACAGGTACGTCATCGTGTTGATCGACGGTGTGGTGGTTCCGGCCCGGGAGATCACTGCCCGCGCCACCGACTCGGCGAGGTAGATGGTGGCCTTGGCGCTGGTGACGTCGCCGATGTAGCCCTTGTTCACGTGCTCCTTGATGGCCAGATAGCGGCGGCGGAAGCGTTGGGTGAACCCGGTGTAGACCCGCACGCCGTACTCGTCTGCCGCTGCCAGCAACTTCTGTCCCTCTTCGGGAAGGATGGTGAACGGCTTTTCGATGAGCACCGTCTTCCGGGCCTGGATGGCGGCCATCGCCGGCTCGTAGTGGGCGTCTTCGGTCGAGGCGATGATCACCGCATCGACGTCGTCGCGGGTGACGATCTCCAGGGGGTCGGTGGTCACCACGTCTGCCTGGCACGAGTCGGCCAGACGCGTCGCCCTGTCCTCGATGATGTCGCACACGGCGAGGAAGTCGACGGAGGGGTGCCGGTGCGAGATCTCGGCCCGCAGCGAGCCGATCGAGCCCGCTCCGACCACGGCAACTCCCACCCCGCCTTCGATATACCGGCTCCTGGTCATGTGTGCTCCTATGCCTGGCGGGCCGCCGCTCGTTCCGCCGCCTCCGCCCGGGCGATGACGGTCCGTGCCACTCTGGCGACCGCGTAGTCCACCATCTTTCCGTCGACGCTGATCGAGGCCGAGCCGTCCGCCTCGGCCTGCTCGAAGGCCGCCAGCACCTTGCGCTGGTACTCGACCACATCGGGAGCAGGGGTGAACACGTCGTTGATCACGGCAACCTGGCCGGGGTGGATCGCCACCTTGCCGACGTAGCCGAGGCGCCTGGCGAGCTCGGACTCCACCCGGAGCGCCTCGAGGTTGCGGAAGTCCATGAACACCGCTTCGAACGGGTGCTCGATCCCGGCCGCCCGGGACGCCAGCAGCACCTGGGAGCGGGCCTGCATGAGCCCGGTCCCATCCGGCGTCCACTCGCACCCGAGGTCGGCCACCAGGTCGCCCTGCTCGCCCCCCCCGAACATCACGCACTCGACCCGATCGCTGGCGACGGCCATGTCGTAGGTGTTGAGGACGCCGACCGCGCTCTCGATGAGCGGGATGATGCCGATGCTCCCCACCGGATGTCCGCTGGTCATCTCGAGGGTGGTGAGGGCCCCGTCGATCTGGATGATCGTCTCGGGGTACTCGGCCTTGGGGATCACGAGTCCGGCGACCCCTGCCCGGCCGGCGGCGACGACGTCGTCCCAGATCATCCCCGTCTCGGGCCCGTTGGTTCGTACGAACAGCGGCACCGCCGAGGGCGGCAGGTCTGCGAGCAGCTCGCGTGCCTGTGGTTTCAGATCGATGGCGACCGCGTCCTCCAGGTCGATGATCACTGCATCGCTGCCGGAGCGGATCGCCTTCTCGATCAGGTCGCGCCGGTGTCCCGGCGTGAAGATCATCGAACGGAGTGCGTCCATGTTCCTCTCACTTGATCGCCATCGGGTTCAGGGGGGAGCCGACCGCCCGCGTGAACGGCAGCGGCGGGCCGGCGAAGAAGAACTCGTACCGGCCGTCCTCGGCGCAGTCGTCTGCCAGCGGATCGAGGTCGAAGATCTCTCCCAGCCACAGCCCCATGTGGTTGATGAGCACGATGTGCAGCGGCTGGAAGGTGTCCGGCGTCTCGTTGGGGCGCACCTCCAGACCCCAGGTGTCCGCGGCGAGGGCGGCGATGTCGTGGTGGGCGATCCAGTCGACGCTGCCGAGCCCCAGCCCGGGGGCGGCACCGCCGGCATAGTCACCCCAGGTGCCGTTGGCGCGGGCCATGGTCATGGCGCCGGTCCTGACGAACACGAAGTCCCCTTCGCCGACTTCGACCCCGGCCATCGCCGCCGCCCGGTCGAGCTGGTCGCCGTCGATGGCGTGACCCGGCTCCAGCCAGTCGACTCCGAGGGCGCGGGCGACGTCGAGCAACACCCCGCGGCCGACCATGCCGTCCGCTGCCTGTTTGACCGAGCCCTTGAGCGCTCCCTTGCTGCCCACCCACTCGGCGCCGAAGCCGTTGTAGATCTTGTCTTCGAACACCACGTGGCCCATGGCATCCCACTGCGTACCGCTCTGCAGAGGCATGATGATCAGGTCGTCGGTTCCCCGGAAGTGCTTGTCGACGCCGCCGTAGAAGTCTCGAACGGAGGATCCGGCGATCACGTCTGCGCCGTCGCGGATCATCAAGTGGATGGGGTTGAAACGTCCGAAGGCACCGGTCTGCGGCCCGGCATCGTCGTAGGGGAGGGCCATCGAGATCGTCGCCCCCCTCTGGATGAGGCTCGCGGCCCGGACGATGTGGTCGGGCGTGACCAGGTTGAGGGTGCCTTTCTCGTCGTCTTCGCCCCACCGGCCCCAGTTGCTGTGGCGCTCGCACAGCGCGCGTACGGTCTCGATCGTGGGTGTCTCCGCCATCGGGTAGGACCTCCGGTCTTCGAAGGGCGTCTCACATGGTGAGACGCATCTGGCCTGGCGGAAACCCTATCGGCGCCCTCCCCGCCCTGTCAATAGAGCAGTACCGCCGGCCGCCACCCAGTTGACACCTCTGCCCCACCGGCCGTACCCTCGGTGCGGCACGCTGTCTCGCCTGGTGAGACGGCTGGGTACTCGGTTTCGAACGAAGGAAGGGCGGTCGAGATGGACGTCGTGTTCACCGAGGAACAGGAGATGTTCCGGGACATCGTTCGTCGCTTCTGCGAGCGGGAGATCACCCGGGAGTACGTGCGAGAGTGCGACAGGGAGCACCGGCCTCCGACCGAGCTCTACCGCAAGCTCGGTGAGCAGGGCTGGCTCGGCATCAACATCCCCGAGGAGTACGGCGGCGCAGGCGGCGGGGCGGTCGAAGTGGCCATCCTCCTCGAGGAACTGGGCCGGGCGTTCCTCGACCTGTCGTTCTGGGTGTTCCGGGCGGTGACGTGGGGCGGTCTCACGATCGGGACCTTCGGAACCGAAGCCCAAAAGCGCGAGCTCCTCCCCAAGGTGGCCACCGGGGAGCTCTCGGTGTGCTTCTCGCTCACCGAGCCCGAGGCCGGTTCGGATGCGGCGTCGATCACCCTCACCGCCACCGAGGACGGCGACGACTTCGTACTCAACGGACAGAAGGTGTTCACCTCGGGGTTCAAGGTCAGCGATCTCGACGTGGTCGCCACCCGGACCTCGTCCGAGGGCAAGAAGCATCACGGAATCACCAACTTCCTGGTGGACTGCAAGAGCCCCGGACTCGAATGGCAGCCGATCGAGACACTGGGGCACTGGCCGCTGGGAACCGCCATGTTGTATTTCGACGACGTCCGCGTCCCCACGTCGAACATGCTCGGCACCCTCCACGACGGGTGGCGCGATCTGGGGGTGGGGCTCCGCTACGAGCGGCTGTGTCTCTCCGCCGCCCGCACCGGCGCCGCCAAGTCGGCGCTGGCAGACGCGTTGGCCTACGCCCAGGAACGCACGCAGTTCGGCCGGCCGATCGCCGGATTCCAGGCGGTGTCCCACCGGCTGGCAGAGATGCAGATGATGACCGAGATCTCCGAGATGCTCGTGTACCGCTACGCCTCCCGGCTCGACCGGGGTGCCGCCACCCAGCGCGACGCAGCCATCCTCAAGCTGTACGCCTGCGAGGCCTACAAGTCGGTGGCAGACATGGGGCTCCAGGTGTTGGGGGGATACGGCTACACGATGGAGTACGACCTTCAGCGCCACTACCGCGAATCGCGTCTGGGTGTGATCGGAGCGGGCACCTCCGACATCCAGCGCAACATCATCGCCCGCACGATGGGGATCTGAGACGTGTGGCGTGAGACGTGAGACGAGTGACGTGAGAGGGGAGCTGTGACATGGGCGTGATCACCGAGGAAGCACGGGAATGGGCCCAGCGGGAGTATCCGTCCTACACCATGGCGGTGGGGCGCACCGACATCCAGAAGTACGCCCACGCCATCGGTGAGTCCGATCCGGTGTACTTCGATGCGGACGCCGCTCGGGCGGAGGGCTACGCCGACATCGTCGCCCCGCCCTTCTTCCCGTACGTCATCCGCATGCACGCCGCCCACGTGGTGGGCCGGGACCGGCTCGAGCCGGATGGATCGGCCAGCGCCGACGTGCCTCCGCTTCCCACCACCCGGGCGATGGCCGGGGAGATCACCATCGATCTGGGTGAGCAGGTGGTGGCAGGCGACGAGATCACGGTCGCCAAGCGCATCGTGGACATGTACGAGAAGGAAGGCCGCAGCGGGACGCTGGTCTTCGTCACCCAGGAGTTCACGTTCACGAACCAGCGGGGTGAACTGGTGGCTCGCGAGCGGTTCACGAGGATCTACCGATGACCCCCGGCACGGAGATCCCCGTCGTCACCCGGACCCCAGACGCCATCGACCTGTTCACCTTCAGCGCCTCGTCGTGGCTCATCCACCGCATCCACTACGACGTCCCGTTCACGACAGAACACGACGGCCATCCGGGCCTGCTGGTCCACGGGCCGCTGCAGGGCGCCTACATGGTGCAGGCGGTGCACCGGTGGCTGGGACGAAAGGCGCGGCTGCGCACGATCACCTACCGGCACCTCGCCCCGGCCTACCTGGGTGACGCCCTCGACTGCGGCGGCACCGTCACCGAGGTCGAGGGGAGCCGAATCGCGATGGAGTTGTGGATCCGGAAGGGAGACACCGTGACAACCACCGGCACCGCCACCTTCGAGGTGGCCGAATGACCACCGGAGCCGTCGTCCTTGCCCAGATGCTCGAGGCATACGAGGTCAGCCACGTGTTTCACGTCCCGGCGGTCCTGCGCCGGACGATGGTCGAGATCGAGGCGCTCACCGGCATCACGCGGATCCGGCCGCACGGAGAGAAGCCTGCGGCGTACATGGCCGACGGCTATGCCCGCGCCTCGGGGCGACCGGGGGTGTGCATGGCCCAGGTGGTCGGCGCCCTCAACCTGGCGGCCGGCCTGCGCGACGCCTACCTGGCGAAGTCGCCTGTCATCGCCATGACCGGCGGCCGCAACCCCCACACCAAGTTCCGCAAGGTGTATCAGGAGGTCGACGACGTGCCGGCCTTCGAACCGGTCACCAAGTTCAATGCCACCGTCGACTCGGTCGAGCGTTTCCCCGACATGCTCCGCCAGGCCTTCCGGGAGGCCACCACCGGCGCCCCCGGTCCCGTTCACCTCCAGTTCCGGGGGAACGAAGGCCAGATCGACCTGGAGGAAGCCGACATGGATGCGACGGTGGAGCCCCGCTTCTCCCGAGTGCCCCCGTTCCGCCCCCGTCCCGACGATGCGTCGGTCCGCGATGCGCTGGCGCGGATCGCACGTGCCGCCCGACCGGTGATCGTGGCCGGTGGCGGCGTCCGGGCCTCCGGTGCGGGCCGGACACTCGTCGCCCTCGCCGAGCGGTTGGGGATTCCCGTGGCCACCTCTCTGAACGGGAAGGACACGATTCCCGGCGTCCATCCGCTCTCGGTTGGCGTGGTCGGCAGCTACTCGCGGGCTGCAGCCAACCGGGTCGTGGCGGCGGCCGACCTCGTCGTGTTCGTGGGGACCGAGACGGGCGGGATGACCACCCACTTCTGGCAGGTTCCTGTACCGGGGACCCCCTGTGTCCACATCGACATCGAACCGGAGGCGATCGGTCGCAACTACGTGCCTGACGTGGGCATCAACGCCGACGCCCGGGAGACGCTCGCCCGGATGCTCGAACTGATCGAGGGGGACACGGCGGCGGAGCGCTCCTCCTGGGTGGCCCGGGCCGCGGCGATCCGCCAGGAGTGGTACGACGAATGGGGGCCGCTGATGGGCTCAGACTCCACGCCGATCCGGCCCGAGCGTTTGTGCGCCGACCTCACCGACCTCGTCCCCGATGACGGGATCGTGGTCGTCGACACAGGCCACGCCGGCATGTGGATGGGCGGGTTCTACGACCTGCGCACGCCCTCTCAGAGCTACCTGCGCAGCGCCGGCCACCTCGGATGGGCCTTCCCGGCCGCCCTGGGGGCCAAATGCGGGGCCCCCGATCGGCCGGTGGTGAGCTTCACGGGCGACTCGGGCTTCTGGTACCACGTCGGCGACATCGAGACGGCAGTGCGGTTCGGGATCAACACGATCACGGTGGTCAACGACAACCACTCCGGCAACCAGTCGATGCGCGGCTTCGACCGGGCCTACGGCGGCGTCCAGACCGAGAAGGCCCGCGAGCTGTGGGTGTTCACCGAGGTGGACTTCGCCGCCGTCGCAGAGAACATGGGGGCGGTAGGCATCAGGGTCGAGAAGCCATCCGAGTTCGCTCCCGCCATGGAGCGGGCGCTGGAGGCCGACCGGCCGGTGGTGATCGACGTGGTCACCGACATCGAGGCGGTGGCGCCGGTGGCCGTGGCCGGCTGAGAACCCGAACCGGGGCTTCCGCTCTCACATTGGGGCCCCCGGCCGAACGTTCGCCCGGATCCACCCGGTGTGGCACCCGATGGGCGGCAATACTCGGGTCATCCCGAGCGAGGAGGAATCTGGTGACCGAAGGCGAGATCACCTACGACCCGGTTGCGGTCGCCGAGTTCCGCAGGATCTGGGGGCCCG
>DATCZS010000106.1:0-16038 GCA_036525795.1 Acidimicrobiia bacterium | reverse complement strand
GCTTGCCAGGGCGCTCGCCCCCAACCCTGACGTGATCCTGTTGGACGAGCCGTTCTCCAACCTCGACGCGTCGCTGCGCGACCGCGTGCGCACCGACCTTCGCCACATCCTGCGCGAGGCGAGGACGACGGCGGTGTTCGTCACACACGACCAGGAGGAGGCGCTCTCGATCTCAGACATGGTCGCGGTGATGCGCGCCGGTCGGATCGTGCAGGCCGCCCCACCCGACCAGGTGTACCGGCACCCGGCCGACGCCTGGGTGGCCGGATTCCTCGGAGACGCCGACTTCGTCCCGGGTCACGCCGCGAACGGGCGGGTCGACACGCCATTCGGGTCGTTCGCCACGCCCCTCACCGGACCGGTGACGGTGATGGTCAGACCCGAAGAGGTGCAGATCGTGCCGGACCACGACGGGGACTGCGTGGTGACCGACCGGGTCTTCTACGGCCACGATCAACTCGTGACGGTCGCCCTCCCCGGAGACACGATGCTCCGGTCCCGGATCGGGCCGACGCCGTCGATCGAGCCGGGGGAACGGGTGTGGGTGAAGGTGGAAGCCGCCACCGCCTACCCGAGGTGACCCTCGCCGGGCACAGCACCGATCGATCTGGCTAGCGTTCCGGTGTCGATGGACATCTACCTCGCCGTCATCGCCGCAGTTGCCTCGAGCGTCTTCACCCTGGATCTCGTTCGGGATCTGGCCCGCAGACGCCGGCCGCACGTCGCCGCATTCGCCATCGGGATCGGGATGTTCGCCGCCGCCACCTGGGCCCTCGCCGCCGGGCTGTATTTCGGTTGGTCCGGACCGATCTACCGGACCTTCTTCCTCTTCGGAGCGGTGCTGAACATCCCGTTCCTGGCCCTCGGGTCGATGTACCTGGTGGTCGGCAAGAGGGCGGGAACGGTCATGGCGATCGCGCTCGGCGGGCTGTCCGCCATCTCCATCACGCTGGTGACCACCGTGGCCTTCGACCGGGACCTCCCCACCTCGGGGCTTCCCACCGACATCTTCCCTCCCCCGGACGTGTTCGGACCGCGGCTTCTCGCCATGATCGGAAGCATCTCGGGAGCTTCGCTCCTCGTCCTGCTGGCCGTGACCAGCGTGGTCCGCTTCTGGCGG
This sequence comes from Acidimicrobiia bacterium, assembly GCA_036525795.1. Classification (GTDB taxonomy): domain Bacteria; phylum Actinomycetota; class Acidimicrobiia; order Spongiisociales; family ZC4RG35; genus DATCZS01. The sequence continues at coordinate 14,918 of DATCZS010000106.1, read as the reverse complement.
TCGAGCCGTCCCATCGTGATCGGAAACTCCCTGATCCTGGCCGGGACCGTGGTGGCGGCCGGAGGGGGCTCACTGCTCGGCCTGGGCGAGACCGCCCTCTTCGCCGTGTCGCTGATGGTGACGTCGATTTTCCTGTGGGCGGGATATCGCGTCACCAGGAATGCCAGGGCGAGGACCAGGTCGCGGCGGCGTGCCCCGCTCATCGTCCTCGTCGGACCGTCGACGGAGTCTGTCGAGCGAGCACACGCCGAACTGCTCATGTCGACACTCGAACAGCGCGGATACGAGGTGTTCTGCCCGGCTCGCGACATCGAGCAATGGGGGGACGTCGGATACACGCCCACCGAGATGATGACCCAGACCTTCGCCCAGGTCGAAAAGGCGGCCGCGGTGCTCGTCGACCTCTCCCACGGGTACGGAACGGTGGCGGCCGGATATGCCGCCGCCAGGAGGATCCCCGTCGTGGTGGCCACCCCGGAGGGTCACCGCATCCCCCGCCCGCTGCGGGGGGTGGCCGACCTCGAGATCTACTACACGTCGAATGACATGATCGCCAACCGGCTCGCCAAGGTGGTCCCGCTGGAGGCGTGAGCCGGCGTTCGCCCCGGCCCGGCGATCGACGTGACATGATGGACCGATGGAACCCTCCGTTCACCCCGCCGTCGGAATCGTCCTCGCCGGAGGCCGATCGTCACGGATGGGACACGACAAGGCCGCTGCCGCCGTGGCGGGGCGGTCGATGCTGGAGTGGGTGTCGGAGGCGCTGAGTCGGGCAACGGAGCGCGTGCTGATCGTGGGGCGCTCTCAGGCACCCGGCCACACGGCGATCCCCGACCCCGGAGACCGCTACCGGGGGCCGCTGGCCGGATTGGCGGCGGCCGCCTCCCGCGAACCCGGCGCCACCCTCGTGGTTGCCGCCGTGGACCAGCCGTGGGTGCGTCCGGAGACGATGCGCCGGCTCGTCGCGCGGACGACGACCCTGCCGGTGGTGCCCGTGGACGACCATGGAGCGCGGCAGACCACCTGTGCGGTGTATCCGGCCCGATCGCTCGGCGACATCCGCGAAGAACTGGACGCAGGAGGTTCGATCCAGAGCCTGCTCGATCGCGTTGCGTTCGATCCGGTGGTGCCGGCCGAGTGGCGGGAATGGGGAGAAGACGGGCGCTCGTGGTTCTCAGTGGACCGTCCCGAGCACATCGCCGAAGGACTGGACCGGTTCGGCGTCCCGGGCACTCAGCCCCCGATGTAGCTCATCTCCACCTTGTCGAGCCCGGTGGTGGCAAGGGAACGGACCTCGGAGTACCGGTCGGTTCGCTCCCCCCACACCGTCGAGATCACCCCGTCGAGGTCGGCGTCGCCGGCGCCTTCGCGCATCAGTGCCCGCAGATCGGTGCCCTTGACCGCGAACAGGCACGTGTACATCTGCCCTTCGGCCGACAACCTGACCCGAGAGCAGTCCCCGCAGAACGGCTGGGTGACCGATGAGATCACACCGATCTCGCCCGCCCCGTCCGCGTATCGCCACCGTCGGGCCACCTCGCCCCGGTAGTTCGGGTCGGCGGGCACCACCGGGTAGCGCTCGTTGATCCTCGCCACCACCTCCGAGGACGGCACGACGTCGTCGAGACACCAGCCGTTTGTGGTTCCCACGTCCATGTATTCGATGAACCTGACGATGTGGCCGGAGTGGCGGAAGTGGCCGGCCACATCGACGATCGACCCGTCGTTGACACCCCGTTTGACCACCATGTTGACCTTGACGGGATCCAACCCGGCGGTGGCGGCGGCTTCGATGCCTTCGAGAACTGCGGCCACCGGAAACCCCACGTCGTTCATCGCCATGAACACCTCATCGTCCATGGAGTCGAGCGACACCGTCACGCGGTGAAGACCGGCGTCGGCCAGCGCCTGGGCTTTTCGGGCGAGCAAGGAACCGTTCGTGGTCAGCGTGAGGTCATCGACCCCCTCGATCGCCGCGAGCCTCGCGACCAGCTCCTCGATCCCTTTGCGCAGCAGAGGCTCTCCGCCGGTCAGGCGGATCTTCGACACGCCGTGGCGGACGAAGGCGGTGGCGATCCGTTCGATCTCCTCGAACGACAGCAGCAGGTCGCGCTCGAGGAACTCGTAGTCGCGGCTGAAGATCTCCTTCGGCATGCAGTAGGTACACCGGAAGTTGCAGCGATCGGTGACCGAGATCCGCAGATCCCGAACCGGCCGATTGCGCGTGTCGCGGAGATCGAGTCGCGGCGCCATGAATCGTGAAGGGTACATGGGTCCCCGGTCTTGGGTCTGTGTGGCAGGTCTCACGTGTCACGTCTCGAGTCTCACGTCGCAAGTCTCACGTCACACGTCACACGTCACACGTCACACGTCACACGTCACACGTCACACGTCGCACGTCGGACGTCGCACGGCGGGCATACACTCCCCCGCCCCGGCGTTGTGAGAGCCATGCCCATCTTCAAGAAACGAACCAAGCCGATCGCGCTCGAATCGACCCAGCACCTGTGGGAGCTGGTCGACGAGGGCAAACCCGTGTTCGTGGACTTCTACCAGTTCGGATGCAGCCCCTGCCAGGTGATGGACGGGATCGTCAACGAGCTCGCCCAGGAGTTCGACGGGTCCGCCATCGTGGTGAAGGCGAATGCCGCCCACGTGCCGGATGCCTTCAATCGCTTCAAGGTCAAGTCGACACCCACATTCCTCGTTCTCACCAAGTCGGCGGACGCCAACACCGCGACCCAGCGGTGGCGGGCGAGCGGCCTGGTCAAGAAGGACGTCCTGACCCGCTCGCTGATCTCGGCCGGGGCGCGGCCCGCCGAGAACTGAACCCCGCACCGATGACGGGCGGAATCTCCATCGATCCCCGCTTCCAGGGCATCTCCGGCATCGGCCAGGGAGGCCACTTCGCCGGCCTTCTGGCGGAGCGTCGCCGCGCCGGCACCCGGGTCTGGTTCCGGGCGCCGATTCCGCTCGGACGGCGTCTGAACCTCGACGAGCGCGGGGCAACCCTGGTCGTCCGCGACGGCGCCACCGAGATCGCCCTGGCCGAGAATGCTTCCGTCGAGGCCGATCCGCCCCCCTTCGTCTCCCTCGCCGCCGCCGAGAAGGGGCGCTCGTGGGCGGTCGGCCGCCACCTGCCCCGCGTCGAAGGATGCTTCTCGTGCGGGATGGGGCCGGAGTCGCTTCGCATCCACGCCGGCCGGGTGGACGAGGAGCTCTACGCCACCCCCTACACGCCCCCCGCCTGGACCGCCGGCCCCGACGGCACGGTGCTGGACCGGTTCCTGTGGGCGCCCATCGACTGTGCCGCCGGATGGAGGGTCTCCCTCGACGAGCCGCAGCGACCGGCGGTCACGGGCTGGCTGACCGCCGAGATCGCGACAGCCGTGACCCCCGGGACTCCCCTGGTGGTGGTCGCCACCGCCGAAGACGGCTGGACCGGGCGCAAGCGAATGGCCTCATCGGCCGTCTACACCGGGGACGGCACGCTGGTGGCGAAGTCCGAGTCGTTGTGGATCGCCCTGACGGGGGCCCAAACCCCCGGCCAGTGACCTTCGGCCCTTCCCGCCGAAGGTGCCCAGGAGTGCAATGGGGCGCGAGCCGAGGTGCTCGCCTACTGCTTTCATCGAATCGCGACCCCGGAGGAGCCATGACCACCGGTCTGGCAGAAAGGACAATCGACAACCTACGGGCGCTTCTACTCGAACGGCGGGCCGGCGTCGCCCATGCTTCGGCGAGCTTCCACCACGAGGCCACCGAGGCGATCGAGACCGCTGACCTCAGCGACCTGCTCGACGAGGACGACCCCGACACCACCGATGCGGAAGAGGCCCTCATGCTGGCGGTGGGCGCCGACGAGCACCTGGTGGCGATCGATCTCGCCCTCGAGCGGATCATCGCAGGGACCTACGGGTTCTGCGAGGACTGCCACCGGCGGATCCCGATGGAGCGGCTACGCGCCATCCCCGAGACGCCGTTCTGCGTCACCTGCAGCGCCACGCACGGCTGAGCACGAACACCTCCGGGTAGCATGCCCGCCCGGCGGCTGCGTCCGCGGCCGCGCCGGCGACGCACGGAGGGGCGTGGTGCTGCACACATGCCGTGGCCACAGGGGCACATGAGCCAACAACCCGTTCTGGGGATCGTCGGTGCGGGACAGCTGGCCCGTATGACGCATCAGGCGGCGATCTCGCTGGCGGTCGAACTCAGGTTTCTGGCAGATCGAGCTCATGATCCGGCCGCCTCCGTGGCACCGGGCACCCGGATCGGCTCGGCCATGTCCCCAGACGACCTTCGAGCCTTCGCCGAGGAATGCGACGTCGTCTCCTTCGACCACGAGGTGGTCGACCTCGAGACGCTGGATCGGATGGAGGCGATGGGAGTCACTCTCCGTCCCTCGTCGCGCACCCTGCAGGTGGTGGCAGACAAGCTGGAGATGCGTCAGGCGTTGGGATCGGCCGGTCTCCCGGTTCCGCCGATCGAGGTCGTACGCAGCGCCGACGCACTGCAAAAGGCCGCCGACCGGTTCGGCTCCATGGCCGTCAAACGCACCCGCGGCGGTTACGACGGGCGCGGGGTGTTCCTCGTGGATGACGCCACCCAGGCGAAGGCCGCGGCCGGGCCATACCTCCGCGACGGCGAGACGCTCATCGCCGAGCCCCTCCTCGATCTCCGACGGGAACTGGCCGTGCTCGTCGCCCGCAGGCCCGGCGGGCAGACGGTGGTGTACGACCCGGTGGAGACGCTCCAGGTCGACGGCCAGTGCCGGCAGATCACGATGCCGGCCCCCGTGCCCGGCGAGATCGCTCGGCTCGCACGCGAGCTTGCGAGCGCTGCGGCCGAGACGGTCGACGCGGTCGGGATCCTGGCGGTCGAGTTGTTCGAGGTCGATGGCGGCCTGTTGGTCAACGAACTGGCTGCCCGGCCCCACAACTCCGGCCACCACACCATCGAGGCCGCCGTCACCTCCCAATTCGAGAACCACGTGCGGGCGGTGCTCGACCTCCCGCTCGGCTCGCCCGACGCCACCTGCGGGGCGGCGGTGACCGTCAACGTCATCGGCCGGGACTCCGAGACCGACCCGAGGTGTCGACTCGAACAGGGGCTGGCCGCCGATCCCGGCGCCCACATCCACCTGTATGGCAAGACGCCCCGATTCAACCGCAAGCTGGGGCACGTGACCGTGTGCCATGATCAGGCGGCCGAGGCCCAGGCACGCGCCAGGGCGGTGGCCGATGCGCTCGGCTCGTTGGAGGTGACCGGATGACCGTGGCAGTGGTGATGGGAAGCGACTCGGACTTCCCGACGATGGAGCCGGCCGTGCAGGTGCTGGAGGAATTCGACGTCCCCGTGGATGTCCGGGTCGTGTCCGCCCACCGCACACCCGAGGCGATGATCGAGTTCGGGGCGACAGCAGCAGAGCGCGGATATCAGGTGATCATCGCCGGAGCGGGTGGCGCCGCCCATCTCCCCGGAATGCTCGCCTCCGTCACCCGGCTCCCGGTGATCGGCGTGCCGGTGAACGCGACCTCCCTCGACGGACTCGACGCGCTCCTGTCGATCGTCCAGATGCCGGCAGGAATCCCGGTGGCCACCATGGCGATCGGCGGGGCGGCCAATGCCGGATTGCTCGCGGTGCGAATCCTGGCCCTCGGTGACCCCGACCTGGCCCTGGCCCTCGAACGGCACCGGCGGGCCTTGCAGGAAAAGGCGGCGGCCGGGAACGAGCGGATCCAGCAGAAGCTCGGGCGGGCAGACGGCTGAACGCCTGCGATGCGGCGTGCTCGACGATGACGGCCGCCTGAGCCCCGGAGTGTCCGGGACCTAGGCTCCTTCCGCGCCCCCCGGCCTGCCCGAGAGCATCCAGGCGCCCAGACCGAGGGCGACGACCCCGGCCAGCACCACCCCGCCCACCCACGGGAGGACGACGGCGATCCACACCACCGCGAAGCCGAGCACGAAACGGGCGTAGACCGTTCGCCCGGGTCTGATGAGAGTGCCGATCGCCGTCGCCACGGGCACGGGAGCGGTCAGGGCGGCGAACACCAGCAGGCTGGTCAATCCGAGGATCACCGGGGCGAATACGCCTGCCAGCGGGATCCCGGCCGAGCGCGGACTGAGCGAGACGATCAGCGCCATGACCACGGTCACGGCCACGGGCACCGACATGATGCCCACACCCCAGGCGATCGACGCCACCGGCCTCTGTCTGACCGCGACGGCTGCCCGGTCGGCCCGCTCCGAACCTGCCCAGAGAATCGACAGGCCGAGCGCCAAGACCACGATGGTGGTGAGCACTCGCATCATGATCCCGAGTGCGCGGATCCGCACGTTCACCGGAAGGGCCCGCTCATTGATCAGGCTTCCCCCGACGTCCGACGACTCGTCGATGTCCGCCGGGCGGTCGGAGGTGTACACGAGATCCCCCCGCACAGAAGATCCCGGCAGCACGAGGAGGCGGGCAACCGAGACCTCGACGTCACCGGCGACGTCTCCACCCAGATCCAGACTGCGCTGCCGGCCCTCGACGTTGCGGCCCACCGAGCCGATCGTGCCCGCATCCCACGCCCAGACCAGCAAGTCGCGGGCCACGGTCGCCTCCCGCGCCACGTCCACGTTCCAGGCGGCGGCGAACACATCCTCTCCTACCGACCCCGAGACTTCGAGGTCGGGGGTGGCGACCCGCAGCGACCCGGTGATCTCGCCCGAGACGACCACCCGGGACGCAATCGCCACCACCGAGCCCTCGACCCGGCCGGCGATCGTGATCTCGTCGAACGCCGAGGCCACGAGATCCCCGCGGATGACGCCGTCGACCTGGATGTCGTTGCCGGCGGCGTAGAGGTCCTCCTCGATGACGTCACCCTCGCGGATCAGCACGAGGTCGGACTGGGTCCGGGCCCCGAGCACCGGCAGTGCGAATCCCACCGCCAGCACGGCGACCAGCGCGCCGGCCACGACCCCTGTACGGCCCCGGTCAGATCGGAAGCGTGTCACGAGCCAGGGCCAGCAGCGGCTCGGGGAACAGGCCAAGCGCCAGGGTGGCGGTGGCGGCAAAGCCGAGAGCCCAACGGGTCGGGATTCCGGGGTCGGTCATCTCAGGGGCGTCCGACTCCTGCATGAACATGGCGACGATGACCTTCAGGTAGAAGTAGAAGCCGACCACGGAGGCGAGCACGCCGACGATGACCAGCCACTCGAACCCGCCCTGCCAGGCGCTCTGGAAGACACCGAACTTGGCCACGAACCCCGAGGTGAGTGGCAGCCCGGCCATTCCCAGCAACAGGATGGCAAACGTGGTGGCGAGGAACGGCATCCTGCGGGCCAGCCCCGCGAACGAGGCGATCGACGCCCTTCCCGAGCCGGCCCCCGCCACGGAGGCGACGACGCCGAAGGCGCCCACCAGCTGGACGGTGTACACGGCGAGATAGAACCACACCTCTCCGGCTCCCGACCCGCCCGACACGAGCCCGGTCAGGATGAAGCCGGCGTGGGCCACGCCCGAATAGGCGAGCAGCCGGCGGACGTCGTCCTGCACCGCGGCGAGCAGCGCCCCGAGGATCATCGAGACCGTGGCCAGCCCGGCGACGAGCGGCGCCCAGTCGTCGGTCATCGAAGGGAAGGCAGAGAACAGGATCCGGGCGAGCGCGGCGAACCCGCCGATCTTTGCCGCCGCCGCCATGTATCCCACGAGACCGGCCGGGGCGCCCTGGTAGACGTCCGGCGCCCAGGAGTGGAAGGGGGCGGCCGAGATCTTGAAGGCGAGGCCGACGATCAGCATCGCCAACCCGGCGAGCAGCACGCCGGGACGAAGAATCTGAACGCCCGGGAGGTACTGGGCGACGGCGAGCAGGTTGAGGCGACCGGTCCCGGCGAAGACCAGCGCCACCCCGTAGATGAACACCGCGGACGCCACCGATCCGAGCAGGAAGTACTTGATCGCGGCCTCATCCGAGTCCGAACGCTCCCGGGAGAACCCGGCAAGCACATACAGGGCGATGGAGCCCACCTCCAGCCCCAGGAACATCATCACCAGGTGGAGCGACGACGCCATGAACATGAATCCGGCAGCCGAGATCAGCATCAGCGCCAGCGCTTCGGCGGCCCTCCGTCCCAGCCGCTCGAACAGCCGCCAGCCGGAGGCGATGCCCAGCCCGGCAACGATCAGGATCACGAAGCGGGCAAAGACGGCATTCGGGTCGAAGGCGATGGTCTCGGCGAACGGGAACACCTCGCGGCCGATGTCGGGCACCACCAGCGACCCGTCGAGCAGTGAGTCGAGACGGAGCTTCTGGAGAATCGAGAGCCCGAACGCCACGGCGAGCGCCAGGGAAGCCACCCCGCCCAGCGCCCGGATCCTGGGGCGGAACTGCACATCGACGAGGAGGACGATCGCCGCACCAAGCGCGAGCGCAATCTCGGGGGCGATGGCGATCCACGACACATACGTGCTCGGAGCGGCCTGCGCCAGGATCATCCTTCACCCTCCCCCACGCTGAACACGTCACCGAGACGGCCGGGATCCGGCACCTGGTAGTCGGTGACCGCCTCGATTCGATCGAGGAGCGCCTCGGTGGTGGCCTCTGTCTTCTCGAGGAGGATCTGGGGATAGAGACCGAGGACGAGGATCAGCGCCGCCAGCGGCACCAGCAGTCCGATCTCCCGGGCGGTCAGATCGCCGAGGGCTGCGTTCTCTGGCCGGTCAGGGATTCCCGTGAACACTCGCTCATAGGCCCAGAGGAGGTAGATGGCCGCCAGTACGACGCCGGATGCGGCAACGATCGCATACACCGGGAGCGAGGCGTAGCTCCCGATGAGCACGAGGAACTCTCCGACGAACCCGTTGAGTCCGGGAAGGCCGATCGACGCGAACGCGGTGAAGAGGAAGACACCGGCGTAGATGGGCATGACCTTGGCCAGTCCTCCGAAGTCGGCGATCTTCTTGGTGTGGCGGCGCTCGTAGATCATCCCGACCAGAAGGAACAGGGCACCGGTGGTGAGTCCGTGGTTGATGTTCTGGATCACCGCGCCCTGGATCCCGGCCGCGGTGAGCGCGAATACCCCGAGAACGATGAAACCGAGGTGGCTCACGGACGAGTACGCCACCAGCTTCTTGAGGTCCGGCTGAACGATGGCCACCACCGCCCCGTAGACGATGCCGATGACGGCCAGCGTGGCCATCACCGGCACGAAGTCGACGCTCGCCTGCGGGAACAGGCCGAGGTTGAAGCGAAGCAGGCCGTAGGTGCCCAGCTTCAGCAGCACGCCTGCCAGCAACACCGACCCGGCCGTCGGAGCCTCGACGTGGGCGTCTGGGAGCCAGGTGTGGAGCGGGAACATCGGGACCTTGATGGCAAAGGCCAGGGCGAAGGCAGCGAACAGCAGCCGCTCCTGGCCCTGGGTCAGGTCGAGGGCGAGCAGATCGGCGAATGCGAACGACGGCACTCCGACCTGGCGGCTGTGCATCAGCGCCATGGCGATGATCCCCGCCAGCATGAGCGCCGAGCCGAAGGCCGTATAGAGGAAGAACTTCACCGCGGCGTAGATGCGACGCTCAGACCCCCAGATTCCGATGATGAAGTACATCGGGATGAGGATCGCCTCGAAGAACACGAAGAACAGGAACAGGTCGAGCGCCAGGAACGTCCCGATCAATCCCGCTTCGAGCAACAGGACATAGACCACGAACTCCTTGACGCGGCGATCGATGGAGACGGAGGCGGCCAGCGAGATCGGAATGAGGATCGTGGTCAGCACCACCAGCCCCAGCGAGATCCCGTCGACCCCCAGATGCCAGTCGATCCCCCACGGCTCGTACCACGAGGAGCGCTCGACGAATTGGAAGTCGGCGATCGCGCCGTCGAACTGGAAGAACAGCACCCCGGCCAGGGCCAGCGGGACGAACGAGAGGGCAAACCCGACAGGCAGGAACAGTTCGGTGCGCTTGCGCGGCAACAAGACGACCACGACCGCTGCGATCACCGGCGTCGCCACCAGCCACGTCAGCATGGGCAGCGCTCCTTTGAAGTGCAGTCCCACGTCACACGTCGCACGTCACACGCCTGTTGTGTGAGAGGGGAGATGCGAGGCTGGACATGCCACATCACAGTCCGCCCCCGGCGATGAGCAGCCACACGACGACGCCGATCAGACCTGCGCCGAACGCGACCGCATAGTTGCGAACGAACCCGGTCTGGATGACGCGGGTTCGAGTCCCGGCCTCGCGCACCAGCCGGCCCACCCCGTTGACGATCCCGTCGATGACCGGGAGATCGAACTTGAACGCAGCGGCTTCGGCAGCCTTCCTGCCGGGAGCGACGATCGCCGCCCCATAGAGGTCGTCGACCCGGTAGGCCTGCTCCCAGGCCGACCACAGCGAGCCAAACGACTGTTGGAACCGCTCCCACATCTGCCGGGGCCGGGTGTAGACGAACCCGCCGGCAGCGAGGCCGGCCAGGCCGGCACCCACCGACACCGCCGCGAGCAGCAGGAACATCCCGAATCCCTCCGGCGGATGCGCCATCTTCACGCCCTCGAACGCCGGCTCCAGGAAGTGTTCCAGCCCCAGCCTCCACGGGGTGTTCACGAATCCGGCCACAAGCGAGAGGCCGGCGAGCACCACCAGCGGGACGGTCATCACCCGCGGTGACTCGTGGGGGTGCACACCTTCGTCCCAGCGCGCCTCCCCCATGAACACCATCACCCATTGGCGGGTCATGTAGAAGGCGGTGAGGAGCGCCGTGACCAGGCCGATCACGTACAGCACCGATGCGAACCCGCCCGCTTCGAATGCCACTCCCAGGATTTCGTCCTTCGACCAGAAGCCGGCGAGCAGCGGGAACCCGGCGATTGCCAGCGTGGCGATGCCCATGGTGGCGGCGGTGACCGGCATGTGTCTTCGCAGCCCGCCCATCTTCATCATGTCCTGTTCATCCGCCATGCCATGGATGACCGAGCCCGAGCCGAGGAAGAGAAGAGCCTTGAAGAAGGCGTGGGTCATCAGGTGGAAGATCCCTGCGACGTAGCCGCCGAGGCCCACCGCCAGGAACATGTACCCGAGCTGGGACACGGTGGAGTAGGCCAGCACCCGCTTGATGTCGGTCTGGGCGATGGCGATCGACGCCGCCCACAGTGCCGTGAGCGCCCCCACCGTGGCCACGGTCATCCCGGCGGCGGGGGCAAGCTCGAAGATCGAAGCCGAACGCGCCACCAGATAGACACCGGCGGTGACCATGGTGGCGGCATGGATGAGGGCAGACACCGGCGTGGGGCCTTCCATGGCATCGGGAAGCCACACATAGAGCGGCAGCTGGGCGGACTTGCCGGCCGCGCCGACCAGCATCAGCAGGCCGATGGCAGTGGCGGTGCCCGTGCTCAGCACGTCTCCGGCCCGCTCGAAGATGCCTTCGAAGCTCAGGGTGCCGAAGTTCACGAACACCAGCATCAGCGCCACCATGAACCCGAGGTCACCGATGCGGTTGACCACGAAGGCCTTCTTGCCGGCGGCGGCGGCGGAGGGCTTGGTGTACCAGAAGCTGATCAGCAGGTAGGAGCAGAGCCCCACCAGCTCCCAGCCCATGAACAACATGGCGTAGTTGCCCGCCAGCACCAGGGTCAGCATCGACGCGGCGAAGAGGTTGAGGTAGGTGAAGAACCTCGAGAAGCGCTCGTCGCCATGCATGTAGCCGACGGCGAAGACGTGGATGAGGCTGCCGACGCCGGTCACGACCAAGGTCATGAGGGCGGAGAGGGCGTCCCACTGGATCTCGAAGGACGCCCCGATGGCCGGCATCCACTCCCAGAGCATGATGTGGATGGCGTGGTGCTCTTCACCGGTGATGAACGGCACCGCCGAGATCAACCCGAGCACGAAGGACGCGCCGATGGCGCCGGACGCCAGCCACCCCGACAGCGGCTCGCCGATCCTCCTCCCCAGGAAATGGAGCACCACTGCTCCGAGCAGCGGCAGCGCGATCACCAGCGGAACGAGCACGTTGACGGCCTCGGTCATCGGCACACCTCCGACGGCCCGGCTGCGACGCGCGGCGTGCCGTATGCCACGGCGAACTCGGAGCGTCCCCTCATCCTCTCAGCTCCGCCAGTTCGTCCACCGAGGCGCTCTCGCGCTTGCGGAAGATGGCGACGATGATCGCCAGACCGACCACCACCTCAGCCGCGGCCACCACCAGCACGAAGAACACCGAGAGCTGGCCGTCGATCACCCCGAAGGCGCGGCCTGCCGCCACGAAGGTGAGGTTGACCGCGTTGAGCATGAGCTCGACGCACATGAACATGATCAGGGCGTTTCGCCGCACCATGATGCCGAGCAAGCCGATCACGAACAGCACCGCCGCCAGGGTCATGTACCAGCCGGGAGTGACGATCATTGGCCGACCTCCCCCGGGCCGGAGCGAGCACCGATCGGCGGTCCGGGATCGGTGCGAAGGCGACGGGGCGAAAGGATCATTCGGCGCCCTCCTCCGGCTCGGCGGGTCCCCGCCGGAAGTGGGCGAGGGCGATGGCACCGGCGGCGGCAACGGTGAGCAGCAGGGCGGTCGCCTCGAACTGGAGCACCCAGTCGGTGAACATCGGCTCGGCGATCGCCTCGACGGTGCCGTTGGGGATCGCCACGCCGGCGGGCGCCCCCGGGGTCCATGAGAAGTCACCGCCCAGCGCCACCGCAACCCCCAGGATCAGCGTCAGGGCGGCGAGCGCCCCGGTCAAGATCCGCTGATAGGGAAGCTGCTCGGTGGTGTCCTCGTCGCGGTCGACTCCGATCATCATGATCACGAAGAGGAACAGCGTCATGACGGCGCCGGCGTAGACGATCACCTGCACCGCCGCCACCAGGTGGGCGAGGTTGACCACGTAGATCACGGCAAGCGAGAACAGTGTGCCGAGCAGGCCCAGTGCGGCGTAGACGGGGTTCTTGGCGAACACCACAGCCAGTGCACCGCCGACGGCCGCAGTCGCCATGAGCACGAAGATCACGGTCTCGACCATCAGGCGTCCGTCGTGTCCTGATCGGGCTCCGGCTCCCACGAACCGGGTCCGGGCGTCCCCTGCCATGCCTGCACGCCCTCGTAGGCAGCCGACCCGGACGGAGCGGTCGCCCGCACCCAGCCGTCGGCGGTCAGCAGCTCATCGCGGTTGGAGAGACCATCCGGCGGGAACATGTGGGGTACCGAGCCGTCGGTCTGCATCAGGAGCTCGTCCTTGGTGTAGATGCCGTCATCCCGGTTCGTGGTCGACATCTCGAAGAGATGCGTCATCGTGATCGCCTCCGTCGGGCATGCCTCCACGCACAACCCGCAGAAGATGCAGCGGAGCAGGTTGATCTCGTACACGAACCCGAAGCGCTCCCCCGGGCTCACAGGATCCTCCGGAGAGTTGTCCTGTCCGCGGACGTAGATGCAGTGGGCCGGGCACGCGCCTGCGCACAGTTCGCAGCCGATGCATTTCTCCATCCCGTCCGGATACCGGTTGAGGACGTGCCTGCCGTGGAAACGCTGGGGCTTTTGGCGGAACTCCTTCGGATACTCGGTGGTGAGGATGCCCTTGCCGAAGAAGCCGCGGATGCCTATCCGGCCCGTGACCTTCAACCCTTTGACGAACTCTCCGAACACACCCATCGAATCACCTCACGCCCACGGCGCACCGAACTGGCGCACTCCGACCACCACCGCCATCAGCATCACCCACAACAGCCCGGTCGGGATGAGTCGCTTCCACCCCAGTTGCATCAACTGGTCGTAGCGGAGCCGGGGAAGGGTGGCCCGGATCCAGAAGAACAAGAAGATGATGGCGTAGGTCTTCAAGAGGAACCACACCGTCGGCAGCGCCGCCGACAGGAAACCGGGCAGCACCGACTCGAAGGTCGGGCCGTTCCATCCGCCGAGGAAGAGCGTCGCACCGAGGGCGGACATCGAGAAGATGTTGATGTACTCGGCCAGGAAGAACATGGCGAACCGCATCCCCGAGTATTCGGTGTGGAAGCCGCCCACCAGTTCCTGCTCCGCCTCGACCAGGTCGAACGGCGCACGGTTGGTCTCTGCCACGGCGGCGATCAGGAAGATCACGAATGCCACGATCTGGGGGAACACGTTCCAACGGGGGATGAACTGGGTCACGGCGGACACGCCGGGGATGTTGTCGAACGTGCCGGCCTGCCGCTCCACGATTCCGGCCAGCGACAGCGTGCCGCCTCCGGAGTCACCGACCGTCGAGGACCACAACACCACGGCCACGATGGCGAGCCCCATCGCCGCCTCATAGGAGATGGCCTGGGCAGTCGCCCTGACCCCGCCCAGCAACGGATACTTCGACCCGGACGACCAGCCCGCCAGCACCACGGCGTACACGGCGAGCGAGGACATCGCCAGCACGAAGAGCACACCGACGTTGAGGTCGGTGCCCTGGAGGGCAAACGTGCGTTCTTCTCCCACGATGGGAGCTCCCCACGGGATCACCATGAAGAGCAGGAACGCCGGGATGACCGCCATGAACGGGGCCAGCAGGAAGGCGCCCATCTCCGCCTTCTTGGGGTTGATCTGCTCTTTGAAGAACAGCTTGAGACCGTCGGCAACCGTCTGGAGGATCCCGTAGGGGCCGGCTCGCATGGGGCCCATCCGGTTCTGCATGTCGGCCACGATCTTGCGTTCGGCCCACACATTGACGACGGTCACGAGGAGGAGCAGGACGAACGTGGCGAGCACGCGTCCGACGATGATGAGAAGGTCGACGAAGTCCATCTGGCTCGCTGCTCGCTACCTGGTGCTACCGGTGGTCGAGAATAGGGACCGGCCTCTATGCGAACAAAACATGCGGTTCTCCCTCTCCCCCCTCCAACCGGGTGAGACACCCGCCGTCTCCTCCCCCGGCGGGGGAGGTGGCTCGAGCCGAAGGCGAGAGACGGA
>DATCZS010000105.1:0-25923 GCA_036525795.1 Acidimicrobiia bacterium | reverse complement strand
ACACCAAGACCGCTATCGAGTCCGGCCGGGTCCAGCTGGTCATCAACACGCCACGGGGCGGGCGGGCTCGAAGCGACGGACGGGTCATCCGGCACGCCGCCAGACGCGCGGGCATCCCCTGCGTCACGACGCTCCAGGGCGGGCTCCAGGTGGCCCGTTCTCTACGATCGGGCGATGCCACACTCGAGCCGCGCAGTCTGCAGGACTGGCATGGGTGAGGCGCGCCCGTCCGCGCAGGCGACGGCGCCGAGGCGGGGCGGGGCGACGCGACAGCGCCGCACACCAGGGCCGGGGGGCTCGCGTTGATCGATCTCCGAATGCAGCTCGGCCCGGTCCCATTGACCTCGCCGCTGGTGGCCGCCTCGGGCACGGTGGGCTCGGTCGTGGACTTCGTCGACGTGACGGACTTCTCGATGTACGGAGCGGCGGTCGCCAAGTCGGTCTCTGCGACGCCGTGGGAGGGGAGGCCTGCGCCGAGGATCGCCCCCGCCGGTGTGGGCATGCTCAACGGGATCGGCATCCAGAATCCGGGGGTCGACGCCTGGTTGGCGGCCGTGGGATCAGACCTCGCGCGAGTGCCGACACAGGTGTGGGGATCCGCCGTCGGCGCCAGCGTCGGGGAGTTCGTGACCGTGGCGGCGGCGATGAGCCGTGCAGGAGTGCCGGTCATCGAGATCAATCTGTCCTGCCCGAACCTCGATGGCCACCTGTTCGCGCTGGATCCGAGCCGGTCGGCGGAGGTGATCGGCGCGGTGAGAGAGGCGGTGGATGTCCCGATCGGCGCCAAGCTGTCGCCGAATTCCGAGGACATCGTCTCGGTTGCAGCGGCCGCAATGGACGCCGGCGCTGACTTCCTGGTGCTGACCAACACCGTATGGGGAGCGAGGATCGATCTGGCCACACGCCGTCCCGCGCTGAGCGGGACGATCGGCGGCTACTCGGGTCCGCCGCTCAAACCCATCGCGCTGCGGTGTGTCATGGAAGTGGCTCGGGCCATGCCGGGGACGCCGATCCTCGGGCTCGGTGGCATCTCGACCGGGGACGACGTGATCGAGTACGTCATCGCCGGTGCCTCCGCCGCGGGGGTGGGGACCGCCCATTTCGCCGAGCCGAGAGTGGCGCGCCGCATCCTCCGAGGTGTGCGGCGTCGCCTCGCGCAGATGGGGGTCGACAGGCTCGCCGACCTCGTGGGAACGATGGAGCCATGGTGAGAAACCCGGTGCTGGTGGCGCTCGACGTCCCGAACGCCGACCAGGCGGTGCGCCTGGCCCATCGGGTGAGGGATCACGTGGGCGGATTCAAGGTCGGACTCGAGCTCCTCATGGGACCGGGACCAGGGACGATCGCCGCAGTGGCCGCACTCGATCTGCCGGTGTTCGCCGACGCCAAGCTCCATGACATCCCCAACACCGTCAGAGGGGCTGCCCGCCAACTGGCCGGGATGGGTGCCCGCTGGATCACGGTGCACGCCGGTGGCGGCCGGGTGATGATGGAAGCGGCCGTCGAGGGAGCGATCGCCGGAGCCGGCGGCCGTGACATCGGCATTCTGGCGGTCACGGTGCTCACGAGCCTCGATGCGGCCGACGCAGCCGAGGTCGGTTTCTCCGGGTCCCCGGGGCGACAGGTTGCCCGGTTGGCACGCCTGGCGGCTTCCGCCGGCGTGGAAGGAGTCGTCTGCTCGGTGAAGGAACTCGGTGACGTCCACCAGGTGGCCCCTTCGCTCGTGAGGGTCACCCCGGGGATCAGGCCGGCGGGCGCCGGCTCAGACGATCAGGCGAGGGTGGCGACGCCGGCCGAAGCGTTGCGCCGGGGAGCGGACATGATCGTGGTCGGCCGCCCCATCACCCGGGCTCCCGATCCGGCGGCCGCGGCGGCGGCGATCGAGGCGGAGATCGTGGATTCCGGAGCTCACGACCGTTAGAGTCCGCGGACCGCAACGGAGGGACAGCCCTTGCAACCACCGGAACTCACAGACGAACAGCGTGCAGCGGCGCTGGCGCGTGCCGGCGAGGCCCGTCGGGTTCGTGCAGAGGTGAAGGAACTGCTGAAACTCGGCTCGCTCACGTTTGGAGAGCTCTTGGAGCGAGCCGAGGAAGACGACCTCATCGGCGGGATCAAGGTGGCTTCTGTGCTGTCGTCGATGCCGGGGACAGGCAAGGTCAAGGCCAAGCGCTTGATGGAGGCCCTGGGCATCGCCGACAACCGCCGCCTGAGAGGTCTCGGTGCCAGACAGCGCGCCGCACTCCTCGACGAATTCGCCTGATCCCTCCTCGCCCCCCGGAAGGCTGGTGGTGATCTCCGGACCCTCCGGTGTGGGGAAGTCCACGATCCTCGCCCGATTGGCCGAACGGATTCCCTATGGGTTCTCTGTGTCGGCGACGACGCGCCTGCCGAGGCCCGGCGAGGTGGACGGCCGGCACTACCACTTCGTGGGCCGAACGCGGTTTGAAGACATGGTCGACCGGAATGAGCTGGTGGAGTGGGCCGAGTACGGCGGACACCTTTACGGGACCCCGGCGACGTCGATCGATGAAGCCAGGCGCACATGCCCGATCGTGGTGCTCGACATCGAACTGGAGGGCGCCAGGCAGGTGAAGGCCCTGTACCCCGACGCCATGCTGATCTGGATTGCGCCTCCCTCATTCGCTGATCTGGCCGACCGGCTGCGACGAAGAGGAGACACCGACGGTGATGCCGTCGAGCGACGATTGGAACGGGCTGCGCGCGACATGCAGCTGGCCCCCTCGGTGTTCGATCACCGCATCGTCAACGACGATGTCGACCTGGCAGTCGAAGAGATCGTGGATCTGATCACCGCGAATCCCGGTCGCTGATATCGGTGGAAGCGGTCGGGGTTGGGGCGAAGAGGGGACCGGCGGCTCGCCCCACATGCTCGTGGCGATCCGCCCGGCGCCCCCGATGGTGATCCTCCCCGGTTTCGGCATTTCGCGATCACGCGTATGCTGGTGCACATGAAAATCGAAGACGTGGTCGATCAGGTCGGAAACCGGTTCGCAGCGGTCGTGGTTTCGGCCCGTCGGGCCCGCCAGATCAATGCATACTTTCATCAGCTAGGCGGAGGCATCGGTCACTACGTGCCTCCGCAGGTCCACTCCCTGAGCCGCAAACCGCTCACGATCGCCATGGAGGAGATCTCCGAGGGCAAGGTCACCGTGGAGCACGAGGAAGGCTGATGCCCCTCGCAGGGCGGCGGATCGTCCTCTGTGTGTCCGGAGGCATTGCCGCATACAAGGCCGCCTATCTCGCGCGACGGTTGGTCGAGGCCGGATGCGACGTACGCGCCGTGATGACGCGAGCGGCGACCGAGTTCCTGGGCCCGGCCACGCTGGCCGGTCTCACGGGCCACCCGGTTACCACGTCTCTGACCGGCGACCCGCGTTCGGTGTCGCCCCACACCGAGCTGGCACGGTGGGCAGACGCGATCGTGGTCGCTCCGGCGACGACGGCGACCCTGGCGCGACTGGCCAACGGGCTGAGCGAGGATCCGGTTGCCGCAACGGTCATCGCCTCTGCCGTCCCGATCCTCGTCGCGCCGGCGATGCACAGCGAGATGTGGGAGCAGGCCTCGACCCAACGCAACATTCGGACTCTTCTCGACGACGGTGTGCGACTCGTGGGTCCTGTCGCCGGTGACCTGGCCGGTGGCGACGTGGGATTGGGCCGGATGGAAGAACCGGAGGTCATCGTCGCGGCTCTGGCCGAGCTGTTCCGCGGCTCTCTCGATGGCACCACGGTCCTGGTGACCGCCGGTGGCACCCGCGAGCCCATCGATCCGGTCCGCTACATCGGGAATCGGTCGTCCGGAAAGATGGGTCACGCAATCGCAGAAGAGGCCGCCAAGAGAGGGGCGGCGGTGACTCTCGTCACCACTTCGGCGATCCCGACGAGCCGGCTCATCGAACGGATTCAGGTCGAGACGGCGGACGAGATGGATGCCGCCGTACGCCGGGTCGAGTGCGAGATCGCCGTCATGGCGGCGGCAGTCGCCGATTTCACGCCCGTCCGGTCTTCCCAGTCGAAGCTGGCCAGGGCCGACGGACCGCCGAGCGTCGAGCTCGTTCCGACTCCAGACATCCTCGCCGGGGTGGCCGCCCGGACCGAACGCCCCTTCCTCGTGGGGTTCGCCGCAGAGGCAGGGTCGCTGGACCGCGTGGCCGAGAAGGCTCGTGTGAAGGGGGTCGACCTCCTGGTTGCCAACGACGTGACGGAGCCGGGAGCCGGGTTCGGCACGGACACCAACCGGGTGTCGATCGTCCATCCGGACGGCCGAATCGACCATTGGGAGCATGCGGCGAAGCCCGAAGTGGCCTCGAGGCTGTGGGATCTGATCGAGGCGAACCGGCAGTGACACCAGCCGGCGACGGAGGAGTCGCGTGGCGTCGACCCTCCCCACTAACCTGCGGGTCCCCCGTGTGAGTGGTGCCGTGACGCGCGAGTGGTTCTTCAGTTCCGAGTCGGTGACCGAAGGTCATCCGGACAAGGTGGCAGATGCGATCTCCGACGCCGTCCTCGATGCCGCCCTCGAGCTCGACCCGTTTGCCCGGGTGGCATGCGAGACGCTCGTCACCACAGGAAAAGTGATCGTGGCGGGGGAAACCACCGTCTCCGAGGTCCTTCCCATCGCCGACATCGCCCGTGCCACGATCGGCCGCATCGGCTATCACGGCTTCGACCCCGACTTCGACGCGGACACCGTCGAGATCGTGCGGCTCATCCACGAGCAGAGCCCGGACATCGCCGGAGGAGTGGTGGAATCGCTCGAGAAGCGGTCGGGTTCGGAGGATCCGCTGGATGCGGTCGGGGCGGGTGATCAAGGCATCATGTTCGGCTTCGCCTGCGACGAGACGCCGGAACTGATGCCGCTCCCGATCCAGCTCGCGCATCGGCTCGCGGAGCGGCTCAGCCGCGTACGGCGGGATGGGACCCTTCCCTACCTGCGGCCAGACGGCAAGACGCAGGTGACCGTCAAGTACGAGGGTCAGCGGCCGCTGGCCGTGACCAACGTCTTGATATCTGCGCATCACGCAGCCGGTGTCGACATGGACCGGATGCGCGCCGAACTCGCAGATCAGGTCGCCCGGCCGGTGCTCGACCACTACCTGCAGGACGAACACGTGCCGCTGCTCCTCAACCCGTCGGGTCGATTCGAGATCGGCGGCCCGGTGGCAGACACGGGGCTCACCGGACGCAAGATCATCGTCGACACCTACGGCGGGTACGCCAGGCACGGCGGGGGAGCCTTCTCCGGAAAGGATGCCACCAAGGTCGACCGTTCCGCCGCGTACGCGGCCAGGCACGCGGCCAAGAACGTGGTGGCGGCAGGGTTGGCGACCCGGTGCGAGGTCCAGCTGGCGTATGCCATCGGCCAGGCGCGGCCTTTCTCCATCCACCTCGACACGTTCGGATCCGAACGGGTGGACCCGGGACGGATCGAAAAGGTGCTGGCAGACGCGTTCGACTTCCGGCCTGCCGCCATCCTCGAACGGCTCGGGCTGCGCTCACCGATGTTCAGCCGGACCGCTGCCTACGGTCACTTCGGACGTCCCGAGTTCCCATGGGAGTCGACCGCGGTTGCCGGAGAGCTCGCTGCGGCAGTGGGCCTCTGAGCCAGACAGGCGCTTCTGGCAGGGTCGCCCGGGTGGTGCCCGCGGTGCCGTCGTTCTCCGTCGACCAGGGTTTCCGCTACCTCATCCCCGAGTCGATGGCGGACCGGATCACCGTGGGCTCGATCGTCCGGGTTCCTCTCTCGGGGCGGCGCGTGAAGGGCTTCGTGACGGCGTGCGAGGATGGGGACCCCGGCGGCCTACGGGAGATCGCACAGGTGTCGGGGCGTTCGTCCGCCTTCGACCCCGTGCACCTCGAAGCGCTCAAGTGGTGTGCGAATCACTATGTTGCACCCCTTTCCGTGGTCCTCGAGCGCACCCTCCCACCGAACAGTCCGCCGGCACCCCCGGTCCTCGGCGAGCAGGTGGTCCCCCGGCCGGAGCCGACCGGAGTCACACCCGGCCGTGGTGGATCCGGGATCACGGTCTGGCTGACGTCTCACCCGGACGCCTCGGGGCTCGCCGCTCGGATCAACGCCTCGCTCGCGGTCGACCGCAGCGCGATGATCGTTGCGCCGACCGGGGCGGAAGCCACCGGACTGGCGGCACAGCTCACCGGCGTCGTGGCCCGTGAGGTTGTGCTCGTGCACGGCGACATGCCCGCCCGGTCCATCACCGATGCCTGGGTCCGAGCCCGTCATCACCCGGTGGTGCTGGTGGGCACTCCCCGGGTGGCGGCATGGGCAGTCCACACCCCCGGTGTCGTCATCGTGGTGGAAGAAAGCAGGCGGGCGATGAAGGATCGCCAGACCCCGACGGTCCATGCGCGCGACCTTCTCCGTGTGAGGGCTCGTACCGAGCGTTTCGGCCTCGTATTCGCCGGGCCCACGCCCTCGGTCGAGGTTCTCGCCGGAGGCCCGTCGATCGAATCGTCAGCCGGCCGCCTGTGGTCGCTGGTCGAGGTGATCGATCGGCGTTCCGAGCCGCCGGGCGGGGGGATTCTCACAGACGCGGCCCGGCATGCAATCAGATCGGTGACCGGACGGGGCGGGCGCACCTTCGTCTTCGCCCATCGCCGCGGGTATGCAGCGTCGATGCGATGTGTGGCATGTCGCACGGTCCGGAAGTGCAATTCGTGCGGGTCGCGTCCGGACCCGGGAGTGACATGCTCAAGATGTGGAGCGCCGGTGGGACCGTGCGAGGCGTGCGGTGCAGAGCGCTTCGAGCCGCTCGGGGCCGGAGTTGGCCGGCTCGTGGAGGAGGTCGGCAGGATCGTGGGGCGCGAGAAGGTGGGGGAGTTCCCGTTCGAAGGTCCGGTCGAGGTCGGGACCGAGCGAGATCTGGCCGGGGTCGGCGGATACGACCTGGTCGTGTTCACCGATGTGGACGGGATCCTCTTCGGGACGAGCTTTCGAGCAGCGGAGGAATGCCTTCGGGTGGGCGGCCGGCTGGCGGGGGCGGTGCGGCACGGATCGGGTCGAAGACTGCTCCTCCAGACCAACGAACCGGACCATCCCGTGGTGGCTGCGCTGCGGAGAGCCGACCCGCTGCCCGCCCTTCGCCAGGAGGCCGAATCGCGCGCCGCGCTGGGCTATCCACCGGCGGGAGAGCTGGCCGTCGTCGAAATCAGGGGGGACGTCCAGGTCGGGTCCATCGGCGAGGTCATCTCGTCGACCGCGCCCGGAATCGTGGTGATGGGTCCCGCCCACGGTCCCAACGGCCATCGGTGGCTGGTGCAGGCGCCGGACCTGGCGCAGTTCAGGAGCGCGATTCGCCCCCACATCCAGCGCTGGCGCGATTCGGGCGCCGTCGTCCGGGTCGACGTCGACCCGATCGACCTCTGAGTGGCGCGTCCGGACTCGCCTGATCGGGTGGGTCTCGCAACTATCGTCTCTGCCTCATGGCCATCTTCCCTCTGCGCACGTTCGGCGATCCGGTGCTGCGAACGCCTACGACGCCGGTCGACGACATCGATGCCGGGGTCCACAAGCTGGTCGTGGACCTCACAGAGACGATGTACGACGCTCCGGGAGTCGGCCTGGCGGCGAACCAGATCGGGGTGTCCCGCCGCGTTGCGGTGTTCGACGCCCAGGACGGCCTCGGAGTCCGCGTCCTCATCAATCCGGAGATCCTCGAGACCGCCGGAACATACGAGTTCGACGAGGGGTGCCTGTCCGTCCCCGGTCATTACTGGACGATCACCCGCCCGGCCTTCGTCCGGGTGCGTTCGCTCGACCTCGAGGGCAACGAGATCGAGTACGAGGGTGAAGAGCTGCTGGGCCGGGTCCTCCAGCACGAGATCGGACATCTGAACGGCGGGCTGCTGATCGATCATCTGGACCGGCGTGAGCGCAAGAAGGCGCTGCGCGACCTCCGTCTGGAAGCCCTCGGCCTGCGGTCTCCGGAAGAGTGAGAACCGTATTCCTCGGCACGCCTGCCGCAGCGGTGCCGACCTTGCGTGCGCTCCACGTCTCGACAGACGTCGTGGCCGTGTTCACCCAACCCGACAGGCCAAGGGGCAGGAGCGGCACACCGCAGGCGTCCGAAGTCAAGCTGGCCGCTCGCGAGCTGGGGCTGGACGTGATCCAGCCGGAACGGTCCCCCGAGATCGCATCCCACCTCACCCGCCTCGGCCCGATCGACGTCGCCGTGATCGTGGCCTTCGGGCTGTTGGTACGGCCGGGCGCGCTGGCGATCCCCGACGCTGGTTTCGTCAACGTCCACTTCTCGCTTCTGCCCCGCTGGCGGGGGGCGGCGCCCGTGCAGCGGGCGATGCTGGCAGGCGATGAGCGATCGGGGGTCACGCTGATGCAGCTCGACGAGGGGCTGGACACCGGGCCAACCCTGGCCACGCTGTCGACAGAGATCGGGAGGGACGAGACCGGCGGGACCCTGACCGGTCGGTTGTCCGTGCTCGGGGCGGAACTCGTCCGACGCCACCTCACTGCGATCGTTGCGGGCTCGATCACGCCCGTTCCCCAACCGGTGAGCGGCGTCACGCTCGCCCCCAAACTCGACGGGTCTGACCGGCGCTTCATCGCCGACACCGATGCGGAGACCCTCCGGCGTTCGATCATGGCCATGGCCCCGGCCCCCGGGCTGACGGCGGACCGGAAGGGTGGACCGGTCAAGTTGCTGCAGGCGGGCGATGTGCGCGACGGCACGGACGTCCCGCCCGGATCGCTCGAAGTCAACGACGGCCGGCTGTGGTGCTCGGCGGTGGACGGGCGGGTCGAGATCCGGCTCATTCAGTCCGCCGGCAGGCGGCCCGTCACCGGCATCGAATGGGCGCGCGGACAGGCGCTGCCCCTTGGCCGGCTCGAATGAGCGCCGTCGAAGAGCGTCTGGCCGCAGCCCGAACGATCGGGCGCGTGCTGCGTTCCGGGGCGTGGGCGAATGTCGCTCTCAGGGTCGAAGCAGAGGACTCGGCGTCCGTCCCTGCGGTACAGGCCCTCGTGATGGGCCTCCTCCGGCACGTCCCATGGATCGACCATCAGATCTCCCGCGCCGCCGGCCGCGAGATCGACGCACTGGATCCTCCGATCCTGGATCTGCTGCGGGTAGGCGCGCACGAGATCCGGGAGGGCGCCCGTCCGGTGCCGGTCGTCGTCGACACGCTGGTGTCTGCTGCCAAGCAGACGACGCCACGGGCGGCGGGATTCGTCAACGCCGTGATGCGACGCATCGCCGAAAACGAACCTCCCGAGGCCGGGTTCTCTGATCTGGGTTTCCGACAGTGGCTCGTCGAGTCGCTCGAGAGAACACTCGGGCCCGACACCGGCTCATTCCTCCGGGCGTCCAACCAGCCGGCTGCCACCGGCGTGCGATCGAGGAGCGGGTTCCCGGGAGCCGAGCCGGTCCCGGGCATCGCCGGCGCGTGGCTGTGGTCCCGCTCGGAAGGCCCATTGCCGCCGGGCGTGGCCATCCAGGACCCCGCGTCCGTGGCGGTGGGGTTGGCGGTCGACGCCGCCCCCGGTCACAGGGTCCTCGACGTCGCGGCGGCGCCGGGAGGCAAGACCGGCCACCTCCTGGATCTGACCGGCGCGGAAGGAACGGTGGTGGCCGCCGACCGCCATCGCCGACGGGTCCGAGACGCGGCGAGACGCCATCCGGGAGCCCTGTGGGTGACAGCAGACGGGACCCGGCCGTGTGTTGCAGACGAGAGCTTCGACCGGGTGCTCCTCGACGCCCCCTGCACCGGCCTTGGCACGCTGCGGCGGCGCCCCGAGATCCGCTACCGGGTCAGCCCGGAGGAGATCGAGCGGCTCGCCCGGCTCCAGCGCGATCTGTTGCAGGCCTCGGTGCGACTCGTGCGTCCGGGAGGGCGGCTCGTGTACTCGGTGTGCACGGTGACTCCCGACGAGACGATCGATGTGGTCGCCGGGCTGGGAGGAAGGCCACCGGACGATCTTCCGGGCGTACCCGTCGGAGATGGACTGGTCATGGGCCCCCATCTCGGTGCCACCGACGGAATGTTCATCTGCGTGTTCGACCGGTGAGCGCCGGCGCGCCCTCGGCCCGGCGCGGGCAGGTCCGGCGAAGGCACGGTGGGGAGCCCGGCGGTGGATGCCCGAACCGCCGGTGGTCGGCCGGTACACTCGCCGGCGGTGGAATACAAGATCGCACCATCGCTTCTTGCGGCGGATTTCGCCCGGCTCCGTGAGGAGGTGACGGCGATCGACGGCCGAGCGGATCTCCTCCACCTCGACGTGATGGACGGACATTTCGTCCCCAACATCACCTTCGGGATGCCGGTGATCCGCTCGCTTCGACCGCACACCGACATGGTGTTCGACTGTCACATCATGACCACCAATCCCACCGCCTACCTGGAGGATCTGAAAGAGGCGGGAGCGGACATGGTGACCGTCCATCTGGAGGCGGTTCCCGATCCTTCCGATGACGCGGCGAGAGCCAGGCGCCACGGGCTGAACTTCGGGGTGGTCATCTCCCCGGCGACGCCGTTCGAGGCGATGGAGCCGTTCGTCGAACTGTGCTCGATGGTGGTCATCATGTCGGTGCATCCCGGGTTCGGTGGTCAGCGCTTCATGCCCGAGGTGCTGCCCAAGGTCGAACAGGCCAGGAAATGGGTTGACTCCCACGATCTGGAGGTCGATATACAGATCGATGGTGGGGTCACGGTGGACACGGTCCGCCAGGCCCGCGATGCGGGTGCCAACGTATTCGTGGCGGGGACGGCCGTGTTCGGGGCCCCGGTGCCGGCGGAGGCCATCGACGAGTTGCGAAGAATCATCGAGAGGGACGGATGAGCGAGCGAATCCTGGTCGTGGACGACGATGAGGACATCGTTCGCGTCGTACGGATCAACCTCGAACTCGAGGGATACCAGGTGGGAACGGCCGCCGACGGGCAGGAGGCGCTCGACGAGGCGATCGCCAACCCGCCTGATCTGGTGCTGCTCGACATCATGATGCCTCGAATGGACGGCCTCACCGCCCTCCGCAAGATGAGACAGCACGCCATCCTCGCATCCACCTCGATCGTCCTGCTCACCGCCCGGGGACTCACCGAAGACCGTGTGGGCGGGCTGGAGATGGGCGCAGATGACTATGTGACGAAGCCGTTCGACGTGAACGAACTCGTCGCACGGGTGAAGGCGGTTCTCCGTCGCACCAAGGCGGCCCGCGACACCTCACCGTTGACCGGCCTTCCGGGGAACTTCCGCATCGGCCAGGAGATCGAGCATCGGATCGCCTCGGGCGCCTCATTCGCCCTGGTCCACTGCGATCTCGACAACTTCAAGGCCTACAACGACCACTACGGGTTCATGCGCGGCGACTCCGTCATCCGGTTCTGTGGAGAGTGTCTGCGCGGTGCAGCAGACGATGTGGGCGACGAGAGCGCTTTCATCGGCCACATCGGAGGGGACGACTTCGTGGCGATCGTCGACGCCGAGGTCGCGGAGTCGTTCTGCAAGGCGATGATCGAACGGTTCGACGACGGGATCCTCGATCACTACGACACCGCAGACGCGCTGCGCGGCTACATCGAGGTGACAGACCGGAGAGGAGAGCGCTACGCCTTCCCCGTCGTCTCCATCTCGCTCGGAGTGGTCTCGAGCATGATCCGCCCGATCACCTCGCAATGGGAGGCGTCCGCGGTTGCAGTCGAAATGAAGGAATTCGCCAAGAAGCAACACGGGTCGTCGTACCAGATCGACCGACGGACTGCGTGAATCCTTCTCCTCTCGAGCGGGAGGCCATGCGGGAGGCGGTGTCTGCCGCCCGCCGGACTCACCCGCACCCCAATCCTCGAGTGGGGGCGGTGGTGATCGACGCCGGCGGACGGCGCATGCCGGTCGCCGTCCACACATCCGCAGGCGAGCCCCACGCCGAAGCGCTGGCGCTCGACGCCGCAGGCGAGTCGGCACGGGGTGGCACCGTCGTGGTCACGCTCGAGCCGTGCGACCACCAAGGTCGGACCCCGGCGTGCACCCATCGTCTGATCGAGGCGGGCGTGGATCGCGTGATCATCGGCGCGGTGGATCCGGATCCCCGCGTGTCTGGCAGGGGAATCGATCGGCTGCGGCGGTCAGGGCTCGATGTGATCGTCGGTGTCGAATCGGACAGCGTCGAGGCGCTCGACCCGGCGTACTTCCACCACCGCAGGACGGGGCTCCCGCTGGTGACCATCAAGGCGGCCCTCACCTTGGATGGGCAGATCGCAGCGGCAGACGGCGGCTCACAATGGATCACGGGGCCCGAGGCGCGTGAGGATGCCCACCTGTTGCGGGCCGACCACGACGCCGTCATGGTCGGCGCGGGCACGGTTCGCGAAGACGACCCGCGCCTCGACGTGCGCCTGACCGGTTTCGACGGGCGTCAGCCGATCCCCGTGGTGGTGGCCGGTCAGCGTCCGCTCCCGGCCCACGCCCAGATCTGGGGGCGAAGCCCCGTCGTCCTCGCCGCCGGACCTGTCGTGGCACCGTCCGGCGACATCGTTCAGGCCGGGTCGGGCGGTCGGGTGGACCTGCGGGCAGGTGTCCTCCGTCTTACGGAACGGGGCATCCTCTCGGTCCTGCTCGAAGGTGGATCGGGGGTGGCAGCGTCGATGTGGGAGGCCGGCCTGGTGTCCCGTGGCGTCTGGTATCTGGCATCCAAGGTGGCGGGTGGGATCGGCCGCGGCGCCTTCGACCGATCGTTCCAGTCGCTGGCGGACGCCACCGCGGTCACCATCACCGACGTCCGGCGGGTGGGGGAGGACCTGCGGGTCGAGTGGGCTGTGGTTCAGGCCGAATCGGCCTGAACCCGACGTATCCGTAGACTGCCGTCGCCAGCCGAAGGGCACGGGTATGTTCACGGGAATCGTCGAAGACGTCGGCACCATCGTCTCTCTGTCGGGCGACGCATCCGGGCGCGGGGTGACGATCCGCTCTGATCTCGTCAGCGGGGATCTCCCGGTCGGCGCCTCCGTCGCGGTGGCAGGCGTGTGCCTCACGGCCACCGCGGTCGCAGGCGACACCTTCTCGGTCGACGTCGTGGCCGAGACCCTCGAGAAGACCAACCTCGGTCGGCTCCGGATCGGCGACGGCGTGAACCTCGAGCGGGCGATGCCGGCGGAGGGGCGCTTCGACGGCCACATCGTGCAAGGTCACGTGGACGGCCTGGGGCGGGTGCTGGCGTCCGAGCCAGAGGGGATCGGTCGTCGACTCACGATCGAAGTTCCTCGCAGCATGCTGCGGTGGATCGTCGCCAAAGGCTCGCTGACGGTGGACGGCGTGAGCCTCACGGTCGCCGACCTCGGCGAGGTCACTGTGGAGATAGCCCTCATTCCGCACACCCTCGATGCGACGACCCTCGGCCGACTGCGGCAGGGAGACGAGGTCAATCTCGAGGGCGATATCCTCGGCAAGTACGTAGCGCGGATCATGGAGACCGAGTCGTGACGTTTGCCGAGCCCGATGCCCTCATCCAGGCGTTCGCTCGCGGGGAGATGGTGATCGTCGTCGATGACGCCGACCGCGAGAACGAAGGCGATCTGTTCGTTGCGGCGGACAAGATCACGGAATCTCAGATGGCGTTCATGATCCGGCACACGAGCGGGATCATCTGCGTACCGATGCTGCAGGAACGCCTTGCGGAGCTGGAATTGCCCCAGATGGTGCGCACGAACACCGAGAGCCATCGCACTGCGTTCACCGAGTCGGTCGATGCGTTGGGCGGCGTCACGACGGGGATCTCGGCGCGCGATCGAGTCGCGACGGTTCGGGCGCTCATCGATCGGGCCACCGGTCCGGGCGATCTGGCGAGGCCGGGTCACGTCTATCCGCTCCGTTACACCCAAGGCGGCGTCCTCAAGCGCGCCGGGCACACGGAGGCGGCTTTGGACCTCGCCCGCATGGCCGGGCTCTACCCGGCGGCGGTGCTCGCCGAGGTGATGAACGACGACGGAACCGTCGCCCGTCTCCCCGATCTCGAACGATTCGCCAAGGAGTACGACCTGCTGCTCGGATCGATCGCCGACCTGATCGCCTACCGGCGCGTGCGCGAGGAGAAGCCCTTCGAGCGGGTGGTGGAGGCGACGATCCCCACCGAGTACGGCACGTTTCGGGCCGTCGGGTACCGATCGACCGTGGACAGCCGCGAACACGTCGCGTTCATCATGGGCGAACTCGGTGAAGGGGAGGACGTCCTGACCCGAGTGCACAGTGAGTGCCTGACCGGTGACGTGTTCGGGTCGCTTCGCTGCGACTGCGGGGCACAGCTCGACCTCGCACTTCGCAAAGTGGCGGAAGAAGGCAGGGGAGTCGTCCTGTACATCCGCGGGCACGAGGGGCGGGGCATCGGCCTCTTTCGGAAGCTGGCCGCATACAACCTCCAGGATGCCGGTCGCGACACTGTCGAAGCCAACGAGGACCTCGGGTTTCCGGCCGACGCTCGCGACTACGGAGTCGGAGCCCAGATCCTCTACGACCTGGGCGTGCGCTCCATGCGGCTCCTGACCAACAACCCCACCAAGCGAGCCGGGATCGAGGGCTACGGTCTCGCGATCGCCGGGCGGGAGCCGCTGGTGGTCCCCAGCAACGACCACAATCGGGACTATCTCCGGACGAAGGCCCACAAGATGGGCCACGAACTGCGGAACGAAGGATGACCGAGGTCGAGTACGGGGCCGGACCCCGACGTGTGGGGATCGCGGTGTCGGAGTTCAACGAACCGATCACCCGGCCCATGCTCGAGGCAGCGCTGCGCGAGCTCGACGCGTCGGGGGTGGGCGACGTGATCGTGCTCCGGGTGCCCGGAGCCCTCGAACTGCCCGTGGCCGTCCTCGGATTGGTGGAACGGGCCGGATGCGACGCGGTGGTGGCGATCGGGGCGGTCATCAGGGGAGAGACCGACCACTACGAGCATGTGGCCGCCGAGGCTATGAGGGGCGTGACGGACGTGGCACTGCGGACGGGAGTGCCGGTTGGCAACGCCATCCTCACGGTTCGAGAGTACGAGCACGCTCTCGAGCGGTCACGACCGGGCCCCGGGAACAAAGGCGGCGAGGCTGCGAGCGCGGCCGTCGCCGTGTTTCGACGTCTGGCGGGGCTCTCTGCGATCCCCCCATCCGCCGGCGTGTGACGGATACGCCGTCATCGGGTAGCATGACCGCACAATCGATGGAGAAGTGGAGGCACGCTGCCTCCCACCCGGCCGCAGGCGATGCGAGCCGTGGTCACCGGTTCGACCTCCGCATCTGCGGGGTCGTCGCCGTTCAATGGGCAGCGGTCACCGCTGCCTTTGTCGTGTAAAGGAACAATCAGGAGGTTGCGAGATCGCCGATCTTCGCGTGAATGGATACATCCGGGCCAACGAGGTCCGGGTGGTGGCCCCCGACGGATCTCAGATCGGGGTGAAGAAGCTGGCCGAGGCGCTCTGGCTGGCCGAGCAACTCGATCTCGATCTGGTCGAGGTCGCTCCGAATGCTCGGCCCCCGGTGTGCAAGATCATGGACTACGGCAAGTACAAGTACGAGCAGTCCGTGAAGGACCGGGAAGCCCGCAAGAAGCAGACCCGTACGGTGATCAAGGAAGCACGGCTGACGCCGCGCATCGCCGAGCACGATTTCCAGATGCAGGCCCGGAGGGCTGCCGAATGGCTCGAGGAAGGCGACAAGGTCAAAGTGACGGTTCGCTTCCGGGGCCGCGAGAGGGAGCGTCCGGAGTACGGCAAGCAGGTGCTGGATCGGCTCCTGGAGCAGATCGACGACCTCGGCATCGTGGAACAGCCCGCCACCATGGAGGGCCGCAACATGACGATGACGTTGACACCGAATCGCCGGCGCAGGCATGCCGAGACCACCACGCCACAGGAGACGGCGAGCGAGCAACCCGACACCGAGGAATGAGGAGGACGGCATGCCGAAGATGAAGACCCATCGAGGTGCCGCCAAGCGGATCAAGGTGAGCGGATCCGGTCGGATCCGCCGCCAGCAGGCAGGCCGTGGCCATCTCAAGCTGGCCAAGTCGAATGATCGCTTCCGGCGACTCGCCGGCGACGCAGACCTCGCCAAGGGCGACGAGAAGGTCGTCAAGCGGATGCTGGGTCTCTGAGGAGGGGCCGACGTCATGGCAAGAGTGAAGCGCGCCGTCCACGGCAAGAAGAACCACAAGAAGGTCCTCGACAGGGCCAAGGGCTACAAGGGCGCCCGCAGCAGACGATTCAAGACCGCCAACGAGCAGGTCATGAACGCCATGCAGGATGCCTACCGGGACCGTCGGGCCCGCAAAGGCGAGTTCCGGAAGCTCTGGATCCAGCGGATCAATGCCGCCGCCCGTGAGAACGGGACCACCTACAGCCAGTTCATCGCAGGTCTCAAGGCCGCCGAGATCGAGATCGATCGAAAGATGCTGGCAGAGATGGCGGTCAACGACCCGAAGGCATTTGCCCACCTGGTCGAGGTCGCCAGGCAGGACTGACCGGAGGGCCCCGCACGCGGGGCCCTCTCTCACGATGGACCCCATCACCTCCCCCAGGAACCCTCGCGTGGCAGCCGCCGCCAAGCTGGTCGGGGCGAGGGAACGCCGTCGCCGCGGGGAGATGCTGCTCGAAGGCCCTCATGTGGTGGAGGCGGCCGTGACCGCCGGGGTGACGGTACGGAGCGTGTTCGGGCTGGATGGGGATTCCGCCTCTCGAACGCTCGCCGCGCGCGCCGGAGCCACCTGGGTTCCCTGCACCGAGGAGGTCCTCGAGCGGCTGGGAGCAACCGAGCACCCTCGCGGCCCCATGGCGGTCGGGGTGATCCCCGATACGTCTGTCGGTTGGCGCCGCGACACGCTCGTCGCCGATCTCCGGGACCCCGGGAACGCGGGCACGCTGATCCGTACCGCCGCCGCGTTCGACCTCGACATCTGCTTCTCCTCCGAAGCGGTGGACGTCTGGGCACCGAAGATCCTGCGGGCCGGCGCCGGCGCGCACTTCCTCACCGGCGTCGGAACCGGTCTCGAGACGGTGCCAGACGGCGTCGGGACCATCGCCACCGTCGTGACGGGGGGAGCGCCGCCGGCAGAGGCCTTCGAGCGTCTTGACTCCGGCCGGGTGTGGGCCGTCATGGTCGGCTCCGAGCCTCACGGGCTGTCCCCGGCGATCGTCGATTCGGCCGACGTCACGGTGACGATCCCGATGCCGGGACGCACCGAAAGCCTGAATGCAGCGGTGGCCGCCTCGATCGTCGCCTACGAGCTCTCCCTCTGGAGGAGTGCAGTGGGAAGCGTTTCGGACGGCCACTAACCTCCGCGCTCCCCGAACCGGATTCCATGGATCAACTCGACACTCTCGTCTCAACCGCCCGCGAGCGCATCGCCGACACCGCCGACCTGACTGCGCTCGACGCGCTCGACAGCGAACTGCTCGGGAAGCGGTCGTTGATCTCCGAGCTGCAGCGGGGCATGGCCTCGCTGCCGGCCGATCAGAAGCCCGCAATGGGCAGGGCGCTTCAGGCCGCCCGTGGCGCGGTCGTCGAGCTGATCGCGTCGCGGCGAGCCGACCTCGAGCGACTCGCGGCGGACGCCCTCCTCGCCGGCGACCGGCTGGACGTCACGCTCGAGGCCTACGCCATCCCCTCCGGGGTGTTCCACCTGATTCAGCAGACGATCGACGAAGTGTGCGAGATCTTCATCGGCCTTGGCTACGTCGTCGCCGAGGGACCCGAGGCGGAGCTCGGCTGGTACAACTTCGACGCGTTGAACACGCCGCCCACCCATCCGGCGCGTGCCGAGTCGGACACGATGTATCTGGATGGCGGCCGGCTCGACTTCGGCGACCCGGCGGACGAGATGCTGCTCCGCACCCAGACGTCACCGATGCAGGCCCGGTGGATGGAACGCCACCGGCCGCCGGTACACGTGGTGGTTCCTGGAAAGGTCTATCGCACAGATACGATCGACGCGTCGCATCTGCCGGTGTTCCACCAGATCGAAGGCCTGGCGGTCGACGACAGCATCACGTTTTCTGACTTGAAGGGGACACTGGCCCACTTCGCCCGCGAGTTCTTCGGCCCGCGCACCACCGTGCGTTTCCGTCCCCATTTCTTCCCTTTCACCGAGCCGTCGGCCGAGCTCGACGTCTCGTGCTTCGCCTGCGATGGGGGAGAAGCGGGATGCCGGGTGTGCGGGGGTGCCGGATGGCTCGAGATGCTCGGGTGCGGCATGGTCGATCCCAATGTCTTCCTGGCCGTCGGATACGACCCGGCCGAGGTCACGGGCTTCGCCTTCGGCATGGGCGTGGAACGCCTCGCGATGGTGCGCCACGACATCCACAACATTCGGCATTTCATCGAGAACGACATCCGCTTCCTGAGGCAGTTCGCATGAACGATCAGCTATGGCCTGCCCGCAGGGCAGGCGCGATCAGCGATCACCCGCCGGTGCCAGGAGGCAGGCCATGAAGGTGTCTCTGCGATGGCTGGAGGACTACATCGACCTCCCTACCCGAGACCCCGAGGACATCCGCGTGGCACTCGCCTCGCTCGGCCATGAGGTGGAGGGTGTCGAGCGCCTCGAGGCCGATTGGACCGGGGTGGTCGTCGCCAGGGTTCTGACGGTCGACCCTCATCCCGATGCAGACAAGGTACGGGTGTGCACCGTCACCACCGGAGGAGACCCGATCCGGGTGATCTGTGGGGCATGGAACTTCGAGGCGGATGCCGTCGTCGCGTTCGCTCAGCCAGGAGCGGTGCTCCCGGGCGGCTTCGAGATCGGCGTGCGGACCATCCGGGGAGTCGAGTCGAACGGGATGATCTGCTCCGAGCGGGAACTCCTGCTGGGCGACGACCACGCAGGCATTCTCGTGCTCGAACCGGATGCACCGGTCGGGGCTGCCTTCTCCGACTACGTCGAGCTGCCGGACGTCGTATTCGACCTGTCCATCACACCCAACCGACCGGACGCCATGTCGATGGTCGGCATCGCTCGGGACCTGGGCGCCTATTACGGAGTCGCGATGCGGCCACCCGTGCCGCAACCTGTCACCACTCCGGGCGCCCCTTCCACCCGAATCACGATCGAGGACGCCGGCGGATGCTTCCGTTTCACCGCTCGCGAGCTCGACGGGGTCGCGATCGGGCCGTCTCCTCTGTGGATGCGGAGACGTCTCCGTGTTGCGGGCATGCGCCCGATCTCCAACGCCGTGGATGTCACGAACTACGTGATGCTCGAGCTCGGCCATCCACTGCACGCCTTCGACGCCGACCGGGTCGCAGGAGATGCACTGGTGGTGCGAAGGGCACACGATGGCGAAACCCTGGTCACCCTCGATGGTGTCGAGCGCTCGCTGGTGACCGAGGACCTCGTCATCTGCGACGCCGACGGGCCGACCTCGCTGGCGGGCACGATGGGAGGAGCGGACTCCGAGGTGGGCAACGACAGCCGGCGAATCCTGCTCGAGGCGGCTTCCTGGCACCCCCCGACCATCATGTGGATGTCGCGACGGCACAACCTCCGGTCGGAGGCTTCGGCCCGATTCGAGCGCGGCGTGGACCGCGAGCTTCCTCTCCTCGCCTCGGCGCGAGCCGCAGAGCTGTTGCTGGAGACCGGCGGTGGCACGCTTCTCGACCACGCCATCGACGTCGTGGCGGTTCCCTTCGAGCGTCCTCGCATCGAGTTGTCCCGGTACGAGGTGACTCGAACGCTCGGACCGGGACTGCCGCCTGAGCACGTGGCCGGCCTGCTCCGGTCCATCGGTCTCGATGTGGAGGGGGACGATCCCCTGATCGTGACGATTCCCGGTTTCCGCCCGGATCTGGAGCGGCCGATCGACCTCATCGAGGAGGTCGCCCGGCTCCATGGATACGGCGAGTTCCCCGATTCGGTGCCGACGGGGTTCGGAGGCGGATGGACACCCGAACAACGCCGCGCCCGTACGCTCCGCGCCGCCTTCGTGGGGGCCGGACTCGACCAGGCCGTACACCTGAGCTTCATCGGCAAAGCGGACCTCGATGCGTTCGGATATCCGGGGGAACATCCGGCCAGGTCAGTCGTCGTCGTGAAGAACCCGCTCCGCGAGGAAGAGTCGATGCTCCGCACGACGTTGTTGCCGTCCTTGCTGGCGTCCGCCAGATACAACCTCTCCCACGGTGCCGACTCGGTGGGTCTCTTCGAAGTCGGGAAGGTGTTCTTCGCCCGGCCGGACGCAACCGATCCTCGCATCCCCGATCAGCCCGATCGCGTCGGCTTCGTGCTCGTCGGAGGTTTCGGCGACCGGTCGCTGGCCGATCCCCCGCGACCGGTGGACTTCCACACCGGGTCCGCCGTGTGGCGGACGGTGGCCAGACGGCTGGGCCTCCATTTCGAACTGGAACCCGCCGGGCATCCCGGCTTCCACCCGGGACGGACCGCCGACGTCGTCGTGACGGGGTCCGACCAAACACGGCACGTCGTCGGTGTGATCGGAGAGATCCATCCGCGCACCGCGGCCGCCTATGAGCTCCCCGGGCGGGTGGTGGCCGGAGAGCTCGACCTGGACCGACTGCTCGCCCCGGTGCCTCTCACCCAGCTCAGCACGCCGAGCACCTTCCCTCCGGTCGAATTCGACCTGGCCTTCCTCGTCGAGCCGTCGGTGCCCGCAGACGCCCTGTTGGGTGCCACCACGGAGGCGGCCGCTGGCCTGGTCGAGAGAGCCTTCGTGTTCGACGAGTACGTTGGGCTGGAGGCGGGTCGTCGGAGCCTGGCGATCCGCTATGTGCTCAGGGCGGCGGACCGGACGCTCACCAACGAGGAGGTTGCCCCCGTGCGAGGCCGCATGGTGCAGGCTGCGGAGGCGATGGGGGCCGAGTTGCGAGGCAAGGCATGAGCTTTCTCACAGTTTCCGACCTGGGTCCCGAACGCGTGCGAGACCTCGTCACCCTGGGGCTGGAGGTCAAACGCCGACCGGAACGGTATGTCTCGGCCCTTGCGGGACGGTCCATCGGGCTGTTCTTCGAGAAGCAATCGCTCAGAACGTGGGTGAGCTGCGACGTGGCCGCCGTGCAACTCGGTGCGCATCCCCTTGCCATCCGCAACGATCAGACGGGAATGGGAAGCCGGGAGACGCCCGAGGACGTCGGGAGGGTCCTGGACCGCTACCTCGACCTGCTCGCGATGCGGGTGTTCGATCACGGCGATCTCGAGGCGATCGACGCGGTCGTGGACGTCCCGGTGGTGAACCTGCTCAGCGACCGCGAGCATCCCTGCCAGGCAGTGGCCGACGTGATGACCCTGGCGGAGAATGGCGTCATGAACGGAACCGTCGCCTACGTGGGCGACGGAAACAACGTCTGTCACTCGCTGATGGTCGCCGTGACGATGTGCGGCGGCTCGATCCGTGTCGCAACCGCCCCCGGCTACGAGCCTGATCCTGCGATCGTCCGGATGGCAGAGGCACACGGACCGGTCGTGGTGACGACCGACCCCCTGGAGGCCGTCGAGGGGGCCGACGCCGTCTACACCGACGTCTGGGCGTCGATGGGACAGGAGGAGGAGGCCGAACTCCGCCGGCGCCACTTCGCCCGGTACCGCGTTGACGAGGCGATGTTCGATCGCGCTGCCCCCGGTGCCATCTTCCTTCATTGCCTCCCCGCCCATCGAGGCGACGAGGTGACCCACGAAGTTCTCGAGCATGAGCGTTCGCGAGTCTTCGACCAGGCGGAGAACCGTCTCCACTCCTTCAAGGCGGTCCTCCTCGATCAACTCGGGTGATCGGCCGCAACCGGCTCGAGGGACCCGCCCCCGAGGTGGCACCCGCCCTCCTCGGATGCCTCCTCGTCTCCTTCGTCGACGGGCTGGAGGTTCAGATATGCCTCACAGAGGTCGAGGCATACACGATGGACGACCCGGCGAGCCATTCGTTTCCGG
Source organism: Acidimicrobiia bacterium (assembly GCA_036525795.1). GTDB lineage: Bacteria > Actinomycetota > Acidimicrobiia > Spongiisociales > ZC4RG35 > DATCZS01. The sequence goes on along the minus strand of DATCZS010000105.1, from coordinate 4,026 downwards.
GAGAGACGCCCCGCAACCGTTCGATGTTCGCAGCGGCCGGGACGCTGTACGTCTACCGCTCATACGGGATCCACTGGTGTGCCAACGTCGTCACCGGTCCGGTCGGCACAGGTGAAGCCGTGCTGCTCCGAGCGGGTGCGATCGTGTGTGGCGAAGATGTGGTCCGCCGGCGAAGGAAGCGCGACGACCATCTCCTCGATGGCCCCGGCAAGCTCGCCCAGGGCCTGGCGATCACCGGTGAACACGACGGCCTCGACCTGTTGACTCCCGGACCCATACGGTTGGTCGCCGGGCAGGCACCCCCATCGGTGGTGGCGACCCCCCGCGTCGGGCTCACCCGGGCGACGGAGCGCCGCTGGAGGTTCGTGGCAGCGGATTGACCGAACCGAGTTCGGGGTCGGGAGCCGTCGGGTAACCTTCCGGGGCGCATGACCGACGTCGAGACACAGCTCCAGCGGATTCTGCGCGGCGCCGACACCGTCGTGCCTGCCGAGGAACTCACGTCCAAGATCGAGTCGGGGCGGCCGCTGCGAGTGAAGCTCGGCATGGATCCAACCGCCCCCTCGGTCACCCTCGGCTGGGCCGTCGTGTTGCGCAAGCTGCGCCACTTCCAGGAACTCGGTCACACGGCGGTTCTGATCGTGGGCGATTTCACGGCCCAGGTCGGGGATCCGAGCGGGAAGAGTGAGACCCGAAAGCGCTTGACCCGAGAAGAGGTGAGGGCGTACGCCGACGCGGTGCTGGCCGACTTCGAGCGGATCCTGCTGCCCGAGCCGCTCGAGATCCGATACAACTCCGAATGGCTCGGTGAGCTGGATATGGCTGCGGTCCTCGAACTGACTTCGAAGGCGACCGTCGCCCAGATGCTGGAGCGGACCGACTTCGCCAACCGCTTCGCCTCCCGATCGCCGATCTCGGTGATGGAGTTCATGTATCCCCTGCTGCAGGGATACGACTCGGTGGCGGTGGAGGCCGATGTCGAGCTCGGCGGCACGGATCAACTGTGGAACCTGATGATGGGCCGGGTGATCCAGGAGCGCTATGGCATGTCTCCTCAGGTCGCCCTGACGATGCCGCTCCTGGTCGGCACCGACGGCGAGCAGAAGATGTCCCAGTCGCTCGGCAACTACATCGGCGTCGACGAGGCTGCCGAGGAACAGTTCGGAAAGACGATGTCGATCCCGGACGAGGCGATGGTGCAGTGGTTCCAACTCGCCACCGAGCTCCCCGAACACGAGGTGGAGGCCATCGCCGCCGGCCTGGCAGACGGCCGGCTTCACCCGGGAGACACCAAGCGCAGGCTGGCACGGGAGATCGTCTCGCTCTATTGGGGAGCCGACTCCGCCCGGTCGGCCGAGGACCACTTCGATGCAATCCATCGCCGGGGCGAAACGCCCTCTGACATTGCCCTGGTCGACCTTCCCGCCGGCGACCCGGTTTCGCTTCCCACCGCGCTGAGGGAGGCGGGCCTGGTCAACAGCGGGGGAGAGGCCCGCCGACTGATCGAACAGGGGGCTGTCAAGATCGACGGGATCACCGAGCAGCGGCTCGAGGTGCCTCGTTCGGAGCTCGCGGGACATGTGGTCCAGGTGGGGAAGCGCCGCTTCGCACGGTTCGGTTGACCAACCCGGCAGGCGGGAATAGCGACGGCCCGGGTGGCGTTGTGCGAGATGCATCGGGCATCGACCCCATGTTTTTGACACCAGAGGGCGGAGTGGTACCGTTCTCTCTCCGCCGGTGATCGGCCGGCACACGCACGGCACTCGGTGCTCGACGACTGGTCGAGACGATTTGGTCCTGCCGTGCCGGATCGACTACCGTGGTGGGTCGCCCCACTGGAAACGGACGGGGCGGAGCATCTGGGCTCCTTGACAACTGAACAGCGTGCCAAAAGTCAGCAAAACAGTGCAACCAGGCCCCCGGAACGACCCAGTCGATCTGGAGGGGTTCAAGGAAGCAAGAGCATGACGCTCGGGTATCGAACGGTCTTACGACCGAGAGATGCCCGGGACCCAAGGGCCGGCGGAAGCCGGTTCGAGGGGTCAAACCAATTGACTGGATTGCCGTCGGCCCTCGGGTCGACGCATGAACGTACGATGGAGAGTTTGATCCTGGCTCAGGACGAACGCTGGCGGCGTGCCTAATGCATGCAAGTCGAGCGACGCACTTCGGAGGGGTAACCCACCGGGGTGACGGAGCGGCGAACGGGTGAGTAACACGTGAGCAACCTGCCCCGAAGACCGGGACAGCCCGGGGAAACCCGGATTAATACCGGATGACCTCATTGAACCGCATGGTTCGGTGAGCAAAGGTCTTTTCGCTTTGGGATGGGCTCGCGGCCTATCAGCTTGTTGGTGAGGTAACGGCTCACCAAGGCGTCGACGGGTAGCTGGTCTGAGAGGACGATCAGCCACACTGGGACTGAGACACGGCCCAGACTCCTACGGGAGGCAGCAGCAGGGAATATTGCGCAATGGGCGAAAGCCTGACGCAGCAACGCCGCGTGGGGGATGAAGGCCTTCGGGTTGTAAACCCCTTTCAGGAGGGAAGAAATTGACGGTACCTCCAAAAGAAGCCCCGGCCAACTACGTGCCAGCAGCCGCGGTAATACGTAGGGGGCAAGCGTTGTCCGGAATTATTGGGCGTAAAGAGCTCGTAGGCGGCTCAGAAAGTCGGCTGTGAAATCCCGGGGCTCAACCCCGGAACTGCAGTCGATACTTCTGTGGCTAGAGTCTGGTAGAGGAGAATGGAATTCCCGGTGTAGCGGTGGAATGCGCAGATATCGGGAGGAACACCAGTAGCGAAGGCGGTTCTCTGGGCCAGTACTGACGCTGAGGAGCGAAAGCGTGGGGAGCAAACAGGATTAGATACCCTGGTAGTCCACGCCGTAAACGTTGGGTACTAGGTGTGGCGATCTGATCAACGATTGCTGTGCCGAAGCTAACGCATTAAGTACCCCGCCTGGGGAGTACGGCCGCAAGGCTAAAACTCAAAGGAATTGACGGGTCCCCGCACAAGCGGCGGAGCATGCGGCTTAATTCGATGCAACCCGAAGAACCTTACCTGGACTTGACATCATGGGAAAAGCCATAGAGATATGGTGTGCATTAGCGTCCATGACAGGTGGTGCATGGCTGTCGTCAGCTCGTGTCGTGAGATGTTGGGTTAAGTCCCGCAACGAGCGCAACCCTTGTCCTATGTTGCCAGCGGTTCGGCCGGGGACTCATAGGAGACTGCCGGGGACAACTCGGAGGAAGGTGAGGACGACGTCAAGTCATCATGCCCCTTATGTCCAGGGCTGCACGCATGCTACAATGGTCGGTACAACGGGCAGCGATCTGGCGACAGTGAGCGAATCCCTTAAAGCCGGCCTCAGTTCGGATTGAAGTCTGCAACTCGACTTCATGAAGCCGGAGTCGCTAGTAATCGTGGATCAGCAAAGCCGCGGTGAATGCGTTCTCGGGGATTGTACACACCGCCCGTCACGTCACGGAAGTCGGCAACACCCGAAGTCAGTGGCCCAACCGCAAGGAGGGAGCTGCCGAAGGTGGGGTTGGTAACTGGGACGAAGTCGTAACAAGGTAGCCGTACGGGAACGTGCGGCTGGATCACCTCCTTTCTAAGGAGCACAACGAGGTCTCGTCTTCGGACGGAGATCTCCAGCTTCTAGGTCAATGGGCTGGCTATTCATTCGAACGGGTTCACCGACGCTCTCGAGCGCCGTTGGGCCGATTGTTTGGGCACACTGTTCAGTCGTGAGGGAGTCGGGGTTCGCCTCGACTGTCTCCGGCACCTTGAGAACTGCATAGCGAGCACAAGCGTCTTGGATTCATATGATTCAAGCTACAAAGGGTCTTTGGTGAATGCCTTGGCGCTGGGAGCCGATGAAGGACGTAGCGGGCTGCGATAAGCCACGGGAAGCTGCCGAGCAAGCGTTGATCCGTGGATGTCCGAATGGGGAAACCCGGCTGGGGTAATGCCCAGTCACACTGGTCTGAACACATAGGGCCAGGAGAGGCAACCGGG
>DATCZS010000104.1:0-25660 GCA_036525795.1 Acidimicrobiia bacterium | reverse complement strand
CGGCCGGCCGGCGATCGGGATGATGGTCCAGTTCCAGCCTGTCTACACCTACTTCGGGAGGGTGCCGCTTCGGCTGGCTCCGGGGATTCCCGATCCGATGAGCGTGCTGACGATCGAGGCTCTCCCCCTTCGTCGGGCAGGCCGTGTCCTGCGGGCTGCGGTCGGCTCTGCCGGCCTGGAAGGCGTGAAGGGGCTCCATGTGACTCCTGCGGTGGAGGCGGTCGAGATCACCTCGCCTGCTCCGCTGGAGTTCCAGGCCGACGGCGAACTTCTGGGCAGCGCCACCCGGGTGCGGGTCAGTCGGGGAGACGACTTCGTGCTCGTGGCGGGCGGTCAATCGCCCCGATAGACGGTGAGGTGCGGATACGGGATCTCGATGCCCTCGGCGTCGAAACGGTTCTTGACCCGACGCAGCGCCTCACGACGCACGTTCCACCGCTGGTCGGCATCGACCTTGACCACCGCCCGCAGCACCACGGCCGAATCCGCCAGCTGATCGACCCCGAGCACCTGCGGCGCCTCGATGAACAATGGCCCCCAGCGGTCGTCTGTCCGCATCTCCTCCAATACCGCACCGAGAACCTCGAGTGCGCGGTCGACATCGACCCGGTAGCCGATACCGACGTCGAGGACCACCTGGGCGAACTGCTGGGTGAGATTGGAGGCGACTTTGATCTGCCCGTTCGGCACGTAGTGGACGTTGCCGTCGAGGTCGCGCAGCACGGTCACCCGGGGGCGGATGTCCTCCACTGCGCCCGCCACATCGGCGATCCGAACCACGTCGCCGATGTGGAACTGATCCTCGGCCAGGATGAAGAACCCGCTGATCACGTCGCGGACCAGGTCCTGGGCGCCGAATCCGACCGCAACGCCGACCGCCGAACCGACCGCCAGGAAGGGACCCTGAGGGATCTCCCAGATGGCGGCCACCGTCAACACGGCCGTCACCAGGAGGACCAGCAGCACCAGGCGCTTCAGCATCGACCACAGGGTGATGGCGCGGCTTCCGTGCTCTCCACCGCGTTCGACGAACCGCGCCACGCTTCGCTGCGCCAGACGACCCATGACCAGGTAGAGCAGCCAGATCACGACGACCACTGCCACCGTCTTGACCAGCTGGTCGGATCTCATCTCGGAAAGACCGAAGACCGTCACGGGGTCGACCCTAGGTGGGAGGCGGCCACCAGGCGAAACTCCGCGTACGCCCCAGCCGCTCCGGCCCGAATGCGGAGCGCATCCCGGATCGGGCCCCCCACCCGCCGATCGAGCTCTCGGTCGACCAGAGAGGCCACTTCCTCCACCAGGCGATCGAAGCCGCTTCCGGCCCATCGGGCACCAGACGCGGCCGCCAGACGGGCCGGAACCACGATGGCCGCCAGCGAGATCGCCATGATCGTCCCCGGAACCGCCAGCTCCCCTCCGGTGCGAAACGCATCGACCAGGATCGAGAGCCCGACGACCGCGGCCAGGGCTCCGACCAGCCGCACCCAGCGGGCGGGAGCCCACCATCGGGGAACATCACCGGGCCGGATCGAACCGCCGACGGCGGCAGCGAGACAACTCGCCTCCACCTCCGCGTCGATTCGCGCCCGGATCCGCCTCAACCGTTCGTCGACCTCGCCTTCGGCCATGGCAGAGAGGCGGCCGAGCAGGTCATCGAGCATCGAGGCGGCGCGGCGCCTGCCAGGGCCCGATTCGGAGGGAACGGGCGTGGGAAAGGAGGCCGGCACCGGTGCGGGGCGGATCAGGCGAACCGCGCCACTGCCCGCCAATCGCCCGGCGGTGACCACTTCGCGCCGCGCGGCGGGCCCCACGAGATCCTCGGCGGCGGCGGACGCCGATTCCACACGAGCCTCGTCCCATCGAGCGGCGAACCCGGTCCCTCCCCCACCCTCCACGCCGATGATCCCGGCCAATCGTTCGGCAGCCTCCATGACGTCCACCACGATCCGGTCGCGCACCACGTCCTTGGCGGCGCCGAGCGACCGAAGGGCGTCGACCAGTGCGGCGATCCCCCAAGGAGGACCGGCCGGGGGGTCGGCGGCGGTGGCGATGACGACAGGCTCGTCGATGCCGTCCGCCCGAAGAGAACGGCGAAGATCGGCGAGCACGGCCGATCGATCGGTCTCCCCGACGCGGTCGATCTGGTTGAAGACGAAGCGAAAGCGCGCGGCGTGGGCGGCGAGCGGCGCCAGGTAGTCGGCGTGCAGGGTGCGATCCTGGTACTTCTCGGGGTCGACCACCCAGACGACGGCGTCGACCTCGGGAAGGAGCCGTTCCACCAGCGTTCGGTGGGCCTCCGCCACCGAATCCATGTCCGGCAGGTCGATCACCGCCAGCCACGACAGATCGGCGTGTCCCGCCCGCTCGCCTATGCCCATGTCGTCGAGGAGCCGGGTCAGGCCCGGCTCGGGGTTGGCCGGAATCCACGCCATCGGCTGGTTGGTGGTTGGTCGCTGCGGGCCGGTGAGTGCGATCTCCTCTCCGGCCAGCGCGTTGATCAGACTCGACTTGCCCGAGCCCGTGCCCCCGGCCAGCGCCACCACCACCGTGTCGCCCAGATACCCGCGCCGGCGCCTCTCGCGCGACGCCACCCGCCCGGCCGCCGCCGCCGCATCCGGATCGACCTCGGCCGCGGTGGCGACCAGCCGGTCGAACGCATCCAGGAGTTCGACGAGGTCAGCCATTCCGAAACTCCGTGGATGCCGCCTCCACCCGCTCTGCCGCCCGGCGGATCCGACCTGCGCCGTCACCATCGTCGATCACGGCCCTGACCGCCGACCGGAACCTCTCGGCGTCGTGATCCAACACCTCCACCAGGCGCCCCACCAGGTCTCGTCTCGCACGTGACGCCAGCCGGGAGGCGGCTGCCTGTCCGAAGAGGTGCTCGAGGACGGTCTGCTGGGCGGCGGCGGCGCCGGCGGCCACGCCGACCTCTCCCCCCGTGAGACCCCCCGTTGAGGCGAACACCGCCAGCAGCAGCAGCGTCGCCGCCGCATTGACGCCCACGGTGGCGACCCGAGCCACCCGGAATCGATGCCGCCCTTGCGACGCGACCAGTTCGACCACCCCCGCCAGCCACTCATCGATCTCGGACGCCACTCGAGCGTCGAGTGAGGCCCGATCGATCGGCTCGGTCGATGCCAGCAGCCCGACGCCCGCCGGGTCGATCTCCCACGCCGCCGCCGCGATGCTCCCGGCCCGTTCCACTCGGTGCACCGTCATCGAACGGAGCTCGTCACGGATCTCCGATCCGACCACGCCTGCGCGCGCGTCGGCCTCCCGTGGAACGAGAAGGTCCTTGATGCGAAGGGCGCCTCGCGAGACGATGCTCGCCAGGTCGCCCACTCCCACGAGACGGCGCCACCGTTCCAGCACCTCCGCCCTTACCAGGTCACCGGAGTGGAGCTGGCGCTCGATCTCTTCGACCTGCGCCCGGTACGGCTCTTCGACGGCCTTCAGCCACCGATCGGCCGCCTCCCGCTGATCTTCGACGGCCCGCGCCAGGAACCGGGCGTCGGATACCACCCGGGCGACCGCCCCCTCCACCCCCTGGGCCACCACTGCGGCGTGACGTTCGCCGAGATCCTCGAGTTCGGAGAGAATCCGCTTCACCGACGCAGGCGCCACGCGGCCGTCCCCCCGAACCCGCTGTTCGGAGATCGTGAAGATGTCGTCTGTGGACCGGACCGACCCCACCTTGTGTCGGCGCAACAGCGAGGCCAGATCGGTGACGGCGCCGGAGGAGCGCCGGTCGGTGCGGTTCATCACCACCCGCAGAGGCATGCCGCGGGCGGTCAGGTCGGAAAGGAGCTCCCATGGCACCGCGTCCGCATAGCGCTGCGGGGTGGTGACGGCGATCGCCGCATCGGCCATCAACAGCACCCGCTCGGTCTGGACCCGGTGCCCGGTGGCGATCGAATCGATGTCAGGTGTGTCGACGATGATCACCGATCGAAGCAGCGGATGGTCGTCCTCCACCACCTCGATGGCTCCGGTTCCGGCGAGGGCGGAGTCCCTCACCCGGCCGGCATCATCACGGTGACACCAGACCACCGCCTTCTCGGTGGTGGGACGGAGCACTCCCGAGCGCGAGATCTGGCGGCCGGCGAGGGTGTTCGTCACGGTCGACTTGCCGCTTCCGGTGGGTCCGAACACCGCCACGACGAGGGGGGCATCGAGGTCACGCAGCCGGGCGTCGAGATGGGTTCCGATGGACGCAAGCAGGCGGGCCCTGATCCGGCGGCGGTGCGACTGCTCGGCGACCTGCAGGTCGAACCGCGTCGCCTCGACCTCGTCGCCGAGCGCCGCGAGGTCGGCGCGCAGCCGGGTGGAACGGTGCATGGCGGTCGGCATCCCGGGGATTCTCCCACGTCGAGCGGACCGGCTCCCCCCCACGGAATCTGTCTCACCCCTTCTATATGTTGCCGGCATGACCGCACCCACAGCTTCCCCAGCCGGCTCGCTCCGGCCCCGAATCATCGCCGAGGGAGACACCGTCACGATCGACGGCCTGATCGTCGAGGATCCCTCCCTGGCTCGCCTGGTGGCGGGCGAGGTCGAGGAACACCGGGCCGAGCTGCTCAGGCGCGTGATCGAGACAGGGGCAAGGGGGGTGCTGTCGATGGGCGTGGGCATCGACCTGGGCGAGCTCGACGATCGCGTTCGTCACACCGTCTCGGCCGTCACCGCCGAGGCGGAGACGGTGGTCAGGAGCCTCCTGGCCGAGGCGCAGCTCGCGATCGAGACCACGCTCGACCCCGACCACCGCCAGTCTGCGATGGCCCGGGTGTATTCCGAGTTCACCGCCTGGCGCGACGGGTTTCTGCGCCACGTCGACCCCGAGCACGTCGACGGCCACGCCGGGCGCCTGATCGAGCGGCTCACGACTTTGCTCGGACCGGACGGCCCGCTGGAGCAGCGGCTGACCGAAGCGCTCGACCCCGGCTCGGACGCGTCCGCCCTGGGTCTGCTCGCTGCCGGCATCGACCGCCGGTTCACCGAGATCCGCGACCTGATCGTCGAGGAACGGGGCCGGCGTCGCGAGGCCGAGCGCGGCACCCGGAAGGGCTTCGAGTTCGAGGACGAGCTCGAGGACGCCCTGCGCGAGGCGTGCCGGCCGCTCGGGGCGATCGTCGAGCGCACCTCCGACGCCGGTGGCCTGACCAGCATCGACAGCCTGGTCGGCGACTTCGTGGTGACCCTGGCCGGCGGCGCCCGTCTGGTCATCGAGGCGAAGCACGTCGCCTCGATAGGACTCACCGGAGCGGAAGGCATCCTGTCCGAACTGGATCGGGCGATGGCCAACCGGGCCGCCGACGTGGCCGTCTGCATCTCGAAGGCCAACGCCTTCCCCCAGGAGGTGGGACCGTTTGCGGTCTACGGCAACCGCATCCTGGTGGTCGACGACGGAGAGGGGACGATGCTCAGGGTGGCGCTGCGCTGGGCAACGCTGCTGACGTCGACCGGATCGGCCGGAGACGAGGAGATCGACGTCGACGCCGTCTCGGAACGCCTCGAGCGCATCCGTCACCTGGCCCAGCTCTTCAAGGCGAATCGACGAGCGCTCACCGGGATCACCGGCTCGGTGGAGCAGGTGCGGGCGTCGCTCGACGGGATGCGCTCGGAGTTGATGGAGTTGCTCGACGACATCGACCGGCTGCTGCGGGCCGGCACTCAGGCGAGCGTGGTGCCCTTCGGCCACCAGGCCGCCGGTTGACCGACATCTCCGAGCGAGACGACGCCACCGGATCGAGCGGCCCTGACACCGCGACAGAGCGGCGCCGAGGCACCGGTACACTTGCCCTCCTCGAGAGGGGGCCCCGAGAACCGTGCCATCGATGCCTTCCGCCGTACGCATCTTCACCATTGCCGTCGCCGGCCTGGTGCTGTTCGCGGTGGGGTCGTTCGGGCTCGTGCGCTGGGCGCGGTCGGGCGAGGTGCTCCCCGGGGTCACGATCGCAGACACCGACATTCGCCTCGGCGGCCTGACTCCCGACGAGGTTCGCTCCGTCGGCCGTGACTACGCAGACCTGCTCGCCATCACCCCTGTCACCGTGCGGGTCAACGAAGCCGACATCCGGCTCACCCCCGAGACGATCGGGCTGGACCTCGACGGCGACCGCCTCGCCTCGGCAGCGTTGACCCTCGGGCGGCAGGGTGCGGTCAGCGACCAATTCCGCTGGTGGATCGGGCACCTCTTCTCCGGAGAGGAGGTCGAGATCGAGCTGTCGGTGGACCCCGACGCCCTCGAAACGGTCCTCGGCGGGTGGGATCTGACCCACGTCGGAGTCCCGCCGTTCGCGGGCGCGGTGTCGGTCGAAGGCACGGAGCCGGTCCCCGAGTATCCGCACTCCGGCCGCCGGATCGAGCGGTCAGAGGCCGCCGCGCTGCTCATCGAAGGGATCCGCAGGGGAGCCTCCGATCCGATCACACTCCCGATCGGAGAGGAGACCCCTCGACTCACGCCGGCCGATGTCGACCGTGCCGTGGACGAGGCCAGGCTGTGGCTGTCCGGCCCCGTCACCCTGAGCGCAGGCGAGGTGTCGTTCACGTTCACCGCCGCCGACCTGGCGTCCGCCCTCGTCTCCACCGCCGGCGCAGACGCTCTCACCCTCTCGTTCGATCCCGGGGTGGTCGAATCCGTGCTGACGGCCAATCGGTCCGCCCTCGAGTCGGCGCCGGTGGACGCCAGCCTCGACGTCGGCGAGATCGAGGTCCGAATCGTCCCCGGCCGGTCCGGCACCGTGATCGACCCGGTGACCACCGCCGAGCAGCTCGCCGCCGGGGCCGCCTCGGTGTCACGGCGCGGCGTGCTGCCGTTCGTCGAAGGGGCGCCGCCTGCGGTCACCACCGAGGATCTCGAGGCCCTCGGGATCCGCCATCTCGTCTCATCGTTCACGACGTATCACGACTGTTGCCAGAGCCGCGTCGTCAACATCCAGCTGTTCGCCGACGCCATGGACGGCGCCATGCTGGCGCCCGGTGAGGAGTTCGACGTCAACGCGTATGTCGGAGAGCGGACGAGCGAGAAGGGGTACCTCGGGGCGGGCACCATCGTTCGGGGCGAGCTCGTGGAAACGGTCGGCGGCGGCGTGAGCCAGTTCGCGACCACCCTGTACAACGCCGTGTTCTGGGGCGGCTTCGAGGACATCACCCACCGCCCCCACAGTTTCTACTTCAGCCGGTATCCCGAGGGGATCGAGGCAACCATCTCGTGGCCGCTCCCCGATCTCGTGTTCCGCAACGACTCCGATCATGGCGTCCTCATCAAGACCGAATACACCGCCACGTCGATCACGGTGAAGTTCTACGGCGACAACGACGGCCGGGTGGTGATCGGATCACACCGGAGCGGAACGACCGAGATCGACGTCGTCGAAGAGGGAGGTCCGGCTGCCCGCAGGGTGGCTGCCTCGGTGTCGGGCCGGTACAACCCCACCGAACCGACCACCGAATATCGCCCCAACGAGGAACTCGAGGTCGACGATGAGGTGCGCGTGCAGACACCCCGTCCCGGTTGGAGCGTGACCGTCACCCGCACCATCACCGGCGGCGGTGAGGAGACCAGCGAGGAGTGGGTGGTTCGCTACCTCGCCCAGAGGGAGATCATCGAGGTCCATCCCTGCCGGATGCCGGACGCGGAGGAGGGATCGTGCCCCACCACGACGACCACCTCGACCACGATCCCGGAGGAGACCACCACCACCGCGCCGTGAGGGACGAGGCTCAGACGTAGAAGCGGAAGAAGCTCCCCACGATGGCGGCTGTCCCGTCGCTCGACTCGGCATCCCAGCCGCTCAACCGCCGGATGGTCACCGTGTTGGACATGGCGTGCACGTGGTCGACGGCGTCGTCCGACTCGAAGATGCGCAGCGCCAACCTGGCGGCAAGGGTCACGCCCCGCCTGGCCGCCTCGATGCCGTTGAAGATCTCGCCATCCTGACCCGTGATGCTTCTGTCGGTGTCGACGATCAGCATCCGGTCGATCGCCTTTGTGCTGAGGATTTCGATGGTCTGGCCCACGGACGCTCCCTGCGAGTCTGCAACGGCCCCGGGATGCTAGTGGGCCGGACGGCTCGTCCGTACCAGGGACCGCGCCGATGGGGGTCTCTACCCGGCGGGAACCGCTCCCCGGTCGCGTTCGCCGATCACGTGGACCTTGAGCAGATTGGTGGATGCCTGGAGATTGGGTGGGATACCCGCCACCATCACCACAGGCTCACCCCGGGCGCAGATGTGCTGGTTCTCGAGGATCTCCTCGGCCGCGGCGATCATCACGTCGGTGTGGTCGCGCCGGCCGAAGGGCATCGGCTGCACGCCCCGGTACAGCGCCATTCGGGCGAGGGTCTCCTCGATCGGGGTGAAGGCGATGATCCGTCCGTTCGGCCGGTACTTCGAGAGCAGCTTCGCCGTGTTGCCCGACTCGGTGAACGCCACGATCGTCTCGATCCCCAGGTTGGACGCGGCCTCGACGGCGGCGTTGGCGACGGCGGAGGCGAACGACTCGGTGGTGCCGATGAATGCCACATCGTGGCGCTCCTCGACGCGGATCCACTTCTCGGCTTCGACGCAGATGTTCCCCATGGTGCGGACCGTCTCCTCGGCGAACTCGCCGACTGCCGTCTCCGCGGACAACATGACCGCGTCGGTTCCCGCCAGCACCGCGTTGGCCACATCGGTCACCTCGGCGCGGGTCGGACGCGGAGACTTCGTCATCGACTCCAGCATCTCGGTCGCGGTGATCGAGATGAGCCCGGCGGTGTTGGTGCGGCGAAGGATGTCGGCCTGCACCATCGGGATCCTCTCCAGCGGCATCTGCACACCGAGATCTCCCCGCGCCACCATCACCCCGGCCGACTCCGAGAGGATGTCGTCGAGATTGTCGTAGGCCGCCACCAGTTCGATCTTGGCGATGACGGGAACCCCGCCTGCCAGCTCACGGATCTGGCGCATGTCCGAGGCGGTGCGCACGAACGACGCCGCCACGTAGTCGACCGCGATCTCGCGCCCGAACTCGAGGTCCATCCGATCCTTGTCGGTGATCGGCGGAACCCTGAGGTCCGTCTCGGGGAACGCCACGCCCTTGCCGTCGCCCAGCACGCCACCCTGGATCACCTTCGCGATCAGCCGGTCCTCACGGCGGTCGGTGATCCGCAGCCGGATCAATCCGTCCGCCAGCAACACCGCCTCACCGACGTTCAGGTCGTCGAGCAAGTAGTCATAGTCGAGGTAGACGGCGCCAGGGTCATCTGAGAAGCGCCTGCCCTGGAGCAGCGACACCTCCTGATCGTTGGCGAGGACCACCTTCCCGCCCGCAAACGACCCGACCCGGAGCTTGGGGCCCTGGATGTCCTGGAGCACGGCGACCACCTTGCCTTCCTCGGCGGCGGCCTCCCTCACCCAGGAGCAGAGCCTGCGGTGGAACTCGTGGTCTCCGTGGGAGAAGTTGAGGCGCGCCACATCCATCCCGGCCCGAATCAACGACCGGATGGCCTCCGGGGATGCGGTGGCCGGCCCCAGCGTGGCAACGATCTTGGTGAGTCGTTCCATCACGGCGACGCTAGCGAGGTCTGGTCGGTGGCCGGTCGACCATCAGCCAAGGCGGGCGACCACGAGATCGGCCGCCGACAGCGCATCGACGGTGAACACGCCGCGATCGACCGCCACCACCCGGCACCCGGCCGCCTTGCCCGCGGCGATTCCGGTGGGCGTGTCCTCCACGACCAGCGTCTCGCCCGGTTCGAGCGCCAGTCGCCTCACGGCCTCGGTGTACAGGTCCGGTGCCGGCTTGGGAGCGTCCACCTCGTCGGCGGCGACCGACAGTGGGATGAGGTGACCGATCCCGGCGGCCTCGAGCACCGCATCGAGCCGCCAGCGAACGCTGTTGGTGGCGACTCCGACGGGAAGTCTTCGCTCGAAGGCAATCTCCAGCAGGCGGATGGCGTCTGGGAACACGCGGACCCCGTCCTCGGCGAGGACCTGTCGCAGGTGCCGCTCGGCGATGTCGAGGATCTCCTCGGGTCCCGTGGCCAGCACCGAGGCGTAGTGCTGGGCGATCGATCGATCGGTGCTCCCGATCCACTCCCCGATGGCGGCGGCGTCCACTCCGACGCCGAGCCCTGTCAGCGCCAGCACCCACGCCTGCATCGAGGCCGGCTCCGAGTCGACGAGCACCCCGTCGCAGTCGAACACCACCCCGCGAACGTCGTCGAGCATGCTCAGCCCAGCTTCTCCTGCAGGAAGCGGTTGACGACCTTGGGGTCGGCCTTGCCCTGGGTGGCGCGCATCACCTGGCCGACCAGGAACCCCACCACCTTCTGCTCGCCCGCCCGGAAGCGTTCCACCGCATCGGCGTTGGCCGCCAGCACCGTGTCGACCGCCGCCTCGATGGCTGCGGTATCGGAGATCTGGCGCAAGTCCCGGGCGTCGGCCACCTCTCCGGGGGTTCCCTCACCCCGCATCACGCCGTCGAGCACGTCCTTGGCGGCGGACGAGGAGACCGAGCCGTCCGCGATCATTCCCACCAGCTGGGCGAGCTGCTCCCCCGTCAGCGCGACCTGTGACGGGTCCATCTCCTCGCGCCGCAGCCAGGCGGTGACCTCCCCCGTCGCCCACAGGGCGGCAGCCTTCGGGTCGGCGCCGGCGGCGATCGCCTCGTCGAACACCCTGCGAAGCGAGACGTCGGCTCCCGAGAGGACCCCGGCGGTGTGATCGTCGACTCCCATCCCGACGAAGCGGGCCTTCCGCTCGGCGGGCAGCTCGGGGAGGGTGGCGGCGATGGCCTGCTTCCAGGCTTCGTCGATCTCGATCGGCACGAGGTCGGGCTCGGGGAAGTAGCGATAGTCCGAGCTCCCCTCCTTGGTGCGCATGCCGTGGGTGACCCCCGCCTCTTCCTCCCAATGACGGGTCTCTTGGATGATCGTGCCCCCTGACTCGAGCTCGTTCACCTGGCGGGTGATCTCGAAGGCGACGGCCCGCTCGAGAGATCGGAACGAGTTCATGTTCTTGATCTCGACCTTGGTCCCGAACTCGGCGGCTCCGGAGGGCCTGACCGAGATGTTGGCGTCGAAGCGCATCGAGCCCTCTTCCAGCTTGGCGTCTGACACCCCGAGCTCGAGGATCACCGAGCGCAGCGCCTGGGCATAGGCGCGGGCCTGGGCGGGGGTCCGTATGTCGGGCATCGACACGATCTCGACGAGCGGTACCCCGGACCGGTTGAAGTCGAGCAGCGTCTCGGTGGCCGAGTGGATGCGCCCCCCGTCGCCGATGTGGACGGACTTGCCCGTGTCCTCTTCCTGGTGGGCGCGTTCGATGCCCACCCGCACCGTCTCGCCTTCCGCCTCGACGTCGAGGTGGCCGTTGCGGCACACCGGGATGTCGAACTGGGAGATCTGGTAGTTCTTGGGCAGATCGGCGTAGAAGTAGTTCTTGCGGTGGAAGATCGACACGGGGCTGACCTCGCAGTTGAGAGCCAGCCCGATCTTGGAGATCCACTCGATGGCGGTCCGATTGGTGACGGGCAGAGCTCCCGGCAGACCCAGACAGGTCGGACACACGTTCACGTTCGGCTCGTCCCCGAAGCCGACTTTGCATCCGCAGAACATCTTCGAGTTGGTGAGCAGCTCGACGTGCACCTCGATGCCGATCACGGCCTCCCAGCCGGGGGGAGTGCCGCTCATGCCAGGGCCTCGGCCATCTGAGGCCGGGCGGCGAAGCCCGAAAGTCGCTCGACCTCCGCCGCCACCCGGAACATCTGCGCCTCTCCGAAGGCAGGTGCCATGACCTGAAAGCCGATCGGAAGACCCTGGTCGTCCAGCCCGATGGGGACGGACATGGCGGGATGGCCTGCGAGATTCGAGGGGATGTTGCAGATGTCGCTGAGGTACATGGCCAGCGGATCGGCGGTTCGTGCCTCCATCTCGAATGCCACGGTCGGGCTGGTCGGCGATACGAGCACGTCCACCTTCTCGTAGGCGGACGCGAACTCTCCCTGGAGGACGGTCCGCACCTTCTGCGCCTGCCCGTAGAAGGCGTCGTAGTACCCGGCGGACAGGGCGTAGGTTCCGAGGAGGATCCGGCGGGTCACCTCGGGGCCGAAGCCGGCCGCCCTGGTCTTCGCCATCATCTCCTCGGTCGTGGCTCCCTCCACCCGGAGCCCGTACCGGATCCCGTCGAAACGGGCCAGATTGGCCGAGCACTCCGCCGGCGCGATCAGGTAGTAGGTCGACAGCGCCACCTCGCAGGTGGGGATAGAGACCTCCACCACCGAGGCGCCGGCCGCTTCCAGGGCGTCGATCGTCCGGCGAACGGCATCCGACACCGGCCGCTCGTACCCTTCCCCCGACAGCTCGCGGACGACGCCGATCCGCATGCCCTCCACCCCTGCGTCGAGCAGACTCGCCGGATCCGGATAGTCGCCGCGCCAGGACGTCGCGTCGAGGGGGTCGTGGCCCATGATCGTCGACAGCACCGTCACCGAGTCCTCCACGGTTCGGGCAAACGGGCCGATCTGGTCCAGCGACGAGCCGAACGCCACGAGCCCGAACCGGCTCACCAGGCCGTAGGTCGGCTTGACGCCGACGACGCCGCACAGCGACGCCGGTTGTCTGATCGACCCGCCCGTGTCCGAGCCGAGGGACGCCAGGGCGGATCCGACCGCCACCGCGGCCGCCGACCCGCCCGAAGACCCCCCCGGGACGCGGTCGGTGTTCCACGGGTTCCTGGTCGGCCCGAACGCCGAGTTCTCCGTGGACGACCCCATGGCGAACTCGTCGAGGTTGGCCTTTCCGGTGATCACCGCACCCGCCTCTCGCAGCCGGCGAATGGCCGTGGCGTCGTAGGGAGGCCGGTATCCGGCCAGGATCTGGGAGGCACAGGTGGTCTCCACACCCCGGGTACACATGTTGTCCTTTACCGCGATCGGAATGCCATCGAGGGGTCCGAGCGGCGCGCCCCGCTTCACGCGCTCGTCCGCCGCCTCGGCGGCGGGGTACGCGCCCGACCGATCGAGCGTGAGGTAGCAGTGCAATTCCGCCTCGGTCATGGAAGCCCGTTCGATCACCGCGTCGAGCAGGTCGCGGGCGGTGTGGGCACCCTGACGCAACCCCCGGGCCGCCTCGGCGATGGTGAGATCGGCCAGGCCCACGGTCAGTCCTGCTCCAGTGCGGGAGGCGCCACGAAGTAGCCGTCTCGCACCTGCGGAGCAGCCGCCAGGACTTCGTCACGGTCGAGAGACGGGCGGATCTCGTCGGGGCGGAAGGCGTTGGTGAAGCCGAGCGGATGGGCCGTCGGCTCCACTCCCTCGACGTCCACGGTCTGCACCCGGGCCGCGTGATCCAGGATGACCCCGAGCTGGGTCCGGTACGTGGCGAGAGCGTCGTCGTCGAGGTCCAGGCGGGCCAGACGGGCGACGTGGGCGATGTCGATGTCGATCGGCATGGGCGAGAGTGTAGGGGTGGCCGGCGATTGGCTCTCATCCCGTTAGGTTGGCGTCGATGTCACGAAGACTGATCGGGGTGGCGGCGCTGGCCGCAGGGGCGTTCTCGGCGTGGGCGTGGATCTCGGACTCCAACGAGACCGTCGGAATCGCCGTGCGGGTGGCGGTCATCCTCGGCGCGATCTGGATCGCCTACCCGGCCTTCGAGAGCGTGAATCCGCGCTCACTGCTCATCGGTGGCCTCAGCCTGCTCGTGCTGATCCTCCGCCCGCGGGCGGCGGTGGTGATCCTCCCGGTTCTCGCCTTGACCCTGGGGAGACGCAGACGCTGAGCCGGCCCCAGGGGGCGAACGCAGCGATCTCCGACCGCTAGCTTCAGAGCATGCACGTCGCCGTGGTCGCCGATCTGACGCTTCCTCCGTCCCGTGATGCCATCGGGGACGCCGTCGGGAGACTGGCGGAGATCCTCGAGCGACACCCTCACACCCCGTGCAGTTTCCTGCTCCCGAGCACCGCCTACGCGGCGCTGCATTCCGGCTCGCCCGGGGTGCCCCGGCTGGCCGAGGGAGCCGAGTTCATTCGTACCGCGCTCGGTTCGCCCGATCCGACGGTGCTTCCCGTTCCCGTGCTGGAACGCATGATCCAGCGCGAGATCGACGGGGCGGGGCGGCTGGGCTTCGCCGGGAACGTGCTCGCCACCAAACGCCCGTGGCCGGTCCACCTGCTCCCGACCCTCACCCGCAACGGGATCGGGGGGCTCATCGTCGGGGGACCGGAGTTGACCGTGCCAGGGGTGGTGTCGTATCTCGACGCAGTGCTTCCGGTGACAGGTGCCGGCACCGGTCAGGAGAGCGGAGACGAACTGGCGGTGTGGATCGTCGGCATCGACGACGTCGAGTCTGCTCTCGAATCCATCCCGTTGGGATGCGCCACCACCCCCGGTGCCTACTTCACCGAACACCGGATGGTCGGGCGGGCCGTCGTTCACCCGGCAGCCGAGATGCCGGATCCCGACCTCGACCTGATTCGACGCAAGATCATCCGCCTGTCCACTCGAGTGCCGGAGCGAACCGCAGACGAGGTCCTCGACAGCGTGGCCGCAGTGGCCGCCACCCTCGCCGACCCACCGCCGCCGCACCTGCGGGCGTCGGTCCTGGGCGACGCGCACCGTCACCTGATCTCCGCTCGCAGGGCGATCGACCTGGCAAGGAGACGCGGCGACGACTGGGCCAGCGTCACGCGGATCGACTGGGACGGGGACGGGAGCGAGGACCTCCACATCGAGCTTCCCCAGGCCTCCCTCGTGCTCGACCTGGCCGAAGGCGGCACGATCCTGGTCCTCGACGACAAGCAGGAGACGAGGCCGCTTGGCACCCTCGTCGATGGGCCGATCGGGCATCTGCTCCGCCACCAGGAGACAGACGACGAGTCTGTGGACTTCGGGACGCTCGCCATCGACCTGTTGGAGGAGAGCCGCGATCGCACCCGGGCCGTGTTCTCGGGCCGCATCGCCGGCGGCTCGGTCGAGTGCGACCTCGTTCTCGAAGGCCTCACCCTGGTTCTCGGGTATCGGCTGAACGGGGTGCTCGAGGGCCGATTCGGGCCCGAGCTGGCACTCGACCTGCCGGAGGCCCGGATTCGCGTCGACGGCGGAGAGTGGCGCCCCATCGACGAAGAGCCGCTGGCGGTGGAAGGCCACCGGATACGCATCACCGGCGGGGACGAGCGAAGCGTGCTCTATTCGTCGCGGCTCCCGGCGTCGGTGTTCGCCCGTGCCGTCACAGGCGGTGTGGTGGTATGGACGCACTGGCTCGCGCCCGGAGCGGGGACCTACGAGATCGCCGCCAGGCTCGACGCCTGATCAGCCCTCCGACAGCAGACGCCGCAGCGCCGAGTACGCCTCGTCGAGGTCGCTGAGCCGAACGCTCTCGTCCGCCTGGTGGGCCTGGATCGCCTCGCCCGGGCCATAGTTGACCGCCGGGATGCCGTACACGCCGAGTCGGGCGACATCGGTCCACCCTTGCTTGGCGGCAAGCCGCCCCCCGGAGGCCTCCACCAGCCTGCCGACGAGCGGGTGATCGGCCCGCACCGGTCCGGCCGGGGCGGCATCGACCACCTCCACCGCGTCCGCCGCCGCACACGCCGCCATCAGCTCCCGAGTCGCCTCATCGACGGTTCGCCCCGGGTTGAACCTGTAGTTCAGGTTGAGATCGAACGAAGGCGGAATGATGTTGCGCGCCACCCCTCCCTCGGCCGTGGTGACCGACATCACCTCCCGGTACTCCAGTCCGTCGATCACGAACACCTCGGGCCGGCGCGAGTGCATTCCCGCCAGCCACTCGCCCGCCTTGGTGATGGCGTTCTCCCCCCACCACGGTCGCGCCGAGTGGGCCGACTTCCCCATGAACCGCACGGTGGCGTTGATCGCGCCGTTGCATCCGATCTGGATCTCTCCATCCGAGGGCTCGAGGACGATCCCAAACTCGGCCCCGCCCAGCCACGGGACCGTCTGGAGGACCGTCTCGAGCCCGTTGGCGGCGGCCGGGCCCTCCTCGGCGTCGTAGAACACGCCGATCACGTCGAAGGGCCCCTCGGTCACCAGCGGGTCCTCGAGCAGGTGGATCATCACCGCCACCCCGCCCTTCATGTCGGTGGCGCCCAGCCCGTGAAGCCGGCCGCCCTCGACGAACGCCGGCCCCTGGCCCTGGCTGGGCACCGTGTCGATGTGGCCGACCAGCAGGAAAATCGGCTTCCCGGTTGTCTCGCCCACCACCAGCGAGCGGCCGACCCGCACTCGGCGGAAGCGGTCGAGCCGGCGCTCGATCGCGGCGCAGATCTCGTCCTCGTGCCCCGTCTCGGAGGGGATGTCGACCAGCCACCGGAGCGAATCGACGAGGTCGCTCACACCTGGACCCCGAGATCGCGCAGGTACTCGTTGAGCCCGAGCCGGGCGTCGTGGCGGTCTTCTCGCCAACCGATGATGTATGCGCATTGGAGGTGGACCGTGCCTGAGGCGAACTCCTTCGGACGGGTCCCCTGCACCACGATGGCGCCCGCCGGCACCCTCCCCTTGTACTCGACCCGCTCCGGACCGGTGACGTCGATGATCGGGATCGAGGCGGTGATCGTGGTGTTGGCCCCCAGCACGGCCCCCTCCTCGATCAGGGCGCCCTCGGTGATGATGCAGCGGCTGCCGATGAAGGCCCGGTCCTCGATGATCACCGGACGGGCGTTGGGCGGTTCCAGCACACCTCCCACCCCCACTCCTCCGGCGAGGTGGACGTTGCGCCCGATCTGGGCGCACGATCCCACCGTCGCCCACGTGTCCACCATGGTGCCTGCGCCCACGTACGCCCCGATGTTGACGTAGCCGGGCATCACGATCACCCCCGGCTCGCAGAAGGCGCCGTATCGCACGGTTCCCGGCGGAACCACGCGAACGCCCTGGTCGGCCAGCCCGTGTTTGATGGGGATCTTGTCGTGGAACTCGAACGGCCCGACCTCGAAGGTGGTCATTTCGGCGATACGGAAGTAGAGGAGGATCGCCTCCTTGGCCCAGTCGTTCACCTCCCAGGCCCCGTCTCTCTTCTCGGCGACCCGCAGCTCGCCCCGGTCGAGGGAGGCGATCGTGCTCCGGATCGCCTCCTCGGCCTCGACCAGTTCGATCTCGCCTGCGTACGCCGCCCTGATCAGTTGCTCAGACATTCCATCACCGCCTTGGCCGCCTCTTCGCACTCATCGAGGGTGGGAACCATCGCCAGTCGGACGTACCCCTCTCCGCCCGGGCCGAACGCGCGTCCGGGGGAGACCACGATTCCCGAGCTCAGCAGGCGCTGGGTCACGGAGAGATCGTCGTCGACCCGCACCCACAGGTACAAACCGGCAGTCGATCCCACCACCTCGACACCCATCTCGTCGAACGCCTTGCGCAGGATTCGCCTCTTGGCGGCGAAGATGGCGCGCCGTTCGGCGACATGGTCGTCGTCCGACCAGGCGGCAACCGCCGCCGCCTGTGTGAACTCGGGCGATGCCGTGCCGGTGGCGGTGCGCAAACCGGTCAGGGCGGCGATGGCGCCCGCATCCCCGACGACGGCCCCGGACCGGTATCCGGTCATCCCGGAACGCTTGGACAGCGACAGGAACGAGAGCGCGCCTCGCATGGCTCCTCCCGTCACCCCCAACACCGAGACGGGCGGTTCGTCGTCGTACAGGTCGACGTAGCAGTCGTCTGCACAGAGGAGGGCGCCCGCCGCCTGCGCCCTGTCGACGAATGCTTCGATCACGGAGCGGTTCATCACCGATCCGGCCGGGTTGTGCGGCGAGCAGATCCACACCATCGCCGCCCGCCTCCACGTCATCTCGTCGACCTGCTCGGGGCGGAACACGAAATCGTCTGCGAGGACGACCGGGTGGCATTCGGCCCCGGCCAGGGCCGCCCCTCGCTCGTAGACGGGATACCCCGGAGTCGGGTAGACGACGGCGTCTCCGGCCTCACGGTCCACGAAGGCGAGCGGCGCAGAGAAGATCGCCTCTTTCGCTCCGCTGGTGGGGAGCACCTGCGTCTCGGGGTCGACCTCGACGCCGAATCTCCGCTTCACATACCCGGCGATGGCCACCCGCAGCTCGGGGAGTCCCCGGGTGGTCGGGTACTGGGACACCTCACCGAGCGCGGCGCGCAGCGCCGCCGGGATCATCTCCGGCGTGGGTTCGCGCGGGTCGCCGATCGAGAAGTCGATGAGCCGCTCTCCCCGCGCTCGCATCGCCCTGGCGAGATCCTGCACGGCGGTGACCGGATTCGAGCCGAGCCGGGACAGAACCGGATTGGTACGCATCGCCGGGGACGCTAGTGCGCCGCCCGGGCGAACATCCGATTCGCACACGATGCGCCTTCCCATACACTCGCCCCGTGCCCTATCGCCTCATCTACTTCGGCCTCGGAGCCCTCGCCATCGCCGTCATCGCCCTCGGCGTGGTCTTCGGCCGCGGCGGCGAGCCCGTGGCCCTGCCCGACCCGGTGGAATCGGTGACACCGCTCCCCGGTGACGCCGCCCTCCGCCAGGCGATCATCGAGGTCGACATGGAGGTGGGCTACGAGCTGGCGATCTTCGTCGACGGGTTCCGGGTGCCGGACACCGAAGTCGTGGTCGTGGAGGCGACCGGCGTCCACCGATGGGCCCCTTCGCCCACCGGCCTCTATCTGACCGACTGGAGCCCCGGCATCCACCGCGTGCGCATCGAGTGGAACAGCGTCACCGGCCTCCCCGACGTGGGTTCGTTCGAATGGGAGTTTCGCGTCCAGTGAGACAGGCCCGGCCGAGCGAGGACGCCGAGGTCAGGGGCCGGCCTCGAGCGCAGCGATGCCGTCTTCCAGCATGCGCTCGAACGTCGCCTCGTCGATGATCGGAACACCGAGCGCCTCCGCCTTTCCGACTTTGGCGCCACCGGGGGAATCGCCGACCACCAGGGCGGTGGTCTTGTTCGACACCGAACCGGTTGCGTTGCCGCCGCGCTCCTCGATCGCCTCCCTGGCCTCGTCCCTGCTGAACCGCTCGAGCGTTCCGGACACGACCAGCGTCACCCCGGCGAGGAGATCCGAGCTCGCAGACGGCTCCTCGCCCTGGTCCTCCATGCGGACGCCTCCCCGCCGGAACTTCTCGATCAACGTCCGATTCCCTGGCTCGATCGCCCAATCGGACCAGGCGTCCGCGATCGCCGGCCCGATGCCCTCGATGTCGAGGAGCTCTTCCCGGGAGGCATCGAGGAGCCGATCCATCGAATGAAACCGGCGGGCGAATTCCTTGGCCGCGGATGGCCCGACGTGGCGGATGCCGAGGGCCACGATCAGTCGTTCCAGGGGCCGGTCCCGGGCGGCATCGATCCCGGCCAGCAGGTTGGCGATGGACACGTCGCCCCAACCCTCGTAGCCCTCCAGATCCGCGGCCTGCAAGGTGAACACGTCGGCCGGGTCTGAGATCAGTCCTTCGGTCAGCAGGAGGTCGATGGTCTTGTAGCCGAGTCCCTCGATGTCCATCGCCGAGCGACCGGCGAAGTAGGCCAGCCACTCCCTGACGCGGCTGGGACATGCGAGCCCTCCCGTGCAACGGGCGTCCTTCTCGCCTTCCGGCCGCACGATCGGATGGCCGCAGAAGGGGCATTCCGTCGGCATGTGCCACACCCGCTCGCTGCCGTCTCTGACCGCCACCACCGGACCGAGCACCTCGGGGATGACGTCGCCCGCCCGCCTCACCACCACGGTGTCGCCAACCCTGACGTCCTTGCGGTGGACCTCGTCCTCGTTGTGCAGCGTGGCCATTCCCACGTTGGCGCCGCCGACGAACACGGGCTCGAGGACGGCGAACGGCGTCGCCCTCCCCGTGCGGCCCACATTGATCAGGATGTCGCGGAGCGTGGTGGTCTGCTCCTCCGGCGGGAACTTGAAGGCGATCGCCCATCGCGGAGCGCGGGCCGTGTGGCCGAGCCGGTCCTGGAGATCGAGCGAATCGACCTTGATCACGACGCCGTCTGTCTGATACTCGTGGTCGTGCCTGGTGCGCTCGGCCTGGCGGGTGTACTCCACCACCGCCGCCAGATCCGGAACGATGCTCGATGCCGGGTTGACGCGCAGGCCGAGACGGCGCAGGTAGTCCATCGTCTCGCCGTGTGTCCCCAGCGACGGCCCCCCCTCCACCAGGCCCGCCTGGTAGATCCAGATCGCCAGCTTTCGGCCGGCCGTGACGGCCGGATCCTTCTGCCGGACCGAACCGGCTGCAGCGTTGCGCGGATTGGTGAAGATCCGGTCTTCTGCGTCCATCTGGCGTTGGTTCAGCTCCTCGAAGGCGGGATACGGCATGTACACCTCGCCCCGCACCTCGAGCAGGGAGGGCGGGTCTCCTCCGAGCAGCCGCAGCGGAATCGACTCGATCGTGCGGAGGTTGGCCGTGATGTCCTCGCCGGTGGTCCCGTCTCCGCGGGTGGCACCCTGGACGAACACGCCGCCCTCGTACACCAGCGAAACGGCCAGCCCGTCGATCTTCAGCTCGCAGGCGTACCCGGAGGGCGCCTGCCCGAGCTGGCGAACCATCCTCTGCTCCCAGGCGACGAGATCGTCCGCGGCCTCGGCGTTGTCGAGGGAGAACAGACGCCGCCGATGCGTCACCGGTGCGAACAACTCCGACGCGATCCCTCCCACTCGCTGTGTCGGAGAGTCGGACGTGACCAGGGAGGGATGGGCATCCTCGAGCGCGACCAGTTCTCGAAACAGGCCGTCGTACTCGGCGTCGGACACCTTCGGGTCATCGAGCACGTAGTAGAGGTAGGCGTGCTCTCGTATCTGAGTGCGCAACTCCTCGATGCGCCGGGAGACGTCTGCCATGAGACCGGATGATGCCAGACCGCAGGGCGGTCGAAGCGCTCCGGTAGCCTCATGCGCGACGATGCGCCACCTGCCGACGCCCAGCCTGATCCTCGACCGGAACCGCCTCGAGGCCAACCTGGCCCGGATGCGGAGCAGGGCGGAGGCGCTGGGAGTGCGGCTCCGGCCCCACATGAAGACGGCCAAGTCGATCGACGTCGCCCGCCTGGCGCTGCAACCCGGAGAGGGCATCACCGTCTCGACCCTCGCCGAAGCCGAGGCCTTCGCAGCGCACGGGATCACCGACATCCTGTACGCGGTCGGGTTCGAACCGGGGAAGGCCGCCCGGGCGGAGGCCTTGGCCTCACGGGGGGTCGACCTCGGGGTCATCGTCGATTCGGTCGAGATGGCCGAGTGGATCTCCGGCTCCGGGCCGGGAGTGGGTGTGTGGCTGGAGATCGACGCGGACGGCACCAGGAGCGGCTTCGATCCCGGAGACCCGGCCCTGACCCACGCGGCGCATGTGCTGGGCACGCGATTTCGCGGGGTCATGACCCATGCCGGAGGGTCATACGCGTGTTCCACCACCGGAGACATCGCCCGCGCCGCGTCCGGCGAGCGGGATGGGGTCGTCCGGGCGGCCGAGGCGATTCGCGCCGTCGACATCGAAGTGCCCGGGGTGAGCGTCGGATCGACCCCCACCGCCACCTTCGCCGCGGATCTCTCCGACGTGACCGAGATGCGGCCGGGGGTGTTCATGTTCCAGGACCTGTACCAGGCGGGCCTCGGGGTGTGCACGATCGAGGACGTCGCGCTGTCTGTGCTGGCGGCGGTGGTCGGCCATCGAAGGAACGGGGAACTGGTGATCGACGCCGGCGCGCTGGCCCTGTCTCTGGATCGGAGCACATCGCGCCAGACGCTCGACTGGGGTTTCGGGGCGGTGTGCGACGAGGACGGCACCCTGATCGAGGGACTGATCGTCCGGGCGGTCACCCAGGAACACGGCATCGTCGCCGCCCGGACCGGGGCCATCGATCCCGCCGGCTTCCCGATCGGCTCCCGGCTTCGCGTCCTGCCCAACCACGCCTGCATGACGGCGGCCGCCCACGACGGCTACCACGTGATCCACCACGGCAGGGTGGCCGCCACCTGGCCCCGTACCAACCGGTGGTGACCCTCAGCGAACCGAGGAGATGATGGCGCTGCCGAGAACCTCGTCGCCGCGGTAGAAGGCGACCGTCTGACCCGGTGCGACGGCGTACTGGGGGCTCTCGAACCGGACGTTCGCACCGTCGACCTCGGCGGGAACCGCCTCCCCGTGCGCCCGGTACTGAGCGAGGACGCGACCCTGCACCGGCGACCCCGCCACCGACGTCTGGCGAGCCACCTCCACCCCGGTCACTTCGAGGGCCTGCTTCGGGCCGATGACGACGGTGGCGGTCTCGGGACGGACGTCGATCACATACTGCGGCGCCCCCACGGCCACTCCCAGGCCGCGCCGCTGTCCGACGGTGAACCCCGTGATGCCGCGATGATGGGCGAGCGTGCGGCCGCCGACGTCGACGATGGGGCCGGGAACGTCTTCCACTCCGGCGTGGTCGCGCAGGAAGCTCCGGTAGTCGCGAGCACCGACGAAACAGATGTCCATCGATTCCCGCTTCGCCGCGGTGCGCAGCCCCAGGTCGGCGGCGATGCGCCGGGTCCCGGCCTTGTCGAGCACACCGACCGGGAACCGGACCCGCGAGAGCTCGGCCTGTCCGAGCATCGACAGCACGTAGCTCTGATCCTTGTCCCGGTCGACGCCGCGCGAGAGCCGATGGCGACCGCCCTGCACTCCGGTGCGGGCGTAGTGGCCGGTGGCGACGATGTCACAGCCGAACTCCGAGGCCTGGGCGAGCAGTCTGGAGAACTTGACCGTCCTGTTGCACTCCACGCACGGGTTGGGGGTGCGACCGTGCCGGTATTCGTCCACGAAACGGTCGATCACCCCGGAGGAGAAGTCGTCGGTGTAATCGAGCACGTAGTACGGGATGTCGAGTTGGGCGGCGACCCGCCGGGCATCCTCGGCATCGGAGACGGTGCAGCACCCCGCCGTCGGCAGCTCGCCGTCGGGCCCTGACCACAGCTTCAAGGTCACCCCGATCACGTCGTGGCCTTCTGACTTCATCAGCGCAGCCGCCACAGACGAGTCGACGCCTCCCGACATCGCCACCAGCACGTTCACTGCAGTGCCCTCACGGTGGCCTCGACGATCTCGCCCGCCGTGTCGACTTCGGCCTCGGTCGACGTCCACCCGAGCGAGAACCGCACGGTCTCGCGGGCTCGCTCCTCGGCCAGACCCATGGCGGCGAGCACGTGGGAGACGGAGGTCGCCCCTGACTGACAGGCCGATGCCGCCGATGCCGCCACTCCGGCCCGGTCGAGGCGGACCAGCAGGGTTTCGTTCCGGACGCCGGGAAACCGCAGATGGGCGTGCTGGACCAACGAGGTCGGTTCGGGTATCGAACGTTCGGACACGCCCGCGAGACGCTCGACGAACCGACGGCGGGCGGCGTCCACTCGGGCCCGGAAACCGGCCCGGTCGGCGACCGTGAGCTCCATCGCCGTGGCCATCCCCACCGCTCCCATCACGTTGTGCGTTCCGGAGCGCCGCCCCATCTCCTGTCCTCCGCCGTGGATGACCGGCTCGAGGCTCAGTCCGTTGCGCACATACAGCAACCCGACGCCCTTCGGCCCGCCGAACTTGTGCGCCGCCAGCGTCAACAGGTCGACGCCGAGGGCATCGACGGTGACGGGTTCGGAGACGAACACCTGGACCGCATCGGTGTGCACCGGCGCCCTCCGGCCCACACCGTCGACGATCTGACGGATCGGCTGCACCGCTCCGGTCTCGTTGTTGGCCGCCATCACCGACACCACCGCGGTCCCGGCGTTCACCGCAGCTGCCACCGCATCTGGATCGACGATTCCGCCTGCGTCCACACCGACGATGTCGACGGCGCACCCCATCCGGCCGGCGAACGCCGCCGCCTCGAGCACCGCTTCATGCTCGATGGCGGTGGTCACCACCCCTCCCCGTGTCTCCCCGCCCAGGGCCAGCCCCTTGATCGCCAGGTTGTCTGCCTCGGTCCCTCCCCCCGTGAACACGATCTCCTGCGGGTGGCATCCCAGCACTGCAGACGCCCGCTCCCGCGCCTCTTCGAGGGCGTTCTTGGCGCGTCGGGACACGCCGTGGCTGCCGGACGAGTTCCCGAACGCCTCGGCGGCGAACGGCTCCATCGCCTCCCAGACTCCGGGACGCATGGGGGTGGTTGCGGCGTGGTCGAGATAGATCATTGGTCTGTGGTTGCCCGTTCACCGCCCGGGGGGCCGGCGAGAGCGGGACACGTATTGTCTCACGGGGGCGACCGAAACGGCGCCCGAGATCCCGGAGAGCCGGGGTCGGGCGAAGTACCCTGCCCGCATGGGGTCAGAACGCGAAACCCTTGCTTCGGTCGTCGCCCGTCTGGAGCGCGCCCTCGAGCGTGGAACCGGGACGACCCTCGACGCCGATGAGGTGAGGATCGTGGGACGCCTCATCTACGCCATGGGATCGGCGGCGCTCGGGACCGCCACCGGCCGGAAGGCGTGCGCCGTCTGCGGGAGGCCGGAACACAAGACGCAGGCCGTCGACGAGTTTCCCCGCCACGAGTATCTGCCCGCCATCCTCATTCCGGTCACGCCCGGCGACGGGCGCTGAGACCGCGCACGGCGGCCCCGTGCATGCCGCCACCACGGCACCATCCGGCCGCCCCGCGAACTCCGAGCGCCATTGCGGTCGACGTCGCCGGTCGCGATGGCCATGATGGATTCCCATGCCCGCCAACCTGACGCCCGACTACAAGGCGGCCGAGGCCAGGTACCGAAGAAGCCGCGATCCACAGGAGCGACTCGATGCGCTCCGCGAGATGCTCAGGCTCATCCCCAAGCACAAGGGGACCGACCACCTCCAGGCAGACATCAAGGTCCGGATCAAGGATCTGACCGAAGAGCTCGCCGGACCGCGCAAGGGCGCTGCTCGCACCGGTCCGGCCACCGTGATCCGTCCCGATGGCGCGGCCCAGATCGCCCTGATCGGGCCGCCCAACTCGGGGAAGTCCGCTCTCCACACCCGTCTGACCGGATCGCATTCGGTCTCCGAGCCGTATCCATTCGCGACGCAATACCCGAAACCGGGAATGCTCCGGGTGGACGACGTGATGATCCAGCTGGTGGACCTGCCCTCGATCGCCTCCTCGCATCCGATCCCCTGGATCGGCAACGCCCTGCAGCCTGCCGACGCCGCGCTGTTGGTGGTCGACCTGTCGGTTCCGGGGGTCGTCGAGGCGGTGGCGGCGGCGCACGAGATCCTCGCATCGCGCCGGGTTCACCTCTCGGCGCGATGGTCGGTCGGGCCGGAGGGGCTCCAACACCCGGAAGACCCCTTCGCCGTGGTGCTTCCGTGCCTGGTCGTCGCCACCAAGTCGGACCTGATCCCCAACGTCGAGGAGGAGGTCGCGGTGTTCCTCGAGCTCGAGGACTACCACTACCCGGCGATGGCCGTGTCTGCGGTCACAGGGGCGGGTCTCGACGAGCTGGGCCGGTGGCTGTTCCGGAATCTCGGCATCGTTCGTGTGTACACCAAAGAGCCCGGTCACGCCGCCGACCTCACCCAACCGTTCACCGTCCGATCCGGGGCGACCGTGATCGATGTCGCCGAACTCGTCCACCGCGACTTCGTCAGGTCTTTCAAGTACGCCAGGGTGTGGGGAAAGAGCGGGTTCGACGGCCAGCAGGTGGGACGCGATCACCTGGTCGAAGACGGCGACGTCATCGAGTTGCACACCTGAGTCC
>DATCZS010000103.1:0-6811 GCA_036525795.1 Acidimicrobiia bacterium | reverse complement strand
TGGTGGTGTCGCACTTCGTGCAACAGCGAGAGCGGTTCACCCGCATCTACCGAGTCAGGGACGGCCGCTGTGAACGCGAGCGCTGAGGCCGGTTCGTTGCGGCGGGGACTGGTGCCGCTGGGCATGTTCTTGCGCGAGTACTACCGCACCCCGCTCAACCTCGTGTTGCTGGTCGCGATCCCCGCGTTGCTGATCGCCGCGTTCGGGAACTCGCTGAGCCGCCTGGCCGGCATGCTCGAGGTCGTCCTGAGCCCCGCCATGGGGCAGGCCCTGGGTGCGATGTGGTCGGCGGCGTTCTTGACCGGGATCATGGGGCTCTTCATGATGGTCGGCGCCCGTGCAGCCGACCGGCGCATGGTGCGCGCCGGCTATTCGCCGCTGCAGGTGGTCGCTCTGCGCTTCGGTGCCGTCGCCCTGCTGGGTGGTCTGGCCACGCTCGTGAGCTACCTGGTGCTGTTGAGTCAGGTCACTCCATCGAACCAGGCCCAGACCCTGTTGGTTCTCTACCTGGGCGCCATGATCTACGGGGCGGTCGGGATCCTGATCGGATCGCTGGTGGCCGGCGAGCTCGAAGGATCCTTCGCACTGTTGTTCTTCTTCGTGATGGACGCCTTCATCGCCAGCCCTCTCTTCGGGGACGCCGCAGAGTTCCCCTTCGGGCTGTTGCCGACGTACTACCCGACCAAGGTGTTGTTGTTCTTGACTGCGGATCGCCCCCACGACGCCATCCACTGGTTCTACATCGCCGCCTACCTGGCGGTGGCCGGCGCCCTTGCCGCTCACGCCTTCTACCGCTCGGCCCGGGTGAGGTGACCGCCATGGCTGTGAATCATCTCACTGTGGCCACCGGACTCGGAATCCGCCAGTACCTTCGCAACCCGTTGCTGGTGATCCTGTTGGTGATCCTGCCGCCGGCGTTCATCACCTTGTCCTTCGTCGTCACCCCCGACGTCGGCGCAATCGTCGGACTCAGCGAAGACGGCGAGATGATCCAACGAGACGTCGGCATGGTCGACCTCCACGGCGCCATCATGGTCCCCATCACCACCGCGTTCCTCGGCGGGCTCCTCGGACTGTTCGTCATGCTGAACAGCCGCGAGGCCGACCGGCGCCTGGTCAGCGCCGGCTATCCCGTCGCGGGCCTGTTGGCGGTGCGGCTTGCGATCATCGCGGGGCTCAGCGTGTTCATCACCGTGCTCGCGGTTGGTGTCACCCTCGTCGACTTCGTCCCGGACCAGTTCGTGCTGTTCGTGATTGCGAATCTGATCTCCACGCTGCAGTACGCGTTCCTGGGCGCCATCGTCGGCACCTTCCTGTCACCCATGGCAGGCACCTATCTCGTCTTCTTCGCACCCATGATCGACCTCGGGGTGATCCAGAACCCGATGTTCCCCCGCGAGACCCTCGCCTGGTGGACCAAGCTCCTCCCCGGCCACGGACCCATGGAGGTCCTGCTCGACGCCTCGTTCACCGCCGGCTTCGACACCGGCACCGACCTCGGACTCTCCCTCGCCTACCTCGCCATCGTGGTCGGACTCGGGTTCGCCGCCTTCCACAAGGTCACCGCCATTCGTGGCGATGGACCTCCCACCACGACCTTGCCGACACAACCCAGCATCACCGTCTCGTAACCATCGCCACCGAAAGACCTGCTCCGGCCCGGACGGATCGAGTACCCGATGGGATGTGGCGGCGAGACGGGATGCAGGCAGTGAGGGTTCTCAACCGCGCACACGGCGATGGACACTCCTCGCAAGCGCTCGTCGCCCTCCAGGACCGATGCGGCAAGGTCTCTGGATCATCCGGCTCGCGCTCCATCACCGCCATTGGTGAGCTGATCGAGACAGGACGCCGGTCTGGCCGTAGGGAGCTGGTGATCGCCTCCAGCGATGACGGTCATCTCGACGTCGGGGTGTGCGTGAAGGAGCCGGGCCGTGTGTTGGCGATCGCCGACCGGATCGTGTTCTCCCCACACGAGCCGTAGCTGGATGCGGTCGTGATCGAGGCATGCGAGCAGTCGGGGCCAGTCGGTGTCGATGACGAGGTGACGCATGGCGTCTCGGTAGGCAGGCCAGGTGTGGAGGGGAACCGCCCGAGCGACCGGGATCGGGAGTCGGGGTTCGGCCGCGACGGTGAGCCACCCGGCTGCCGTGCGGTGCCGGCAGCTGAGTGCGCAGGCCCGCTGGGCCCAGTCGGTATCGAGCACGAACAGCCGAGCCATCGTGCTTCCCGAGATACGAGCGCGAGCGGCACTCGGGCAGGGGTAGATCGGGGCGCCCCAACACACCACCCGTGCCACTCGGTCGGGGTGGCGGGCCGCCCACTGCAGCGCCAGTGACGATCCCATCGAGTGGGCCCCGACCGCGACGCGGTCCGCCGAGAGCGCGCCAGTTGACTCGGCCAGCTGGTCGAGCGCGTCGAGGTGCGCCTCGGCGCTGAAAGCTGTTCGTGTCTCGTCGAGGGACCGACCGAACCCCAACAGGTCCGGCACCACCACCCGATGCCGGTCGGCCAGGCGGTCGAAGTCGGCGCCGAAGATGTCGCCGGTCGAGACCAGGCCATGTAACAAGATGATGGCGGTGGCGCCGTCGCCGCCGCTGCGGGCCCAGAGGCGACCCCAGCGCCGACCGGCAAGGGTCGGGGGTTCCCAGCTGCGCACGGCAGGGGACGACAGGTGTCGTGCCGTCCATGCGGTCACGCCGAGGACAGCGGCGGTGCCGGCTGCGCTCAGGACGGCTCGGGGTTGCAGCATGCAGGGAGCTCGGCGGCGATGGCCTCGAGGGCTCGTTGGGCCTTGGTCGGGAAGTCCACGGTGGCATCGATGATGGTGCGGTTCGGGTGGTGGTGCCAGGCCTCGGCGATGCGGTCATCGATCTCGGCTGCGGTGTCGGGATCCTCGGTCCGCAGCGGGTTCGAGTGGTCATAGCCCCGGCCCCGACCCGGGGTCCGCAGATGGATCACGGCCTGGTAGCGCGCCAGCTCTGCGTCGACAGTGACGGCCATGTCGGTCTCGAAGTCGTCGCGTTCGCCGGGCCAATAGGCGATCCCGTCGAGGGTGCCCCGATCACACAGCACCACCGCCGCGCCGCGCTGTTCGAGATGGAGCCGCTCGAGCTGGCGCTGCACACAGAAGATGGCGTGTTGTGCGGCGCGACGGGCCGGCAGCGACGTCAGTCTCGGGAATCCGCCCCCGAACACGATGCCTGCGGCCTCGGGCAGGATCACCACGTGGCCGCACAAGCTGCGCCGCGCCATCTCCAACACCGCGGTCTTGCCGGCACCTGGCCCACCGGTCACCACCACCAGCCGAGGGTCATGGCGCTGCCGCGCACACGGACACGAACCCGTACAGGTCTCCACCAGGTCAGACGCGGACTCCGGGTTCACGCGACCACCATTCCATCGGATAGGGGGTAGGGGTAGGGACCTTGGGCTCTACCCGGTTGTCGTCGCGGTGGCGAGAGTTGACGTGGAAGCGCACCCCGCGCTCGCGAAAGGAAGCGACAGCGATGGTTGCCCTGTTTGCGGTGCTCGCCGACAGCGGCGATGGCTGGGATCACATGGGGGGCTGGGGCGGGGGATGGATGTGGCTGTGGGGCCTGGCCATGATGGCCCTGTTCGTGGTGCTCATCGTCTGGCTCGTTCGTGCCACCAGCGGTGGCCCATCGGCACCGCATCCGCCGGAACGGTCCTCGACCGACCGCGCTCGGGAGATCCTGGCCGAGCGCTACGCCCGCGGTGAGCTCTCCACCGAGGAATACCGCGAACGCGCCACCGAACTCCAATGAACAACCCCGCCGATCCCACGCAGCACGAACCCTCCAGACACCAGGACGCGGTAACGGCCAGCTATGACCGCATGGCCCGGTTCTACGATCTCTACGACAAGCCCATGGACCTCTTCGGTGTCCGACGCCGGCGCAAGCGCCTCCTCGGCCACGCCAAAGGCAAGACGCTCGAAGTGGGTGTAGGTACCGGCCGCAACCTGGGCCTGTACCCCGACGATGTCGAGCTAGCCGGGATCGACGTGTCCGCCAACATGTTGGCTCGGGCCCGCCGCGTGGCCGAGCGGCTGGACCGGTCGATCGAACTCGAGATCGCTGACGTCCAGGACCTGCCCCATGGCGATGCCTCGTTCGACACCGTGACGGCGACCTGTGTGTTCTGCTCAGTCGCCGACCCCGTCGCCGGGTTGCGGGAGGTAGCTCGAGTGGTGCGCCCCGACGGTCAGGTGCTCTTGCTCGAACACGTCCGACCTCGCAACCCGCTGTTGGGCTGGCTGGCCGACCGCGTCGCCCCCCTCATCGCCCGGCTCATGGGCCCCGAGATCAACCGCCGCACCGAAGACAACGTCGCCGCCGCCGGCCTGCACATCGCCGAGATCCGGCGCTGGGGCATCTGGCGTGAGATCCACGCCCGCCCCGCCTGACACCCGATCGGCCCCATCCGTTGTGGCCGGTCACGGCGACGCAGGCGCGGCTGAGGCTTCCGTTCGCCGGCGTCGTCGTCGCTATGTCTGTTCTTTCACCTCGGTCGGATCGTGGGAGTCGATCGATATCTGCTGAGCTGAACTCCGCCCGATCCAGAACACGGCGGCGAGCATGGCCCCGCATCCGACGACCGCGAGCGCCACCGCCCACCCGAGCCCCCAGCCGAGCAGCAGCGCGGCCACGGCGCCAGCGGCGAGCAGCCACATATGCCACGAACCCGTTGCGTGCTTCATGATCCTGACCTCCTCGACCAACGGAACGCTGGCCACACCAGGACCGTAGATACAACTAGGGGGTACGGGTAGGGGCGAAGGCCCCGGAGGCCACGAGCCTCACCGGCGGTGCCAGCGCCTCGGGCGCGCTCACGGTCTGTCCGGTGGGTCGTAGGCCTCGTCCCAAGTCGCGCCGGCATCGGTGCTGTGGAAGATCGCTCCCCCGTGCACGGTGACCCACCAGTTGCCGTTGGGGTCGATGTAGAACGTCTCGACCTCGTCAGCGGAGTCGAACGCTGCCGTCTCGGTCCAGGCATCCTCCAGCTCGTCGCTGACCCAGACGCCGCCGTCGACGGTGATGCCGACGATGCCTTGTGCGGACTCCCACTCGATCTCGATAAGTGGGGGTGCCGTGTCGAGGCGCGTCCAGGTCACTGCCCCGTCGTTGCTGGCCCAAACACCGGCGTCGTAGTCCGGGGCCAGTTGCTGGGTGGGGTCGGCCGGGTTGACGGCGAGGTCGCGGGCCTCGACCTCGCCGAGCTGTGACCATTGACCGCTGGTCTCGTCGAGGAACCAGATCCGGCCGGTGGTCTCGGCGGCGAACAGGCCGGTCGGGGTGGGCGCAAGCGCATGGAAGTCAGCGTCGCCGAGCAGGTCCACGATCTCCCAGCTTTCACCGCTGTCGTTGCTGCGGACGAGGCCGAGGAAGGGCGGGCGGCCCTCGACCTGGTAGCGCTCCATCAACAGGTTGGGGTGGCCCGAGGCGATCAGGGCGTCGGCCTGGGCCGCCATGGCCATGAGGTCGTGTTGTTCGTCGCCGACCAACACGGCGTGGTCGGTGCGCTCGATGCGGTAGAGCCCCGTGTGACTGGCGACCAACAGGTCACCGTCTGCTTCGAGGACGAGATCGTGGATGTGGCCGAGGTCGCCGGCGCGGGCAACTGTGGAGGCGTCGCCAGAGCCGCAGCCCGAGGCGAGGATCGCGACGGCCAAGGCAAAAAGAGCGAAGCGGCGCGGTGTGGTCATGGTCGGGGCTCCGGGGCCGAGGGGCGGTACTGGGTGAGTGAGGGTATGGCGCCAGCTGCGGGCCGCGGCGGTCACAGTCCGAACTCACAGGAGGCGTCGGGGGTGGGGTAGCTGATATCGGCGAGGGTTGCGGGTTCGCGGTCCTCGGCCCGTGGTGCTGCGATTGGATCGAACTCGTCGAAGTGTGCGGTCAAGATGTAGCGGTTGCGGTGGTCTGCTTCGCTTTGGTTGGGTTGGCTCGGATCGGTGTCGACGATGAGGGCCGAGACTCGACCGAGCGCGTCGACGACGGCGGTGAAGGTGGGGACCTGATCCCGTTCGTCGTTGGTGATGTCGGAGTCGTTGGCTGCGAGCTCTCCCAGGTAGCGGTCGGGCTCGACGATGATGGGGATGGTGTCGCCGGCGAGCTGGAACGAGGGATCGGTGGTCTCGACGGCCAGGACCTCGCCGAAGATCGGATGGAGGCGAGCAGGGTCCAGGGTTGGTGTCCAGGCGATCTCGTGCCAGGTCTGGGACTCGCTGGGATCGGGGACCAGGACCGAGGTGTCGGTGACGATCAGGGGCGGTGCGTCACGGTTGGGCTCCAGGCGCAGCATCTTGTCGCTTACTTCGGTGACACCGTGGACCTCGTCGATGCCTCTGGGGCCGGAAACTCGGTCGTGTTGCTGTGACCAGGCGATACATGCGAGGTCAGGCGGCCGCCAGCAGTCGGATCCAGTCGCTGTCGGTGTGTGGAGTTAGGGTGCAAGACGCCCCTCCGACACGATTTGCCGCTCGGTGCCGCTGGC
The DNA here is from genome assembly GCA_036525795.1 of Acidimicrobiia bacterium. GTDB lineage: Bacteria > Actinomycetota > Acidimicrobiia > Spongiisociales > ZC4RG35 > DATCZS01. The sequence goes on along the minus strand of DATCZS010000103.1, from coordinate 295 downwards.
TGCCGCCTATTGCCGCTCCTTGCCGCTGGCTGCCACGAACGAAGCGGGGTGTCGGACGGGTGTGTGGTTTTTGACGTCCTCTTCGGCGTTCGGCGTTTCCCCAGGTGAGCGTGGGTGTCGGGGGTGGAGGGGTGTCGTCTGCTAATGGTCCTGCTAATGCCTGGCTGCCGAGCATGGCGGCAATAGGGGCCCTGACCTGGGGATGCGCCCCTTCGGACTGGCCGTCTCTGGTGCCCGAGGAGCTGTCTTGTCGTTGTTCGACGGGGCTCGACTCGGTCTGAACCAGTGGGGGCAG
>DATCZS010000102.1:0-23262 GCA_036525795.1 Acidimicrobiia bacterium | reverse complement strand
ATCGTGCATGTGATGGGTCCGCAGCTCGGACTCACCCAGCCGGGGATGACGATCGTCTGTGGCGACAGTCACACCTCGACGCACGGCGCGTTCGGGGCTCTGGCGATGGGTATCGGCACCTCCGAGGTGGAGCACGTGCTGGCCACCCAGACGCTCCCCCAGGACAAGCCCAAGTCGATGGCGATCACGGTCGACGGCGCGCTGGCTTCCGGGGTCACCGCCAAAGACATCATCCTCGGGATCATCGCCAGGATCGGCACCGCCGGAGGCACCGGACACGTCATCGAATACCGGGGCTCCACCATCGAGTCGCTCTCGATGGAGGGCCGCATGACGATCTGCAACATGTCGATCGAAGGCGGAGCAAGGGCCGGAATGATCGCGCCGGACGACGTCACCTTCGCCTACCTCGAAGGCAAGCCCAACGCCCCCAAGGGCGCCGACTGGGAGGCCGCCCTCGCTGCCTGGAGATCGCTGCCGACCGATCCCGGGGCGACGTTCGACACCGAGCTCTTCATCGACGCCGCCGACCTGGTGCCGTACGTGTCGTGGGGAACGAACCCCGGCCAGACCCTCCCGGTGACCGACCGCATCCCCGACCCTGCCGCGATGGAAGACCCCAACGAGCGGGAGTCGGCGATCCGTGCGCTCGCCTACATGGACCTCGAGCCAGGGACTCCCATCACCGGGATCCGGCTCGACCGGGTCTTCCTCGGATCGTGCACCAACGCCCGCATCGAGGACCTGCGCGAGGCGGCGCGCATCGTCGAGGGCCGAACCGTGGCAGACGGCGTGAACGCCATGGTCGTGCCGGGGTCGGGGCTGGTGAAGCTCCAGGCGGAAGAAGAGGGCCTGGACCGGGTCTTCAAAGAGGCCGGCTTCGAGTGGAGGGACGCCGGGTGCTCGATGTGTCTCGGCATGAACCCCGACATCCTGTCCCCGGGCGAACGGTGCGCCTCGACGTCCAACCGCAATTTCGAGGGCCGCCAGGGCAAGGGTGGGCGGACCCATCTGGTGTCCCCGGTCATGGCCGCCGCCGCCGCCATCGAAGGCCACTTCGTAGACATTCGGGATTGGAGCTGAGCATGGAACCGGTCACCGTCATCACCGGGACGATGGTCCCCCTGCCCCGCGCCAACGTCGACACCGACCAGATCATGCCGAAGCAGTTCCTCAAGCGGGTGGAACGCACCGGCTACGGCGAGTTCGTGTTCTACGACTGGCGCCGCGACGAGCCCGACTTCGTCATCGACCGCCCGGAACACCGGGACGCCAAAGTGCTGGTGGCGGGCGCCAACTTCGGGTCCGGGTCCTCGCGCGAACACGCACCCTGGGGCCTGCAGGACTGGGGATTCGACGCGCTCATCGCTCCGGTGTTCGCCGACATCTTTCGCAACAACTGCACCAAGATCGGCCTCCTCCCGGTGGAGCTCTCCGAGAAGGAGTGCCAGTGGCTGATGGAGCTCGCAGAGAGCGACCCGACCGCCGAGATCGTCGTCGACCTCTCGGAGCAGACCGTCACCTACGGAGACGAGTTCGAGGCGCGCTTCGAGATCGACCCGTTCACCAAGTACCGGCTGTTGAACGGGTTCGACGACATCGGGCTCACGATGCAGCACGCCTCCGACATCGACGACTTCGAGCGGTCCCGTCCGGCCTTCAAACCGACCCTGGGGAGCTGACCCCCGGGTGGGATGACCGGCGCCGCCTCGTGCCGCGCCACTCCGGTCGGCGCGGCGATGCCTACCCGCCGGTCCACGCTCCCCGGTCTTCCAGGACCTTCCGCAGCAGGTCTCCCCGGTCCGTGATGATCCCGCCCACGCCCCAGTCGAGCAGCAGACGCATCTCCTCCGGGTCGTTGACGGTCCACACGTGGACGTCGTAGCCGCCGGCCAGGAAGCCCTTCACCGAGCGGGCCGTGATCACAGGAATCCCCGATTGAAACCTGGGGAGCTGCACGGCATCGGCCAGCCGGGGAGCGCGCCCCACGAGCGCGCCGATCAGTGCTGTGACGGAGGCGACAGGGCCCGTCGAGGTGGCCACCCGGCCGCCGGTGGCCTGACGGAATTCACGCAGGCGGCGATCGCTGAAGCTGCCCACCACGAGCCGGTCCCACAGGTCGAGCCGCTCGACCAACCCTGCGAGTGGCCGGGCGAGTCCGTCCTGTTTCAGGTCGACCACCACCGAGACGTCCGGATAGGTGGTCACCAGCTCCTCGAATGAAGGAATCGAGACCCCCCGGCCCCGAAACGGGTGTTCGCCCTCGATTTCGAGGGCGAATCCGGCATCGATCGACGCCAGATCGGCCCAAACGACGTCGGAGATCGGGCCGGTCCGGTCGGTGGTGCGATCGAGGGTGTCATCGTGCAGACACACCACCACCCCGTCCCCGGTCAGGTGCAGGTCTGTCTCGAACCACCGGTAGCCGAGGTCGTATGCCCCGCCGAACGCGCGCATGGTGTTCTCGGGCCAGAGCAGCCGGCTGCCTCTGTGGGCGATCGCCAGCGGATGGGGAACGTCGAGTACCGGTCGCATTCTGCTCCCAAAACGGAACGTGGGCCCCGGAACCCCGGGACCCACGCTCAACTCATCGTGGTCGATTCCCTTTTCAGTCGGCCACGCGATCCTTGAGACCCTTCGCCGCGGCGAAGTGCGCGTACTTGCGGGCGGGAATGATGATCTCCTGACCCGTCGCCGGATTGCGGCCCTTGCGGGCTGCCCGGCTCTTCGTCGCGAACGTGCCAAAGCCGGCGATCGAGAGCTTCCGACCGGCATCGAGCTCGACGGCAATGATGCCTTCCCCCGACTTGGTAGAGAAGATCGCGTCGATCACCTCGGCTGCCTTCGCCTGAGTGAGATCTGTCTTCTTGGCGAGCTTCTGCGCCATCTCGGTCTTGTTCATCGGCCCTCCTTGCAGAGACGGAGCTCCCGGACTTCCCGGGTAGTGATCAACATAGTCCCCTTACCCCGAAAAACCCTGTCACATCGGGACGATCGCCCCTCGGCACACCACGCGCCACGCCGGATTGGCGTCAGGGCGCCTGAGGATCTCCTCCGGGCGAGCGGCGTCGAGGACGACGAGGTCGGCCGGGTCGCCGGGACGAAGCCGACCCCGCTCGGCATCGCCCAGGGCGATGGCCGCCCCCCTGGTCACCGCCCACAGGGCCTGCCACACGTCGACGCCGCCGACGTCGACCGCCAATGTCATCGGCAGGACCGGGGACGACACCGCCCTCATATCCGGTGAGGAGCCCGAGGCGATCGCCACCTGGCCTCCCGCCTCCATCAGCTTGCGTATCGGCAGCGGGGCCCCGTCGAGCAGACGCAGCGGCTCGAGCACCGCAGTGGTGGCGTCGACGGGATCGGTCTGCGCCCATCCTTCGACGGTCAGGGCGCCGGCGGCGAGGTCGAGGCAATCACCCGGCTCGTCGCACAGACGGATGTGTGGCCGCATGGGGGAGTATCGGGCGATCCTCCCGGCCAGTCCCCCGTGGCCTTCCTCACCGGTGCAGCTGTGTTCGACGGATGACGCCAATCGGGACGCGGTGGGCACCATGACCCGGCTCAGCAGGTCTTCGGGGATCGTCCCTCCGTCCACCCATGCCACCGACACCGAGGCGGGCAGCCGCTCCCCCACCGTCCGGGCCGCCGCCAGCGCCAGAGTCTCGGTGGTCGGCTCAGACGATCCTCCGACCCGGAGTCCGAGCGCCGTCACCCCGTGCTGAATCATCCGACCGCCCATCTCCACCGCCGCGTCGACCCTCGCCTCCGCATCCGCCACGTCGGCCGGAGGTCCGCCGAGAAGCCGGGTGATGGGGTCGACGAAGCCGGGGATGACCATCCGGCCGCCCGCGTCGAGTCGGGGCAGTTCCCGGTAGCGTGCCGGCAGGCTGGACTGCGGTCCGACCCAGGTCACCCTCCCGAGCCGGATCACCAGACCGGCCTCTGCGATCAGGCCCCAGCGCTCCTCGCCGAGCCTCTCGTCCTGTGTGACCAGCAGTCCGATCCCGGTGATGACCCTGTCGACGGCGTCTGCCCGGCTGGTCTCCTCCACAACGGTGAGCGCCACATCGGCACAGTCGCCGCAGATCGCAACTCCATGCGGACCTGTGACGAGGGTGTCGTCGGCCGAACCGCGGCCACAGAACGAGCAACGTGCCGCCATGTCCGGCGAGGCTACCCGGGGAGTTCGCGAATTCCGCGCTTCAACGGGTGCGGTCGAGTGCGTGGCACATCGCCTCGACCAACGCCGCCATCGCAGCCGCCCGCTGGGGATCGAGCACCCCTTCGTGGACTTCTGCCACCGCCTTCTCGAGACGGGAGACGACGTCGGCCAACCCCGATCCGACATCGGCAGACTCTGCCGCCACCGTGGCCGTTTCGAGACGATCCCTGACCAGGCGACGCTCGGCGAGCCGATCCGGGTCGTGAACAGAACAGAAGCCGCGCAGACCGAGGTCGGTGGAGCCGCACAGCTCACCGGCGGCGGTCAGTCCGTGGCACACCGACGACGGGCCGCTCAACATCTCCCGCGCCGAGCGGACGGGGGCGGCCGGCTCGGCGGCGAGCTCCTCGAGAACCGAAGGCCGGAGATCGGTGATCGTCGACGGTCGGTCGGTACCGGCGGACCCGGTGGCCGAAGACGGAGTCAGGAGCCGCGAGATCGGGCTCACCACCTCCGCCCCGCCGCCAGGCTCGTCATCTTCGAAGACCTCGGCGCGGCTCGCCCACCAGCGCCGCACGCGGTCCGACACCACGGGCGTCGGATGCGCCGACGAGATGTAAGGGACGGCTTCGTACGAGAAGGCGATGGCGTCGTCCGCCTCGAACACCACGGTGTCTCCCGACAACGTGAGATCGAACCGATCGCCGGAGATGCGCTCGACGGCAGTCTCTCTCAGCGGGTACCGCCCGAGCGACTCGTCGCCTGCCACCAGTTCGATGTGGCGGTCTGTGAGAAGGACGTGAACCGGCAGCCCTTCGCGGGAGACCTCGCCTGGTACGTGCAGCATGCCGCGATATCGCACTGTGGTCCTCGCCTCGGGTGTGGATCGCGAAATCAGAGTAGCGTCGATACCCCTGGGCAAGGAGAGATGTGTGAGCGTGACGTACCACCAGCGTGACGGCGTCGCCGTGGTGACGCTGGATCGGCCGGACGTCTTCAACTCGATCGATCAGCCGGTCGCCGACGCGCTGGTGGCAGGGCTGAACCGGGCGGGCCGCGAGGCGCGGGCGGCCGTGATCACCGGCGCAGGCCGGGCCTTCTGTGCGGGCGCAGACCTCGGCGACCTGATGGACGAATACGAGCGAGACGGCCCCGACCTCCGGAGGGTGATCGACCAGCGGTTCAATCCGATCGTCCACGCCCTCCTCGACTCCAAGGTCCCCACCGTTGCCGCGGTCAATGGAGCGGCCGCCGGAGCGGGCATGGGTCTGGCGCTGGCCTGTGACCTTCGGGTGATGGGAGAGCAGTCGTTCCTGATGAGCGCCTTCGTCAACGTGGCGCTGATCCCCGACACCGGGTCCGCCTGGATGCTTCCCAACATGGTCGGCGTGTCGCGCGCGATGGAGATCGCCATGACGGGACGGCGCGTGCCTGCCGAGGAGGCCTTCACCCTCGGACTTGCTGCTCGCGTCGTTCCCACAGGCGACGTCGTCGACACCGCCGTCGCGATGGCGGCGTCGCTGGCGGCCGGACCCACCGCTGCGCTGGTCGAGACGCGGACCCTGATCCACTCTGCGGCGGCCGCCACGCTGGGGCGGACCCTGGCGGACGAAGCCGAGACCCAGGGCAGGCTGGGCTCCCAGCCCGATCACATCGAGGGGATGAAGGCGTTCCTGGAGAAGCGCACGCCGGAGTTCCGCTGAGTCGCCCGGACCGACCTCGTAGCCTGCGTCCGACGTTCCATCACCGGTTCGGGTCTCTCCCGTTCACGGGCGGACGACGAAGATGTCCAGGCTCAGCTCTCCCGCCTCGCCCTTGCCCAGGCCGACCCCGACCACGGTGTTGAGCCACGCAAGGTCCTCGTTTCCGGTCTGAAACGAGATCAGTTCCTGGGGATGGGCCTCCATCTCGGACACCGCCAGGCTCACTCCCGCCCCCCGGTACGCCACCGTTTCCCGCTTGGCGCCGATCGTGCCGTGGATCTCGAGATCCATGTGGCCGTCGCCACGGACGGTGACGTAGTCGATCCCTTTGACCTCCCGTTCGCCCTCCCAGTGGGGGCCGGTGGCGGTCCCCTCGAAGGGGAAGTCGATCCTCACCCCCGACGGCATGTTGCCGAGCAGGCGCGGCCTCATCGACGCCGTCACCGTGCAGAAGTGCTCCAACGCAGGCATGGGATTCCTTTCACAGAGAGACCGGCCTGACGGTACACCGCCGACGGGAGATGTCGCCTGGCGGACGCCCGCCGGGACTCACACCACCGACACGGTCCCCTGCTCCACGATGCCGTCGCCGCGGCGGCGATGCCAGGCCTCCCACAGGGCGAGCAGCGACGGCAGCACCAGGATGGCGCCGATCAGCGACAGGCCGATGGCGTACACGGTGACCTGGCCCATCTGCTGGAAGGGCACGAGGGTCGACGTGATGAGGATCCCGAACCCGGCCATGGTGGTGAACGCCGAGCCGGCCAGGGCTCCGCCGGTGTGGCGGGTGGTGGACCGAAGGGCCTCCTCCAGCGTGTCGAACCGCACCCGGTCCTCCTCGAACCGGCGGGCGATGTGGATCGTGAACGGCACACCGATGCCCACCGCCAGCGCGGCCAGCGTGGCGGTCACCGGACCGAAGGGGATGCCGGTGGCGTACATGAGCCCGTAGGTCCAGAACACCACCAGCGCCACCGGGATCATCGTGAGCACGCCCAGGAAGGGGCGCCGGTTCTCGAACCAGAAGCTGACGGCCAGCACGAACGTGGCGATCACGAGCGTGATCAAGAGCGACGTGGTCTGGGAGGACGCCAGGGCGTTGACGATCGCCGCGGAGATGATCTGGTTCGAGGTGGCGATCACAGAGGCATCCGAGTCGGAAACCGGCCCGAACGCGGCGTCGAGGTCCTCGGCGAGCTGCGCCGCCCGCGCCTCGCCTGCCCGGGTCCCCAGATCGAAGAGGACGGCATCGACCCGATCGCCGTCGAAGTGGATCACGCCTGGGGCCTGGTCGGGAACGGCCGTCACCAGCGCTCGATAGAGCGGGGTGACATCGGTTCCGGCGGGGACCTTCAGGTCAGGGCCCATCTGCAGCTGCTCGGCCAAGCCGAGCAGCTCGGGAGGCCCAGCCGGAGCCCCATCCGGGCCCGGGGCGAAGAGACCCTGGATCAACCCGATCGGGGAGTTCGACTGAGCGACCGGCCCGGCCGGGGTCTCGAAGGTTGTCACATCAGCCACACCTGCGAGGTTGGCCGTGGCGTCGACCATGGCGTTGTGCGCCTCGGCCGAGGAGAGTGTGACACCGGCGGGGGCCTCGATCAGCACCTGGCTGGACTCTCCGAATCCGCCACCGAACTCATTCTCGAGGATGTCGAGGGTCTCGACCACCGGCGAGTCCTCCGGCAGGAAGTCGGTGAACGAGAACCGCGTCTCGAGCTGGGTCAACCCCCACACTCCGAGCCCGCCGAGGACGAGGGCGACGATCACCGTCACCACCGGCACCCGCTCGGCCAGGAGCGACGTCCGCTCGATCACGCTGCTGAGGACACTCTCGCTCGACTGATCGAGATCGCTCACCGGCAGCACGCCCTTGCGCTCGGCTCTGCGGTCGAGCACGAGCCTGACCGACGGCACGAACGTCAGCATCAGTACGAACGAGGACACGATGCCGACCGCGGCGAGGATTCCGAAGTCCTTGAGTGCCGGCACCGGATTGAAGATGTTGGTGAGGAACCCGATGGCGGTGGTGAGCGTCGCCAGGACGAGGGCGACACCGACGGTGCCGATGGCAGTGCCCACCGAGCCGTCGACGCTCCGCCCGGAACCGGCCTCCTCGCGGTACCGAGCCGTCAGGTGGATCGAGTAGTCGACTCCAAGACCGATCAACAGCACGGGGATGATCTGGGTCACCTGGTTGAAACTGGCGATGACACCGGCCTCGAGCAGGAGGGCACCGATGCCCTGCATCCACCCGATGGCGAAGACGATCGTGACGATCGTCAGAATCATGTCGGCCAGCGCCCGGCGGGCCCCCTGGGTGATCGTCGGCGCCCTGCCGATGCGGCCGAAGACCGCCCGCAGTACGACGTAGACCAGGACACCGGCCGCCACCGCGTTGGCGATCCCGCCTGCGCCCTCCAGCCCCGTACCGAAGAACAGCCCGGCACTGGTGGCGAGACCGGCGGCGGCGGCCCCGATCGGAATCCACACCGGACCGTGGCCGGACAGCAGGAAGATGAACAGGAGGATCACGATGATGATGGCGAGGGCGGCGCCGAAGAGGATTCCGACCTCGGCGGCGAAGTCGTCCTGGTCCTCGAACAGGATCGAGAACGAGAACGGAAGGATCTCCACTCCGTCGACCGCGACCGATCTGATGGCGTCCGCCACCGACGACTCCAGTTCGATCTGGGCGTCGAAGGCAGCATCGGCGGTGTCTGCCTCGGGCGGCTGCACGAAGATGAGCATCAGGCCGGCCTCGGCCGTCGCCGATGCGGCATCGGCATCCTTGCTCAGGAGCACCTCGATGAACCCTCGCTGTTCTGCGGGGAACTGGGGGTCCGAGAGGGCGGTGAGGTAGGTCTGTTGGACGGCGGCGTCGTCCGCGAGCATCTCGGGAGACAGCCCCTGGGCCTCGAGTGCCTGGCCGACCGGGCTCAGGTAGGACACCACAGGGGGCTGGCCGGGTTGGGCGCTGACGAGAGACGGGCTGGCATCGGAGGCGAGGACGGCCGCCGTCACCCGGTCGACTGCCTCCAGTCCCGCCTTGGAGATGACGTTGCCTCCCGGGGCGCGGAAGATGACCTGAATGACCGAGGACTGGGTTTCGGACCCGAACAGATCTCCGATCCGTTCGGCGGCCTGGATCTCCTCGTTGTCGGGAGCGAACCCTTCGTTCCCGGTCGCGGTCTCAGGGGCGATGATTCCGAAGGCTGCCCCGAAGCCGACCGTGAGCAGCAAGGAGACGGCGATGACGATGAGTGGAGCCGACCTGACGGCAGTGGCGAACGCGCGGATGACGGTTTTCACGAGTTGACCCCTCGACGAGAACGAAACACCTGGATAGGCACTTCCCACGGTACCGACAGGGCGTCGCTATCGAAAAACCGTCAGCCCCGTCTCAAAGAGTGGAACTCGCCGCGCATGGCGTCGAGGAAACGGGCGTTCTCCTCGGGGGATCCGACGGTCACCCTCACCCACCCTTCCCCGAAGGGGCGGAGGATGATTCCGTGCCGGATGAAGGCGTCGCTCGTCGTCTCGGTCGACGCTCCGGTTCTCACGTACACGAAGTTCGCCTGGGAGGGGACGTGCTCGACACCGATCTCGGCGAGACCCGCTTCGAGCACCTCGCGTCCGTGGGCGTTGGCGGCGCGGCGGCGGTCCACCTCGTGCTGATGTGCGAGCGCCTCGGTGGCGGCGGCCTGACCCATCGCCGTCACCGTGAAGGGAGCCTGAGCCTTGCGCAGCGCGGTCAGGGTCTCGGGCCGGCCGACGGCGTAGCCAACCCGCAGCGCCGCCAGTGCGTAGATCTTGGAGAAGGTGCGGAGCACCACGACGTTGTCGCGTTCGGCCGCAAGCGGGACCACGGTGGCGTAGTCGTCTGCCGTCACGTACTCCTGATAGGCCTCGTCGACCACCACGAGCACGTCGTCTGGGATCCCATCGATGAACCGTCGCACGTCTGCGGCAGGAAGGTGGGTTCCGGTCGGGTTGTTGGGATTGCAGATGTAGACCACCGTCGTGTCCGAGCGGATGGCCGCCGCCAGGGCGTCGAGGTCGAACCGATGACCGGCGTCGAGGGGGACTTCGATCGCCTCGGCATCGGCGATGATCGTCGCCAGCCGGTAGATCACGAACGACGGCCAGCCGTAGACCGCCGAGGTCCCCGGACCGCCGATCGAGGTGGCGATCACGCGGATCAGCTCCGATGATCCACCCCCCACCCACAGGTGATCCGCCGCCACGTCGAGGTGGGCGGCCAGCGCCTGACGCAGCTCCTGGCAGTCGTTGTCCGGGTATCGATGGGTCCGGCCGACCTCGTCGATCATTCTCCGCTGGACGGCTTCGAACGGAGGCGCCGGCGACTCGTTCGATGCCAGCTTGGCGATCTCGACCGGGTCGAACCCGAACTCGGCCGCCACGTCGGCGATCGGCCGCCCGGGCTGATACGGCGAGATCTGCTGGATGTCGGCCCGGAAACGAAGCATGACACGAGGGTATCAGTGGTCGATCAGCGAAACGTGAGACTCGAGACTCGCGACTCGAGACTCGCGACTTACGACTCGAGACTCGCGACTCGAGACTCGAGACTTACGACTCGAGACTTACGACTCGAGACTCGAGACTCGAGACGTGCAGGCTCTCAGACCCGGGCAGCCCGCCAGGCGTCGCGGAGGCGGACCTTGGCGCCGATCGACAGGATCGCCCCCCGATAGATGCGGGCGGCCAGGTTCACCAACAGCCAGGTCGTGACCACCAGCAGGCCGGCGGCGAGCGCCATCTCCCACCACGACGCCGCCTGCATGGCGAATCGCACGGGCATCACCATCGGCGCGCTGATCGGCAGCAGCGACCCGACGACCGCCACCATCGAATCGGGGTCCTCCAGCGCCAGCATCGAGATGAAGAACCCGGGGATGATCAGCAGCGCCGGGATCATCACCGCCCCTTGCGCGTCCTCCTGCCGGGAGATGGTCGCTCCCATCGCCCCGTAGATGGTGGCGTAGAAGGCGTATCCGAGCAGGTACCACACGATGATCGAGGCCAGGATTCCGGCGCTCAGGCTGGGCAACGACACCCCTTCGAGGTCGATCATCGAGGCGGCGAGGATGATGGCGCCACCGATCAGCAGGATCTGAACGATCCCGAGCAGACCGATTCCCAGGATCTTGCCGGCCAGCAGACGGTTGGGTTCGGTGCGCGAGAGCACCACCTCGACCACCCTGCTCTGCTTCTCCTCCATCACCCCCATCAACACGAACTGACCGAAGATGAGGATGGACATGTAGAGCACGAACACTCCGGCCTGGGCGCCGATCGCCCTCGGCAGTTCGTCATCCGACGGCGGTTCGAGGACGCGGTCCTCGGGTGCAGGGGGAGCGACCAGGCCGGCCGCCTCGACCGGCTCCAGGCCGAGCTCGGCCGTCAACTCGCTGCGTCGAACCTCCTGGACGGCGGAGGCGACCGCCACCCGCAGGCGCTGGTCGACGCGCTCGGCCCACACCAGCTCGCTGTCGTCCACCAGACCGACGTCGGCCCGGCCCCGGCTGACGGCTTCTTCGAGGGCGGCGGCGTCGGCGAAGGTCTCGATCTCGGTCTCGATCCCCACCGCGTCGGACGACGCACCCAGCGCCGCCCGGAAGGTCGAGTCGACCGAGCCGAGCACGCCGACGGTCGAGGGATCGTCGTCCCGCAGCTGGAGCGCCAGCAAAGGGGCGATCCCCACGATGATCGTGACGGTGAGCAGCGTGGTCACCATGAACGCCTTGCTCTTGGCCCGCTGAACGAAGTCCCGCTTTGCCACCTCCAGCAACTGTCGGACGGGGCTCATGCCGTCACCGCCTCTCTGAACAGATCGGACAACCGGGGCGGCTCGAACAGGAGCCGGGTGATGTCACCCTCCGTCCTGGCCTTCGCCACGATCTCCGAGACGTCGGTCTCCGAGGAGACGAGCATGTAGGGCGCCAGGCGGCCGTTGGAGGTCGTCACATTTCCCTCCCCCCACCCGTGCCACGGATGCTCGTCCACCCACAGCTCGAGGCGGCGGATGGGCGAAGAGGACCGCAGCTCGTGGACCTCGCCCGCCAGGACCACACGGCCCCGGTTGATGATCACGACGTCCTGGCACACGTCCTCCACCAGATCCAGCTGGTGGCTGGAGAAGAGGATCGAGGTGCCCGTCTCGGCGATCGAGGCCATCAGCGCCCCCATCGAGTCGACCCCGAGGGGGTCGAGCCCGGCGAACGGCTCGTCGAGCACGGCCAGTTCCGGCTCGTGGATCAGCGCAGCCGCCAGCTGCACCCGCTGCTGATTGCCGTGGCTGAGCTGTTCGAGCCGCGAGTCGGCCCGATCCCCCAGTCCGAGCCGTCCCAGCCACCATCCGGCGGCGCCTGCGGCGTCGGCCTTCGCCATGCCAGACAGCCGGCCGAAGTAGGCGAGCTGTTCGGCCAGCCGCATCCGGGGATACAACCCCCGCTCTTCGGGCATGTACCCGAACCGCAGCCGTTCCTCCGGCCCGATCGGCTGGTCGTTCCATGTGATGGTGCCGTCGTCGGGTCGGACCAGACCGAACACCGAGCGCATCGCCGTGGTCTTGCCGGCCCCGTTGGGCCCGAGGAACCCGACGATCCGGCCGCGGGGCACGGCGAACGACGCTCGGTCCAACGCCACGACGTCGCCGTACCGTTTGGACAGATTGGAGATCTCCAGCACGCGGCTGCTCCTTGGAAGGCTGACCCCATGCTCGCCGAGCGCGGCCGGTTCAACCAGAGGCCAAGGGACCCCGCCCGACGCGAGACGTGCGACGTGAGACGTCCTGACACGGCGGCAAGCCGTGTGCCAGACTCGGACCATGCGGGATACACCCCCGGCTGCTCTCCGCGTGCTGGCCGAGGACGGCACGCTGGTCGGCGACGACCCGGGCCTCTCCCCGGGGCGGCTCGCCGAGATGTACCGGCTGATGCTGCTCGCCCGTCAGTTCGACCGCCGCATGCTGGCGTTGCAGCGCCAGGGCCGGATCGGCACCTTCCCCATGCTGGAAGGCCAGGAAGCGGTCCAGATCGGTTCGGCGATGGCCATGGAACCCGACGACTTCGTCTACCCGTCCTACCGCGAACATGGCGTGCAGCTGGCGCGCGGCGTTCCGATCGACGTCGTGATGTCCTACTGGCGGGGCCTCCCCAACGCATCCTGGGACCCGGCCCGCTACCGGATGGCGGTCAACACGGTTCCGATCGCCACCCAGCTGCCCCACGCGGTGGGCCATTCGTACGTCTCCGCCAGGTCTGGCGACAGTTCGGTGACCGTCGTCTACTTCGGCGACGGGGCCACCTCGGAAGGCGACTTCCACTCCGGCATGAACTTCGCCGGCGCATGGAAGACGCCCACGGTCTTCATCTGTTCGAACAACGGGTACGCCATCAGCGTCCCGTTCGGCCGCCAGACCGGCGCGGCCACCGTTGCCCAGAAGGCCGGCGCATACGGTTTCGAGGGCATCCGGGTTGACGGGATGGACCCCCTCGCCATGTACGCCATCACGAAGAGCGCCCTCGAACGTGCACGCTCTGGGGGAGGGCCGACGCTGATCGAGGCGGTCACCTACCGCTACGGAGGGCACGCCACCGCCGACGACCCCACCCGCTACCGAAACGCGGCCGAGGTCGAAACGTGGCGGGCGCGGGACCCGATCGACCGGTTCCGCCGCTTCCTCGAGCGCCGGGACGAATGGGACGAAGCACTGGAAGAGAAGGTGGCGGCCGAGGTGGCCGACGAAGTCGAGCGCTCCATCGTCGAGATCGAGGCCAGGCCCGTGCCGGGACGCGACGATGCGGTCCGCCACGGGTTCGCCCGCATCCCCACCCAGGTGGTGGAACAGCTCCACGCCCTGCAGAAGGCCAACGACGAGGAGCCGACCCCGTTCAGCGCTGAAGAAGTGTGGGCGGTGGGGGAAGACCCGCAGCCGGAGGGACCGACCGAGCGGTGGACGATGGCCGAGGCGATCAACGCCGCCCTCGCCGAGGCGATGGCACGCGACGAGTCGGTGATCCTCCTGGGCGAGGACGTCGGACTGGCCGGCGGGGTCTTTCGCATCACCGAAGGGCTTCAAGAGACGTTCGGCAGCGAGCGGGTGATCGACACTCCGCTCGACGAGGCGGGAATCGTCGGGGCGGCGGTGGGCATGGCCCTGGCTGGGGCGAGGCCCGTGGCCGAGATCCAGTTCGAAGGGTTCGTGTATCCGGCCTTCGACCAGATCGTCAGCCATCTGGGCAGATACCGCTATCGGACCAGAGGCCACGCCCCGGTCCCGGTGGTGGTCCGGTTCCCCTCGGGGGCAGGCATCGGCGCCCACGAGTTCCACTGCGACAGCCCCGAGGCGTACTTCGTGCACGCCCCGGGCCTGGTGGTGGTGTGCCCGTCGACCGCGTTCGACGCCAAGGGCCTGCTGGCGTCGGCGCTCACCGGCACCGATCCGGTGATCTTCCTCGAACCCAAGGTGCTGTACCGGGTGGAGCGCAACGACGTCCCCGTCGACCACTACACCATCCCCATCGGGCGAGCACGGATCCGCCGGAGCGGAACAGACGTCACCCTGGTCACCTACGGCGGCATGGTTCCCCAGGCGCTGGCAGCCGCCGAAGAGATGGCTGCGGAAGGCGTCGATGTCGAGGTGATCGACCTGCGCACATTGTTCCCGTGGGATCGGGAGACGGTGCTCTCCTCGGTCGAGCGCACCGGCCGGCTGGTGGTGGTCCAGGAGCCGCAGGGGGCGGCCGGGGTGGCCTCCGACGTCTCTGCCACCGTCGCCGAACGCGCCATGTACTCGCTCGAGGCCCCCATCGTCCGCGTCACGGGCTTCGACGTCCCCTGGCCCCAATTCGCCATCGAAGCACATGCCCTGATCGGGGCACCGAGGATCGGGGCGGCGATCCGGGAGGTGATGTCGAGTTGAGGCGCGTCGTGATCCTGGCTCTGGTCGTCTCGGCGTGTGCCTCCTCCGGGGGACGGTCGCTGCCGACCGCCGCCGCGCCTTCCGAACCCGGTGGCCGGTGGGCCGTGTCGTTCACCCGCGAGATGGATCCGTGGTCCGAGGGACCGCACGGCTACCGGCTGCACCTGACCTGCCCTGACGGAACCGACATCCATCCTGCCGCCCACGGCTTCACCGTTTCATCCACAGAGGAACTGATCGACGGGCCGGTCTACCTCCGTCTGGACGGGCCGGGCACCGGGTTCATGGCACCTTCCAACCTGCGCAACCTGCACCCCGACCAGGCGACGGTGGCCGTCATCACGCTCACGTCGATGACAGAGACGTTTGCGTCGGAGTCTGCGCAGGAGTGCCAGGCAGACTTCGTCTTCGACGGCGGCGATCCGGTGCCTCTCCAGCCGAGTGACCCGTTCATCCCCTGACGGCTACCGGCTCTGTCGGAGCATCCACTGGTAGAGCGACGGATCCCGGTACGCCTGGCCGAACGTCCCGAAGTGGCCCTGATCCGCCAGGATCTCGACTTCGACGTCCACCCCGCACTCGGTTTCGTAGCCTTCGATGAGCACCAGGTTCACGTCGAGGAGCGAGATCGGATCGAGTGCGCCGTGCACCGCCCGCACCGGGATGTCCGCCATGGCGCACGGCTGGAAGCCCTCCGGCAGCACCGCCGTCCCGAACCCGCTGCCGGAGATCGAGACCACGGCTGCGTACAGGTCGGGTCGGGCGACGGCGGCATGCCAGCTCCCGTACCCTCCCATGCTGAGACCGGTGACGTAGATGCGCGCCGGATCGATCCGGTAGTCGGCGACCACCTGGTCGACCAGGGCTCCCACCGTGGCGGGTTGCCGGCCCGACGACCAGGACGTGCCGGAACCGGCCTGGGGGGCGAGAACCACGAACTCGAAACCGTCGGGAACAGGCCCGAAGTTCAACACCTCGGGCAAGCCGTATGACTGCACCCACACCTCGTCGTAGTCGGCGTCACCGGATCCGTGCAGGAACACGATGAGGGGGAAGTCGTCATTCGCGTCCTCGGCGTACTCAGGGGGGAACCAGATCAGATACCGGAACTCCTCGAACGGCGCCTCGAACGACACGTACGGCTCCGAGTCGAAGGTCCCCGTCAGGAACACCCCGGTCTGCAGACCCCCTCCCCCCGAGCACGCCGCCAGCATCGCTGCGACCGACAGGACTCCGAACAGGCGTCTCATACCTCCAAGCTAGCCACTATCGGTGCCCGTGGTCCGGGATCGCTGCGTCGCGCTCGGCGCCGCCGCCTTGCGTCGTGGTCCCTGCCTTCGCTCAGCCGGGCCCCGGCAGGGGAACTAGGTGATGCCACCCCGGTACCCTGCCGGCATGACCGCCGAGCTGATCGACCCTCTCGCCGCCGGCTTCCGGCTGGAGGGCACCAACGGCGAAGCGGTCGTGCTCGTTCACGGGTTCACCGGCATCCCGGCCCACTGCCGTCCGCTGGCGGCCGAGCTCAACGGCTCCGGGTACACGGTGATCGCCCCGCGCCTGGCGGGCCATGGGACCGGCATCGTGGACCTGGCGACCACCGACGCAGACGACTGGATCGCCTCGGCCCGCGAGGTGGCCGAAGAGGTGGCCGACCACCGCCGGATCCACCTTGCGGGACTGTCCATGGGCGGGCTGATCTCGATCCTGTTGGCCCAGCCCGTCGCCGCCACCACCGTCACGACGATCAACGCCCCGGTGATCGTGCGGAACAAGAAGCTCTACCTGACACCGGTGGCACACCGCTTCCGCCCGATGGTGGAGTGGCCCGAGTCGGACGCCCCGGACCTCGACGAGGAGGTGAGGCCGTACTGGATGCCCTATCGAGGGTTCCCCACCCGGGCCGCCTCGGAGCTGTTGTCGATCATGGGGAGGGCGGCGATCGCCGCCTGGCACCTCGACCGGCCGTCGCTGGTCATCCAGTCGAAGATCGACGAGGCGGTGGACCCCCGGTCGGCCGACATCCTCCGACGGCTGCTCGGACGCCGGTGCCGGCTGATGTGGCTCGAGAACTCGCGTCACAACGCCCTGCTCGACCGCGAACGCGATGCGGTCGCCCGGGCGGTGCTGGAGCGGATCGGAGACCCGACGTGACGGGCCCGGTCGTCGCCGTGTTCGGCTCGTCGAAGGTCCTGCGCGACGATGCGGTGTGGGGCGAGGCAGAGCGGCTGGGCAGGCTCCTGGTCCTGGCGGGAGCCCAGGTCGCCACCGGAGGCTACGCCGGTCTGATGGAGGCGGTGTCGGCAGGGGCGGCTGCGGCGGGAGGGAGGCCCATCGGTGTGACCGCACCTTCGGTCTTCCCCGGAAGGGCCGGAGCGAACGGCTACGTCGCCCGGGAGATCCCGGCCCCCACGCTGCCCCAGCGCATCGCCCGGATCGTCGAGATCGCCGACGCGTCGGTGGCGCTGCCGGGAAGCATCGGCACGCTCGCCGAGCTGCTGGTCGCCTGGAACGACGCCTTCGTCGCCCCGTTCCGGGGGGCGACCCCCCGGCCCGTGGTGGCGGTGGGCTCGACCTGGCGCCGGTTGATCGACCAGATCGGCGGGTCGACCGGCGCCGACACCCGTTTCGTCACCTGCGTTGACGAGGTCGACGCCGTGATCCCCGTCCTGGCCGCTGCGGTCCCCGGGATCACCGGTAGCATGGAATAAGCTGATGGAAGCCATGACCACCACCGGACGGCGATCCCGTAGGCAGGCTCTCAGCGACTGTCGCTCCGGTCATCACCGCTACGGAAAGCGAAGGGTCATCGGAGGAGGCATCTACCGGCGGGTGTGCTTGGCCTGCGGAACGATCACCATCGACCTCACCGCCCTCGACGAACCCCTGGCGGCTGCGCTCCTCGCCGGTTCTCAGGGGGAAGGGTCGCACCGGGCCTCGTGAGCGAGTTGAAGGCGGCAGGTGGACTGGTCTTCCGGACCAGGAGCGACGGTGGATACGAGGTGCTCATCGTCCATCGCCCGCGCTATGGCGACTGGTCGCTCCCCAAGGGAAAGCAGGATCGGGGCGAGACCGACGCCGAGACGGCGGTGCGAGAGGTGGAAGAGGAAACCGGGATCCGGGCGCGGGTGATCGATCACCTGGCCGAGATCGAATACGCCCTCGCCAACGGGCGGCCCAAGCGGGTCCACTTCTTCTCGATGAAGCCGGTCGTGATGCGGCCGTTCGTCCCCAACAGCGAAGTCGACGACATTCGCTGGATCCGTCCCGGGCAGGCCGAGAAGGTCCTCACCTATCACGACGACCGCTGGCTGGTGTCGACTGCCGACTACCAGCGGCTCGACGCCATGGGAACGCTGCTGTTCGTTCGCCACGCGGTGGCCGGCGATCGGTCGAAGTGGAAGGGGGACGACCACCTGCGGCCGATCACCTCGAAGGGCCGGCGACAGTCGGAGGTGCTGGCGGAGATGCTGGCCGACGTGGGGGTCGACCGGATCATCTCCAGCCCGTACGTGCGGTGCAGACAGACGGTGGAGCCGCTCGCCGAGAGACTCGGGTTGGAGGTCGAGACGAGTGAGCATCTCGTCGAGGGCGCCGATCCCAAACAGGGGATGAAGTGGCTCAAGTCGCTGTCACGGAACCACGTGGTGCTGTCGAGCCACGGCGACATGATCCCCGCCTACCTGGAGCGGATGTCGAGGAAGGGGATGACGCTGCATTCCCGCCACGGCTACTTCGACTGCAAGAAGGGGTCGATATGGGCGGTCCACTTCGAAGACGGCACCCCCCTCGACGCCACCTACCACCCACCCCCGGCGGTGTAGACACCGCCAACCCAGGGCTCGGGTCCACACCCAGTGTGGATCTACGTGCACAGTTCAACCTCGCGCGCGCATCCACACTCAGTGTGGTGTCGAGCCCAGGGTTCGCCGCTACTTGCGGAGGGCGGTGGCGCGGCGGGTGGAGGCGAGGTCGGCGAGGCGGGTCTCCTCGACGGTGACGATGGCGTGGGGATTCACCTGTTGGATCACGGCCAGCATGGGAGACACCTCTCTTCGCCGGACCACGGAGAACACGATTCGGACCGGGCCGTCCCGTCCTTCGCCGTTGAGCACGGTGGTCGGGAACCCGGCATCCTGCAGCGCCTCGTAGGCCGGCGGAGAGTCGATCGAGGCGATCACCCGCACGATGGCGGTCCCCATCGCCAGCCAGCGTTCGACCGTCCCCCCGAGCATGGTGCCGGCCGCGTAGCCGGCGGCGTAGCCGACGATCTTGACCGGCTCGTCGAGGTCGGCCAGCACCTGGCGGGCGGCGAGCACCCAGATCAGCGACTCGAAGAACCCGAGTATCCCCGCCGGAAGGCGGCGGCCCCGGACGAGCTGGATGATGCGCAGGGCGCCGAGCGTGACGTCGGCCACCCGCATCATGAAGATCAATACGACGGCGAAGGCGAGTTCCATCACCACTCAGGCTAACGACGCGAGTGGGCCCCGCCTGCGCGGGGCCCACTTCACTCACCCGAGAGCGGGCGGAGCGACTTCAGGCTTTGAAGCCACCTTGGCGCGATAGGCCCCACGCCCCATTGCACGGAGGGCCCGGAGCGATACGCTCCCTGGGGTCGGCGGGTGTGGGGCCCGGCCTCCCGAGTCCCTTCAAATCGGTAGGGGCCTCACCCCCGTCGACGTCCTCGAGGTGAGTCCCGGCCGAGCTACCTGCGTTACATCGCGCCCCATCCGAGCCACACTCAGGTCAGCGCGGCGATGACGAGCTCGTCCTGTTCCCGCTGGTGCACCTTGGCCGAGCCCGTCGCCGGGCTGGCACCCGACCGTCGACCGGCATACCGGGGCTCGCGGCCGAAGATCCGCCGCAGCGGATGCCACAGGAACCGATACGCCCCCATGTTCTCGGGCTCCTCCTGGCACCACACCAGCTCGGCCCCCGGATGCGCCGACGCCACCAGCGCCAGCTCGTCTTCGGGCACCGGATAGAGCTGGGACACCCGCACCACCGCCACCCCCTCCACCCCCGTCTCCTGGCGGCTCCGGATCAGGTCGTGATACACCTTGCCGGCACACAGCACCACCCGCTCCGCCCCCGACTCCACCTCGACGTCTTCGAACAGCGGCTGGTACCTGCCGGCGGTCAGGATCTCGGTGGTGGCGAACGAGGCCCTGGTGCGCAGCAGCGACTTGGGGGTGAAGACGATGAGCGGCTTTCGCGGCTCCAACAGCGCCTGGCGGCGCAGCAGATGGAAGTACTGCCCGCTGGTCGCCGGCACCACCACCCGCATGTTGTCGCCGGCGCACAGCTCGAGGTACCGCTCGATGCGGGCGCTGGAATGCTCCGGTCCCTGGCCTTCGAACCCGTGCGGCAGCAGCAGCGTCAGTCCCGACGGCTGGGACCACTTGGTCTCGCCCGGAGCGATGAACTGGTCGACGATCACCTGGGCCCCATTGGCGAAGTCCCCGAACTGCGCTTCCCACATCACCAGCACCTCGGGCCACTCCACCGAATACCCGTATTCGAAGCCGACGGCGGCGAACTCGCTCAGCAGCGAGTCGACGATCCGCACCCGGGTGGCGTCTTCGGTGAGCGCCTGCAGCGGGATCCACTCCTCTGCCGTCTCGTAGTCGGTCAGCTCGGCATGCCGGTGACTGAAGGTCCCCCGCCGCGAGTCCTCCCCGGCCAGCCGGATCGGCACGCCCTGGCGGGCCAGCGATCCGAACGCCAGCGCCTCGGCGGTCGCCCAGTCGACCGAATCCGCCGCCAGCGCCCGGCGACGATCCTCCACCAGCTTCTCCAGCTTGGGGTGGATCACGAACCCGTCCGGCGGGGTGGTTACGTACTCGAGGATGGACTCCAGCTCGTCCCGGCCCACGGCGGTGACCGGCTCCCGGCCTTCGACGTCGAGCGGCGGCGTGGGCGTCGGAGCCGGATGCGAGTCCCGGGTCTCTCCGAACGCCTGATCCATGGCGGCGTGGAACTCGGCCGACAGCGCCTGCACCTCCTCTGGGCTGACGTCGCCGGCGGAGACCAGCCGCTCGAGGTAGAGCCGACGGACCGAAGGGTGGGTTTCGATCAGCTTGTACATGATCGGCTGGGTGTACGACGGCTCGTCCCCCTCGTTGTGGCCCCGCCGCCGGTAGCAGATCATGTCGATGACGACGTCCTTGTTGAACGCCTGGCGGTAGGCGAAGGCGAACCGGGCTACCCGCACCACCGCCTCGGGGTCGTCGCCGTTGACGTGGATGATCGGAGCCTGCACGGTCTTGGCGACGTCGGTGGCGTAGAAGCTGGAGCGGGCGTCGAGAGTGGAAGTGGTGAATCCCACCTGGTTGTTGATCACGATGTGAACGGTTCCGCCGGTGCGGTAGCCGCGCAGCTGGGAGAGGTTGAAGGTCTCCACCACCACTCCCTGTCCGGCGAAGGCGGCGTCGCCGTGGATGAGGACCGGCAGCACCCTGTGGTGGCCCTCTTCGCCCCGCCGCTCCTGCTTGGCCCGCACCACCCCTTCCAGCACCGGGTCGACGGCCTCCAGATGGCTGGGGTTGGCCACCACCCCGACTGCGATCGGCCCGTTGGCCGAGTCGAAGGTGCCCTCCGCTCCCAGGTGGTACTTCACGTCGCCCGATCCGCCGGTGCTGGACGGGTCGATGTCGCCTTCGAATTCGCGGAAGATACGGCCGTAGCTCTTGCCGATGATGTTGGCGAGCACGTTGAGCCGGCCCCGGTGTGACATCCCGATCACGGCCTCTTCGATGCCGTCACCGGCCGCCGCCGACAGCACCGCGTCGAGCATCGGCACGAGCGACTCCGATCCCTCCAGCCCGAACCGCTTGTGCCCCACGTACTTGGTGTGGAGGAACTTCTCGAACGCCTCCGCCTGGTCGAGCTTGGAGAGGATCCGGACTTTCTCCTCCCGCCCCAGCTCGGTGCGGGGCTCCTCCACCCGCTGTTGGATCCAGCGCTTCTGCTCGGTCTGCTGGATGTGCATGTACTCGATGCCGGCGGTTCGGCAGTAGGCGTCGCGCAGCGCCGAAAGGATCTTCCCGAGCGGCATCACCTGGACACCGGCGATGCCGCCGGTGGCGAACTCCCGGTCGAGGTCCCAGATGGTGAGCCCGTAGTAGAGAGGGTCGAGCTCGGGATACATCTTGGGCTTCTGCTGGCGCAGCGGGTCGAGGTCGGCGATCAGGTGGCCGCGAACCCGGTAGGCGTTGATCAGCTGGAAGACCTTGGCCTGCTTCTCGGCCCATTCGGGCGAGCCGGTGGGCGGGTTGTCGTCGACTGCCCAGCGGGCCGGGGTGTATGGCACCCCGAGGGCGTCGAAGATCTGGTCGTAGAAGCCGTCCTCGCCCAGCAGCAACTGGTGGATGCGGCGCAGCAGCTCCCCCGACTGGGCACCCTGGATCACCCGGTGGTCGTAGGTCGAGGTGAGGGTGATGACCTTCCCGATCCCCTGCCGGGCCAGGTAGCGGGGATCGGCCGCCTGATACTCGGAGGGATACCCGATCGCCCCCACCCCCACGATCAGCCCCTGGTCGGGCATCAGCCGGGGGACCGACTGGACGGTGCCGATCGTGCCGGGATTGGTGAGGGTGGCGGTGGTGCCGGCGAAGTCGTCAGGGCTCAGCTTGTTGTTGCGGGCCCTGGTGACGACCAGCTCGTACTCCTCCCAGAAGGTCTTGAAGTCGAAGGTCTCGGCCGCCTTGATGTTGGGGACCAGCAGCACCCGGGTGCCGTCCGCCCGTTCGACGTCGATGGCCAGCCCGAGGTTGACGTGGGGGTGTTCCACCACGTGGGGCTTCCCGTCGATCTCGGCGTAGGAGACGTTGAGGGCGGTGAGCTCGCCCAGCGCCCGGGCGACGGCGTAGCCGATCAGGTGGGTGAAGCTGACCTTGCCCCCGCCGGCCAGCCGCTTCAGCTGGTTGTTGAGGATCAGCCGGTTGACCTCCAGCAGCTTCGACGGCATGGTGCGAAACGAGGTGGCGGTGGGCACCGCCAGCGACTCTTCCATCCGCCGGGCGATGGTCGCCATGATCCCGGTCAACCGGGTGGTGGTTTCCTCCGCGGGCAGTGCGACCTGTTCTTCTGGCCGATCGCCGACCGCTGATCGCTGACCGCCTACTTCAGGCTGATCGCTGATCGCCGACCGCTGACCGCTCGGCTGTTGCCGATCCCCGACTGCTGATCGCTGATCGCTGGTTCCCGGCTGATCGCTCTCCTCAAAGAAGGCCCTCCACGACTCGCTCACCGAGTCGGGGTCCGCGAGATACCGCTCTCGCATATCCTCTATGAGCCAGTCGTTCGATCCGGCATCGGTCACATCGGCGTGCTCCACTATGGGAACCGATGGTACCCAGCGGTCTTCGGGACCGTCCCGACGACCGGTCGACGGCTCGCCCCGCATCCGGCCGGTATTCCCTGCGGCGCTGTGTCTTCAGCGGCCG
>DATCZS010000101.1:0-5073 GCA_036525795.1 Acidimicrobiia bacterium | reverse complement strand
CCCATCGACCCGGTCGGGGTCTTTCCCTCCGCCATCTCGGCGAGGATCAGCCGCCGTTCCTCGGGCGTGTACCCGAACACCCGGCACAGGGCTTCGGCGTCGAATCGCTCGTCTGCCAGGTTGTCGAACGGCCGCTGCACGTAGGCGGTCTCGGTGCGGATCCATTCCTCGTACGGCTGCAGCCGTGCCAGCTCGGCCTTGACATCGTCCGAGAAGCGAATCGAGAGCGTGGTGCGGTCGAACAAGAGGAGTTCCCCTGGTCCCAGCTGTCCGGTCGCCTCGGCCTGCGCTTCTTCTTCGGGGCACACGCCGGCTTCGGAGGAGACCAGGACCACGTTGGGGGTGATCGCCCAGCGGGCCGGGCGGAGTCCATTGCGATCCAGGCCGGCCAGCAGCGACACGCCGTCTGTGGCGGCGATCGCCGCGGGGCCGTCCCAGGGTTCGGTGAGAAACGCGTGGTACTCGTAGAAGGCCCGCAGCTCCGGGTCCAGGTCGGACACGTTCTCCCAGGCGGCCGGTACCAGCATCTCTTTCACATGCGGGAGCGAGCGCCCGGTACGGATCAGGAGCTCGAAGACGTTGTCGAGGCTCCCGGAGTCGGACTGGGACTTCTGCAGGAACGGGAACAGATCGCCGATCCGCTCACCCCACACCGGCGACTCGACCACCCGTTCCCTGGCGGACATCCACGCCCGGTTCGACCGGACCGTGTTGATCTCCCCGTTGTGTGCAACCGTCCGGAACGGTTGGGCGATCGCCCATGCCGGAAACGTGTTCGTGGAGTAGCGCTGGTGGAAGATGGCGAACGACGTCTCGAAGTCCGGATCGGCCAGATCCCAGTAGAACTCGGCGATGCCCGCCGCGGTGAACAGTCCCTTGTAGACCACCGTACGCATCGAGGCCGAAGGAATGGAGAACCCCTCGAGATCGGACGTGGTTCGCTCGATTCTCTTGCGGGCCAGGAGAAGGCTGCGCTCGGCGTCTTCCTCGTCGATGCCTTCGCCGACGAGCACCACCGCCTGCTCGATGACGGGAAGCGATTCGAGCGCCCTGGTGGAAAGGATGCCGGGGTCCACCGGGACCTTGCGCCACATCGCCAGCCGGATCCCTTCGCCTGCCAGCGCCTCTTCGATGGCGGACCGGGCCTGCTCGACGCCCTCCTGTGGGAGGAATGCCATCACGAGGCCGATCTTCTGGTCCGGCGGCGGTTCGATACCGGCTGCTCGCAGCTCGCGCATCACCAGCCGCCGGGGGATCTGGGTGAGGATCCCCGCTCCGTCACCGGTGCCGTCTGCCGCCTTGGCTCCTCGATGATCGAGCCGCACGAGACACTCGACGGCGAGGCGGGTCATCCGGAAGCTGGCAGAACCATCCCGCGACGCGATCAGGCCGACGCCACATGCGTCGTGTTCGAAGCTCGGGTCGTACATAGGGAAGTACGAAGCAGACGAGGCGGTCATCGCGATCCCAGGTCGCCGGCAGGGGCCGGAGCCTAGTCGCCTGGAAGGGGCTCCCAGAAGGCCGAACCCAGTCGAAGGAGAGAAGAGAACGGGTCGGGATCAGCTGCCGAGACCACCGGACCGCGGCCGATTCCCACCAGACACGGCGCGGCGGAAACCCTCCGTGTCGAGTCCGTCGAGCTCCGCCACCCGCAGGGCGGTGGCGTCCGGAGCAGGCCCCCCCGGCACCACGGCGACCTCGTCCACCCCGGTGGCAGGCGGGGCATCGATCCCCACCCAGATGACCCTGCGAACGCGCCCGACGGCAACAGCCCATCCTTCGAGCACCGCCTCGGGGGTAGGGGCGAACGAGCGGTCCCGCTCGTCGCCGGCTGCATCTGCGATCAGCACCGCCGAGAAGCAATTGAGGCTGGCCGCTTCGACATGGGATACGTCTGAGACATCTCCGGTGGCGACCTTGACGCCCTTTCGCCTGAGCTCGCCGGCGCGCTCGGGCGACGTCACGAATGCCCGAACCTCGCGATCGGGTTCCACGAGGGCGTCGATGATCGCGGCCCCCACCGGGGTATCGGCTCCCACGACGATGACCGGCATGGCCGTGAGGCTAGGCGGCCCGTGAGGCTAGGCGGCCGCCCGGGCGAGACACCACCGGGACCCCGAGAAGATCAGTCGACGGCGGGAAGCACCGAGGCCATGAGCAGCGCCTTGATGGCCAGGATCGCCCGCTCGTGGGCCTCGATCAGATAGGAGTACGGGTTCACGGGACGGCCATCCCGGTGAAGCTCGAAGTGGGTGTGGGGCTCGGTCCCCTCGGCGTTGCCGCTGTCGCCCACGAATCCGATCAGCTGCCCGGCGGCCACGAAGGCGCCCGCCTCGACCCCGGGGGCGAAGGTCTCGTGGCGCTCGGCCCGGCCGTCGTCGGATCCGGGGCTGTCGTTGTTCAGATGCATGTACCAGCTCGTCCACCCGTTCCCGTGGTCGATCCAGATCTGCGCCCCCGCCCGGGAAGTGGTGCCCGCCCGGAGTACGACGCCGTCGGCGATGGCGTACACCGGCGTCATCTTCGGGGCGACCAGGTCGTTTCCCAGGTGTCGACGCCCATCCTCCTTGCCGGCGCCATACGTCGATTCGAACGAGGTGAGCGACGCATCCTGGGGAAAGACGATGTGGAATTCCTCGGCCGGGATCTCGAAGCTGACGTCGATCGCATCGAGGATCGGATCGTCGCTCTCCCCGGTCACGCCGGCCGAAACCCAGCTGATGGGCATCGTCGCCCACATGACCAGGGCAACGACGGCGTGCGACATCGTTCCGTTCATTGCGAGAATCTCCTCTCGGAGCGGTGCGAATGCCGAAAGCCACCCATGGCGGCCGTCGATTCGAGTGGGAACCGTAACGGAGTCGTCCCACTACGCCAAGATCGCCGGGGGAACATGTGTTCCCCCGGCGATCGGATACCGAACCGCATCCCCCGGAATCGGCCTGGTGGCCGCTCCCTGACTCAGGAGCCTGTCCGGCCTCCAACAACATCGGCAGCTGGAGGCAAACCTTGAGCAGCACGCGTCGAGTCAGCGCGCCGATTCGGCCGCCTTCCAGATTGCCTGCAGCTCGGCAAAGGCTCCCCCCCGCGCCACCAACGTGGCGAAGGGCCCATCCTCGATGATCCGGCCATCGTCGACGACCAGCACCCGATCGGCCCGCTCGGCGGTCTGGAGCCTGTGAGCGATCACGATGGCGGTCCGGCCGGCGAGGAGGCGGCCGAGGGCGGACTCGACCATGGCCTCGGTCTCGGGGTCGAGGTTGGAGGTCGCCTCGTCGAGCACGATCACCGCCGGATCTGCCGCCATGGCCCTCGCCAGCGAGACGAGCTGCCGCTCACCCGACGACAGACGGCTGCCGCGCTCTCTGACCTCTGTGTCGAGTCGTTCGGGCAGCTGGCGGAGCCAGCCGTCGATGCCCAGCGTGCGACAGATCTCCCACACGTCTTCGTCACCCATGTCCGGGCGGGCGTACACGATGTTGTCCCGGATGCTGCCGTCGAAGAGGAAGCCCTCCTGCGGTACGAGGGCGATCGTCCGGCGAAGCGATCCAAAGCCGACGTCCCGCAGATCGACGCCGTCGAGGCGGACGATCCCGCGATCGGGGTCATAGAAGCGGGTGGCCAGCTTGGCGATGGTCGACTTGCCCGCCCCGGTCTCTCCCACCACCGCCACCCGCTGTCCGGGAGGGATCGTGAGCTGGAGATCCCGGATGATGGGCACCGTCGGGTCGTAGCCGAACGTGACCGCGTCGAACGTCAATTCCCCCCGGGGTTCGACCAGCTCGACCGCGTCCGGCGCCTCCTGCACCGCCGCCTCCGTATCGAGGATCCCGAACAACTTGGAGAGCGCCGCCAGGGCTCCCTGGAGCAGGTTGTAGACGTTGGAGAGCTGCACGATCGGCTCGAAGAACCAGTTCAGATACAGCAGGAACGCCGAGAGCGAACCGAAGGTCATCGAGCCGTCGAGGACGCGCCGGCCTCCCACGAACAGCACGAGGCCGATGGCGGCGGTCCGCAGGAAGTCGACCGATGGGAAATAGGTCGCAATCGCCTTGGCGGCATCGAGGTTGGCCCTGAAGTACCGATCGTTGACTCGATGGAAGCGGACGAGTTGGCGGGACTCCTGGCTGTACGCCTGCACCACCCGGACGCCCGAGATTCCTTCCTGCAACGAGCCGAGGACCAGTCCGATCTGCTCGCGGACCTGCCGGTACGCCCGGTCGGCATACCGGCGGAACACCACCGAGGCGAACACCAGCACGGGGAGGATCCCCATGATCACGAATGCCATGGTCGTGTCCACCAGGAAGAGGCCCACGGCCACGCCCACCACCGTGAGCGTGGAGGTGATCACCGAGATTGCGCCTTCACTCGAGAACGTCGTGAGCGCCTCGACGTCCGACGTCATCCGCGACACGAGCACTCCCGTTTTGGTGCGGCCGAAGAAGCCCAGGTCGAGGTTGATCAGATGCCGGTAGACCCTGACCCGGAGAGCCCTGAGGAACCGCTCCCCCACCCGATTGACGAGGAGCAGCGAGGCGGAGTTGGTGGCGTACTGGCCCACCAGGAAGACCAGATACAGCAGCGACGCCCGTGTGACCGTCCCCCGATCTCCGACGAGGACTCCCCCGTCGATGCCGGACCGGATGATCAACGGTCCGGCCAGCCTGGCCACCGTCGAGGCGACCGCCGCCGCCGCCGCGCCGAGCGCCATCCCCCGCAGGTGGCGACCTTCACGAGCGGCCCGTGCGAGCAGAGCGAGCGGCCGCTCGATGCGGTCGTCTGTTCCGAACCTGGCGTACATCATCCCGAGCCCACCTCGATGTCGGGCTCCATGCCTGCCTCGGCGAGGATCTCGGCATACCGGGGCAGGGATTCGAGCAGCTCTTCGTGGCGCCCCTCGCCGACGACCCGGCCTTCGTCGAGCACCACGACGCGGTCTGCGAGCGAGAGCGTCGAGGTCCGGTGGGCGATGATCAACGTCGTGCGCCCTTCCATCACCGTTCCCAGGGCGGACCTGATCTCTGCCTCCGTGGCGGCGTCGACCGAACTGGTGGCATCGTCGAGGATCAG
>DATCZS010000100.1:0-19424 GCA_036525795.1 Acidimicrobiia bacterium | reverse complement strand
GGGAGGCGGGCGTCGACGATCGGCGACGCCCGGTCGATGCGCAGCCCGAGCGGCGTGATCACCCGCTCGATGGCGGCGATGACCGCTCCGTCGTCCTCGAAGCAGAGCCCGCTCAGCTCGAGCACGCCTCCGCGCTCGATCCAGATCTCGCCGGCCCTGTTGACGAGCACGTCGGTGACCTCGTCGTCGCGGAGCAGCTCCTCGACCACGCCCAGGCCGACGACCTCGTCGACCACGCGTCGCAACTCGAGGGTGCTCGCCAACGGCGCCTCTACGGCCGCCAGGCGCCGCACGTAGCTCTCGACCGACCGCCGATCAAGGGCAGTGTCCGAACCCACCACAGCGGCCGCCAGCCTTCCCGTCAGGCCCATGCCATCCCCCAGATCGGCCGCCAGGCCCTCACCCAGCGCGAGCGCGGATCGATCCGACCGGCGAGCATGTCCGTCGCCCGTCTGCGGCCGGGGGGAGGCAGCGAAGGCTGGGGGACCCGCTGGGAGTGCGACACGCGCTGCCAGACGACCAGGCCCCCTCCCCCGCCGGCGTGGGAGCCGGGAAGGGGGGTGCGCACGGTCACGGTCCTGCTGCCGGGAAGGGCGAGGTCGACCCCGCACCGCACGACCATCGCCGGCCACCGTTGGGCCAGGCGACCGATCATCTCCAACCCCTCCGCCCGCTCGATCGGCCCCCGCCCGAGCACCGCCACGCCCGGGCGCTCGGGCTCGAGATGCCGTCGGCGCACGCCGTCGGCCACCAGGTCTGCCAGCGTCTCGGCCCCGTAGGAGGTGGGTTCGTCGTCCAGGTCGACGACCAGCGCCGTGCCCAGCGCGGCCGCCGCCCCCAGCGGAGCGATGTGATGAAGCACCGCGTCGTGGGGAGCCCGCACGATCATGATCGGAGGAGACATGGCGGCGAACGTACGGTTCGCCATCTCGTTCGTGAAGGGGTTGACAGCCGGCCGGAAATCCGTCAGAGAGAAGGGTCGCCGGCACGTACACTGAGACCACCCCCAGGCCAGGTGCTCATGAGCCGATCCTCCAACGCGGCCGCCTTCTTCGATCTCGACAAGACGATCATCGCCAAGTCCTCGACGCTGGCGTTCGCCCGGCCCCTCAGCAAGGCGGGCTTTCTCAACCGACGGGCGCTGATGAAGGCGGGGATCGCCCAGGCCTACTACTCGATGTTCGGCGCAGACCACGACCAGCTGGAACGGGTGCGCGACGAGCTGGGCGAGATGACCAAGGGGTGGGACAGGGCCGAGCTCGAGCAGCTGATCAGAGAGACGGTCGACGAGGTCGTGTCGCCGCTCGTCTTCGCCGAGGCTCTGGCGATCATCGACGAGCACAAGCGGGCGGGCCGCAAGGTGGTCGTGATCTCGTCGAGCCCCACGGAGATCGTCTCCCCATTCGGGGCCTACCTCGCCGTCGACGAGGTGATCGGGACAAGACCGGCGACCGACGACAAGGGCAAGTACACCGGCGACCTCGAGTTC
Source organism: Acidimicrobiia bacterium (assembly GCA_036525795.1). Taxonomy (GTDB): domain Bacteria; phylum Actinomycetota; class Acidimicrobiia; order Spongiisociales; family ZC4RG35; genus DATCZS01. Next base: position 17,935 of record DATCZS010000100.1, on the reverse strand, counting down.
TACGCCTATGCCGAGGGCAAGGCACAGGCGATGCGCGAGCTCGCCGCCGCGGAAAGTCTGGACCTGTCCACCTCATACGCCTACAGCGACTCGATGACCGATCTGCCCATGCTCGAGGCGGTGGGCCACCCGGTGGCGGTCAACCCGGACAAGGAGCTGCGCGAGATCGCCGAGGCCAGGGACTGGCAGATCATGGAGTTCGAGCGCCCGGTCACCCTTCGCACACGGCTCGCCACCGTGCCCAAGCCTGTGCCCGTGGTGTCCGGAGCGGCCGTGGCCGGCGGGCTGGCCGCGGCGCTGACGGTGTGGGTCCTGCGCGGGCGCCGGCGAGCGCTGTGAGAGCGTCGCTCAGCGGGGAGAGGATCGCCTCTCCGGGGCGAGCCCGGAGCCGTACAGCTCGACGACGGAGCCATGGGCGGCGACCAGCGCGGTCGGATTGACCCACTGCATCGGTCCCACCCGGTCCAGCGCCCTCTCCAGCGCCGGCTTGCGGATCACCTCCGGCGAGCGGACAGTGACCAGCGACGAGCGATCGACGCCTTCGACGACGACGCCGCCATCGACTCGCTTGACCGCTTCGGTGGCCGGTGCGAAATGGGCGAGCGCATCCGCCTGCGAACCCTCCATGTCCGTCAACATGTCGTCGATCGTCGCGACGACCGCCCCGTCGGGCACGGGCTCGTCGATGAACACCACGGTGTCGATCGACCGGGGCAGCTGCTCGACCCGCCGAGCGAGGGTCGGAACGTGCACCTGCACCGACGACCCGGCGTACCGTCCGCCGAGGACGGCGAACACCAGCACCTTGCCGTCACCGGCGACGAGGCTGAGCTGGCGGGAGCTGAAAGGGCGGAGCAGGTGGGGACTGGACATGAGTGCGGAGTGCGTCAGGATACCCGGCTTCTGGCTGAAGTCTGTCCCCCGGTAACGTCTGCCCGTGGATCAGATGGCTGCTGTCGTCCTGGCCGGCGGGCGTGGTTCCCGCATCCAGCACGACGTGAACAAGGTGTATCTGCCCATCCGGGACAGGGACATGCTCGAGTATTCGCTCGAGACCATGAACAGGTCCGCCCTCGTCGACCGGATCGTTCTGGTGGTGCGCGACGAGGACCGCGCCAGCGCCGAGAACCTGCTGGCCGAGATGGCGCCCTCCAAGCCGACCGATGTCGTGGTCGGCGGAGCGACCCGCCACAAGAGCGAGGAGCACGCGCTCGAAGCGCTCGCCGATCAGATCGAGTCGGGAGAGGTGGGGTTGGTGGCCATTCACGACGGCGCCCGGCCGTTTCTCACCCTCGACCTGCTCGAGACGATCATCCTCGAAGCGCGGGCGACCGGCGGGGCGATCCCCGGGCTCAAACTGGAGGAGTCGCTGTATCGCATACGCGAGGGGGCGGCCCACCCGCTGCCCCACGACACGCTGCGCAAGGTGCAGACCCCGCAGGCGTTCTGGGCTGACGATCTCCTCGCCGCATACCGGCGGGCGGCCGAGGCGGGGTTCGAAGGCGTCGATACCGCCGAAACCGTGGAGCGTTTCTCCGACCTCACCGTCACCGTCATCGCCGGTGACCCTCGCAACATCAAGGTCACCTTCGTCGAGGACTTCTTCCAGGCCGAGGAGTACGCCCTCTCCTGGGACAAGGGGGTCTGGACCGACAGCTGAGTCGTCCCCCACCCAAGTGGGGGAAGGTCCCTACCGGCAAACGCCCGCGGAGCGAGGAGGAAGATCGTCCCCCACGCAAGTGGGGGAAGGTCCCTGCCGGCCCGGCGGGGCCGGGAGGGAGGGGGATCGGTCCCACCCACGAGACCGCAACCCGCGCCCACCGCGCCACCCCCGCGTATGGGGTGAGCACCACCCCCCCCACCTCAACTCACTCCGTTCGCCGGGCCCATTTTCCCAGCACGCTGGGGGACCGTTCACCAGTACCTGGGTAGCGAGAGCGTGCCACTTGCCAGGTGGTGGCGGTCACAGTATTCTCACAATCGTGACTACTACTCACATATGTGAGAAACCGTGGACGTGACGCTGGAACGGCGCATACGGCTGGCCGAAGCCGCCCAGCGCTATTACGTCGACGGGTGGTCCCAGGACGCAGTGGCCGACCTGCTCGGCACCAGCCGTTCCAACGTCTCTCGTTTGCTCGACACCGCCCGGCGCGAGGGCGTCGTCCGTTTCATCATCGACCATCCCCTCCGCCGCCACGACGCCCTCGAGGACGCCATGCGCCGAGCCTTCGGGGGCACCGAGGTGGCGGTGATCTCGGAGAGCGACCCGTCACTCGACCTGGTCGGCGCCACCGCCGCCCGCCGCCTGGTCGAGTTGCTCGCCGACTCCGACCGCGTGGCGCTGGGATGGGGGCGGAGCGTCGAAGCCGTCATCCGCAATCTCACCGTCGAACACCCGCTGAACGTGGAAGTGGTGCAGGTGGGCGGCGATCTCACGATGGCCCCTGCCGCGTCTGGTCACGAGCTGGTCCGCCGGATGGCCCGCTCCCTGGGGGGCCGCAATCGCTTCCTCCATGCCCCCGTCCTGCTCGAGTCGAGCCGGCTGGCGTCGGAGCTGAGAAGCGACCCCCGGATCCGGGCCGAGCTCGACCTGGCCCGCTCTGCCGATGTCGCCGTGATCGGCATAGGCGTCCCCGGCGTCGGTTTCGCCGAAGCTGCGATCGCGGACTCCTATCGGGGCTCGGAGTCGCCGGCCGGAGTGGTGTGTGCCCGACTCATCGACGACCGGGGACACGAGCTCGAAGGACCGCTGCGGGAGCGAGTAGTGGCGATCGGGCTGGATGATCTCCGCCGCATCCCGACGGTCGTGGGTGTGGCGGCAGGCGCAGAGAAAGGCCGGGCGGTGGCGGCCGCCTTGCGCGGGGGGCTCGTCGACGTACTCGTCTGCGACCAGCCGGCCGCGGCCACCGCAATCGAATACAGCACCACAGGAGCAACCAATGCCACGGCGTGATCCGAGAGACCCGGCAGGCGCTCGGGACGTGCTCACAGGGATGTGGGCCATTCGCACCTTCGAAGAAGGGCTCGAGGAGCTCTTCACCCGCGGGCTCCTCCACGGCACCATGCACCTCTCGATCGGCCAGGAGGCCGTGGCGGAAGGCGTGTGCTCCGCCCTCGAGGACGGGGACCTCATCACCTCCACCCATCGCGGCCACGGCCATGCGCTCGCTCACGGCGCCGATCCGATGAGGATGATGGCCGAACTCTTGATGAAGGACACCGGCTACTGCCGTGGCCGGGGTGGGTCCATGCACATCGCCGACGTCGCCAAAGGCAATCTCGGCGCAAACGGCATCGTCGCCGGCTCGATGACCATCGCGGCAGGCGCCGCCCTGTCCCAGGTCATGCAGAAGACCGGGAAGGTCGTGGTGTGCTTCTTCGGCGACGGCGCCGCCAATGAGGGGTCGTTCCACGAAGCACTCAACCTCGCCGGCGTGTGGGACCTGCCGGTGATCTGGGTGTGCGAGAACAACCAGTACGGAATGTCGATGTCCCAGGATCGCTCGACCGCCGGCGGATCGGTCGCCCGCCGGGCAGCCGCATATGGCATGCCCGGGCTGACGGCGGACGGCAACGACGCGGTCGACGTGTACGAAAAGACCCTCGAGGCCGTCGAACGGGCCCGGGCAGGAGGCGGCTCGAGCCTGGTCGAGGCGATCACCTATCGCTACCGAGGCCACTCCAAGTCGGATCGCAACCTGTATCGCTCCCAGCACGAGATCGAGGACTGGCGATCCAACCGGGACCCTCTGGCACGGTACGAAGGCTACGTTCGCTCGACCGGACTCCTCGACGACTCTCAGATCGCCGCGGCCCGCGCCGACGCCAAGACGGCCATTCGGGATGCGATCTCCGAGGCGTACGCCCAGCCAGACGCCACAGCCCACGACCTGGAGGGAGCCGCCTATGCCTGAGGTCACCACCTACGCCAAAGCGGTCGCCTCCGCTCTTCGGCTTCTGCTCGCGGAGGACCGGCGGGTCTTCCTCGCCGGAGAGGACATCGGCGTGTACGGCGGGGCGTTCGGCGTCACAGACGGGCTGGTCGACGCATTCGGAGAGGACCGGGTACGCGACACCCCGATCTCCGAAGATGTCATCGCCGGGCTGGCCGTGGGCGCCGCCATCACCGGGATGCGCCCGGTGGTGGAGATGCAGTTCTCCGATTTCATCGTCAACGCCATGGACGCCATCGTCAACCAGGCGGCCAAGCTCCACTTCATGTACGGAGGCCACGTCGAGGTTCCGATGGTGATACGGGCCCCGGGGGGCGGCGGCACCGGAGCGGCCGCTCAGCACAGTCAGAGCCTGGAGGCATGGTTTGCCCATGTCCCGGGCCTCAAGGTGGTGCTCCCGGCCACCGTGCAGGACGCCCACGACCTGCTGCTGGCATCCGTGCGCGACCCGAACCCGGTGATCGTGCTCGAGCACAAGCTCCTGTACAAGACGGAGGGCCCGCTCGAAGCCCGCACCCGGATCGAGGACACTCCGGCGCGCATCGGCGAGGCGAAGGTGCTCAGGGAAGGGACCGATCTCACCCTCGCCGCCTACTCGCTCCTCACGGTGAGAGCCCTGGAGGCAGCCGAAGCCCTCGCCGAGGCGGGTATCTCGGCCGAGGTGATCGACCTGCGCACGGTCAGGCCGCTCGACATCGACACGGTGCGCTCCTCGGTGCGGAAGACGGGCCGCCTGCTGATCGCCCACGAGGCCCCGACCGCGGTCGGCGTGGGCGCAGAGGTGGCAGCCGGGGTGGTCGAATCCGATGCGCTCGACTATCTGCTGGCGCCGGTGCGCCGTGTGTGCGGCAAGGACATCCCCATGCCCTATGCCCGCGACCTCGAGCGGGCCGCGATCCCGCAGGTCGAAGACGTGATCGACGCCGCCAAGGAGCTGATGAAGGCATGAGCTCGACACGCGAAGTCCGCCTGCCCGCTCTGAGCGCCACCATGGAGGAGGCGACCCTGCTCGCGTGGAAGGTCTCCCCCGGTGACACGGTGCAGGAGGGCGAACCCATCGCCGAAGTGTCCACGGACAAGGTCGACATGGACCTCGAGGCTCCCTTCCCGGGAGTGATCCGCGAGCTGCTGGTGTCCCCCGGCACCGCCGTCCCCCTCGGTGCAGCCCTCGCCACGATCGAGACCGAGAGCGAGGATCTGCTCGGGGGCCTGGACCTCGAAGGTGGCGCTCCCGGGGCGCAGCCGGTCGAGCCCGCAGTCTCGAGTCTCGAGTCCCGAGTCTCGAGTCTCGAGTCGCGAGTCTCGAGTCCCGGGTCTGGAAGCCCGGGTCCCTCCGCCGCGGGGATCGTGGCGGCCTCGCCGCCTGCCCGGAAGATGGCGCGCGAACTCGGGATCGACCTCGCCCTGGTTCCGGCCACCGGCGCTCGGGGTCAGGTCACCCCCAGCGACGTCAGCCGCCACGCCGCGTCGGTCCCCGCATTCCCGGATGCTCCGCCGGCCGCGGCGCCCGCCGCAGCCTCTCCGACGGTGGCCACACCGAAGGCGGCACCCGCAGACGACGCAAAACGCCTGTCGGTCCGCCGGGCCACGACCGAGATCATGGGACGGAGCGCCGCCATCCCCCAGTTCACGCTGTGGCGGACGCTGGTGCTCGACCGGGCGGCCGCCCGGCGCGGCGGGGTGAGCTGGACCACGATCCTCGCCCGGGGGCTGGCCGCCGCGCTCGAACGCCATCCCGAGCTCAACGCTCGGTGGGACGAGGCGGGTCAGACGGTGGTGCCATTCGAGGAGATCCGGGTCGGGCTGGCCGTGGATCGCCCCGGAGTGGGTCTGGTGGTCGTGACGGTGGCGCTGCCGGACGATCCCCAGGATTCGGATCGGGCGGTGCGGTCGGCAGCCGACAGGGCCAAGACCGGCAAGCTCCGACCCGAGGACCTGGCACAGGCCTCGATCACGCTGTCCAACCTCGGCGGCCTCGGGGTCGACCGGTTCAACGCCCTGCTGTTCCCGCCACAGCCGGCGATCGTGTCGGCGGGCTCCATCCGGATGCGCCCCATCGCCACCGGCGACGGGGCCCTCAAGGCGGCGCTCACCTGCGAGATCGGCCTGACGGTCGATCACCGGGTCGCCGACGGGGCGGACGGCGCCCGATTCCTGGATGACTTCGCCTCGATCGTCGAGGCCGGCTGACCAGAGGGGCACGGCCGGCGTGAGGTGACGGACCGACCGCCAGAGGTCCCTGGGGCTGGCATGATCCGTCGAATGGATGTGGACGCATACCTGAACCGGATCGGCGCCACCCACCGCGGGACGTCCCTCGAGAGCCTCGAGCATCTGCAGCGAGCACACCTCACAGCCGTCCCGTTCGAGAACCTCGACGTCTTCCACCGGCGCGGAGTGCAGACGTCCCCCGAGTGGTCGATCGCCAAGATCGTCGACCGCCGGCGCGGCGGGTGGTGCTACGAGCTGAATGGTGCGTTCGCCGAGCTCCTCCAGGCCCTCGGCTTCGAGGTGACGCTTCTCGCCTGTCATGTCCTCTTCGACGGCGAGCCGACCGAGGAACCGGACCACCTCGCCCTGCTCGTCGAGACCGGCGGCCCTCACCTGGTCGACGTGGGGTTCGGAAACTCATTCATCCGCCCGCTCCCCCTCCTTCCCGGTGTGGCACTCGACGGCGGGTCGGCGACGTACTCGTTCGAGGAATCCGACGGGAACTGGACCCTGCGGGAACACGCCTCAGGCGGAGACGCAGTCCCCCAATACCGGTTCAAGGTCGCGCCGGCGGACCACACCGACTTCGAGGTGGCCTCGCAGCGGCTGCAGACCGTGCCCGGCCTCCACTGGACCGCCGCTCCGTTCTGCACGCGTCTTCTCGAAGGCGGTCCCGATCGCGTCACCCTCCTGAGCGACCGCATCAGATGGCGTCGGGGGAATCGGATCATCGAGGAACCCGTTGCAGCAGAGTCGTGGGCCGCCACGCTCCACGAGTGGTTCGGGCTCTCGCCCTAGCGCTACCACGACACCACGCCCCGTCCCGACGTCGAGGAGTGCCGCCGGAGGCTACAGGCCTTCGAGGATCTCCCGCACCTGGCGCGCCGACGTTGCACCCAGGCAACGGGCCGCGACACTGCGGCATTCGTCGCCGGAGAGGGTTCGCACGCGGGCCTTTACCATGCCGATGGACGGGGGATTCATCGACCACTCGTCCAGTCCGAGCCCGAGAAGCACCGGGGCGGCCAGGGGATCACCCGCCAGCTCACCACACAGGCCCACCCACTTGCCGGCGGCGTGCGCTGCATCGATCACCGAGCCGATCAGCCGGAGCACGGCCGGATGGAGGGCGTCGGCCATCGGCGCCACCGCCGGATTGGTCCGGTCCACGGCCAGGGTGTACTGGGTGAGATCGTTGGTTCCGATCGAGAAGAAGTCGACGTGGGGAGCCAGCAGGTCGGCGGTGACCGCGGCGGAGGGCACCTCGATCATGATGCCGATCTCGAAGTCGTCTGCCCTCTCCGCTCCCTCGGCGTCGAGCGACGCCGCGGCGGCATCCACGGCCTCTCTGGCCCGGTCGATCTCCTCCAGCGTCGCCACCATCGGGAACATCAGCTTGAGGTTGGCTCCCACCGCCGCCCGCAGCAGCGCCCGCAACTGCGTCCGGAACAGGTCGCTCTCGGCCAGCGTCAGGCGGATCCCCCGAACACCGAGGAACGGGTTGAGCTCCTGGCCCTGATCGATCCCCGGCACCTCCTTGTCGCCCCCGACATCGAGTGTTCGCACCACGACCGGTCGCGTTCCGAAGGTCTCGAACACCTCACGGTATGCGCGGTACTGCTCCTCCTCGGAGGGTGGCGCACCCCGGTCGATGAACAGGAACTCGGTGCGGAACAGGCCGACGCCTTCGGCTCCGGCACGGTCGGCGCGGGAGGCATCCGCCGGGCTCCCGATGTTGGCCACCACCTCGATCAGCCGACCGTCGCGCGTGACGGCCGGCTCCCCGGCGTGTGCCTGCGCCTCGTCCGCCAGTGCGTCGAGGTCGGCCTTGCGTCTGGTGAGCGCCGTCACGGTCTGGGCATCCGGCTCCACCCAGACCGAACCGGAATCCCCATCGACCGCCAGCACGACACCGTCGGTGAACTCGGCGCCGCCGACGCCCACCACCGCAGGGATGCCGAGGCTGCGGGCCAGGATGGCGGTGTGCGACGTCGGGCTGCCGACCTCGGTCACGAAGGCAAGCGCCATGCCCGGAGGAATCGTCATCGTCTCCGAAGGGGTCAGGTCCCGTGCCGCGATCACCGACGGCCGCGTGAGGTGCCCGAAGCCGAGTTGACCGAGCCCGAGCAGCTCTCGAACCAGCTGGGTGCCGATGTCGCGGACATCGGCGGCGCGGGCGGCGAAATACTCGTCGCCGATCTCCTCGAACTCGGTGGCGAGCCGGTCGGTGACTCGGTCGACCGCCGCCTCGGCACAGATCGCCTCCGAGCGGACCATCTCCAGCGCGTCGCCCGAGAACGACGGATCGTCGAGAAACATCCTGTGCGCCTCGAAGATCTCCGCCACCTCCGCCCCCGCCTCACCCGACGCCAGCGCCTCGAGTCGGCCGAGCCGTTCCAGCACCGAGGCGACCGCCCGCTCGAGACGAGCCGCCTCCGCCGCCGGGTCGGCCACCTCGCGGACACGGACCTCGGGAACGTCGGGGCGATACACCACCGCAGGCCCGATGGCGATACCGCCGGACGCGCCGATGCCGTCGAATCGGTCGCTCACCTCGGACCGCCGCACATCTTCACTCCCCGAAGTTCGACTCGATCAGCCCGACGAGCGCGGCCAGCGCCTCGGACTCGTCGCTGCCGTCTGCGGTGATCTTGATCTCGTGGTCCTTGCCCACCGCCGCCTTGAAGATCTGGACGAGGCTCTTGGCGTCTGCCGGGGTCGAACCTCGCGTGAGGTTGGTCACCACGATCGCCGAGTCGAATCCCTTGGCGGTCTTGACGAATGTGGCGGCAGGGCGGGCGTGGAGCCCGACCTCATGGGTGACGACGATCGTTGCTTCCTGCATTTCCTACTCCTTCCCGGCCAGGGTGATCTGGGCCAGCCGCTCGGCGGCTTCCAGCCGCGTCACCGCCCCCCCGATGTCCCCCGCCACGGCGATGGCACCCAGCGAGGGCACCACCCACACCCCTTCGGTCCCCGGGTCCGGCCCGTCCACGATCTCGATGGGACCGGCCTGATCGGCGAGAGCCTTCAGGGTCCTCTCCGGGGTCCGCCCGGCGGCGGCGAGCGCCATGAGTGAAGACGGATGCGCGAGTGCCGCGGCACCGCACGCCGCAGCCGCCTCCACCACCGGATCGGCTCCGGAGCGATCGGCGGTCTCGAGATGGCGGGCGTCCACCGCGTTCAGGTCCGTCCCGGGAGCGACCTGGGTGACCGCGTGCGCGGTCCGTCTGATCGCCACCCTCCCCAGTGACGACGATGTGAGCCCGGTCTCGACCAGCCGCCGGCAGGCGGCCCGGATCTCCTCGATCTCCTCGCGGGCTCCGGGAGCGGCGTAGAGATACTCGTCCGCCACCTTGCGCACCCGCTTGGGCTGCATGCGAACGGCGCGCTCCACGGAGGAGCGCATCCAGCGGTCCCACATCCCCACCGCGGTCATCCCGCCAGCTCGAGGTCCTGCAGACGGCGCAGGTGCACGATGGTCTGGGACTCGTCGAGTTCGACGTCGTCGTATGTGAGGGTCTGGCCGGCCATGACCGGCTTGCGCACGACCGACCCGGGCGCCAGACCGAGAGGAAGCTGGTTGCCGGCCCGGGCGGCGTCCGCCCGCTCGATCATGCCGTACACCGAGAATCCGCCCAGCCCGTCGATGTGCTCCCCGGCGGCCAGGTCCCGCTTGGCGACGGTCACGGTTTCGGCGGTAGGGGGCATGTCCGTGGCCACCGTGGTGTCGCCGTAGATCACGGCGCGGGCGATCGAGATCGGCGTCTCGAGGCTGGTGAGGTGGTACGGGCGGTACAGAGCCCAGTAGGGGCCATCGCCCATGGAGAGATACTTGAGGTCGCGCACCAGTTTCGGGTGATCTGTGGTGAACACGACGAACACCCCGGGAGCGATGCCCAGGCCGTATTCGACGACCCCCGTCGAACCGAGGATGCCGCCTTCGGCCTTCGGCCGGTACACATCGGTGATGGTCTTTGCGGTGACCTCCGGTCCGTGCATGCCCGTGACATCGGGCACGAAGCCGATGGCGTTGGCGAGAGAGGTCATCTCGACCATCGTCTTGGTGCCGTCCACGAACGAGGCCAGCATCTTCGGGTTCATCTGCTGCTCGGCTGCGCGGGCGGCCACCGTGTCGGGGTTGGCCGAACGGTCGAGCGGGTTGTTCTTGCCCTTGCCTGCACAGATGACATCGAAACCGAGCGACACTGCGAAGTCGTAGAGCTCCATCGTGGTGCCCGGCTCGTCGCCGGCGGTGAGGGTGTACACGACGCCGGCGGCGTTGGCCATGCGCCGCAGCAGGTAGCCGACGGTGGCGTCTGTCTCGACATTCATCTGCAGAACGTGCTTGCGGGCGAGGATCGCGCCATAGGCCACCCTCGCTCCGATCTCGGGGATGCCGGTCGCCTCGACGGTGATGTCGACCGGCTCGGTCCAGGCGAGCGACGCGTTGGTGGTGGCCACCCGCCGCCCCGCCTCCAATGCGGCGACGGCCGTGTCCGCGTCGTCGGTCTCCACCACCTGATCGGGGGCGGCGCCGCCTGAGACGAGGACCTCGGCGGCACGGCCGGGTACGACGTCGGCCACCACCGCCGCCCGCATCCCGAACATCGATTCCATCTGAGCGACCAGACCCTCGCCCATCTGCCCCGCCCCCACCAGTCCCACCTTGATGATGGATCCGGCGGCGTCGAGAGCCTTGAGTCTCGGAAGCAGCATTACTCGCTCCTCGTGAAGATGCGGATGACCGTCCCCGGCTCGATCGTGGGAGCGGGAACGGCCGGCAGGCTCACGTCGCCGGGAAGCTCCGGCTCGGTGAGGCCGTTGAACTTGACCACCAGATGGCCCAGGCCTGCGAGGTTGTCGTTGGCCACGGGGCCGACGCAGAGCACGGGGAACCGGGCACCGGCGATCTCGACCTCGTCCCCGGCGCTCACCGGCCGCGCCGGCGGTCCCGAATGGTCCGTGAGAATGGCGAACTCGTGCAGCTCCTCGGGGGCGTCGCTCCCGAAGAACACCAGGATCCCCTCGTCGGCGAACTCTGCCGCCAGCTGGCCCACCCCGGTGACGGTGGTCTGATAGGTGATCGTCATGCGGCTCATCTCGGAGTGGAGCGGGGGGCCCCGCGCCCGTGGCCTCCGGGCACCCCCTCACTCATCCGTCGATGACCTCGATGTCACCGAGTCCGACGCCGGAGACGAAGTTCTCCTCGGTGATGAACCGCATCAGCGGGCCAGACGGGCTGGCGCCGTGCACGTCGACGGTGGGCACGCCCTTCATCGGGTAGACCCCGATGCGGGCGGTACCGCCGCAGTCGATCACGGCCACCGCGATCTCGTGGAAGTCGGCCTTGGACCGAAACCCGTCGAACGGCGTGCCACCTGTCAGATCGGCGATCCGCTGGGCCACGGGATGGATCCCGCCGCCTGTCACCGAGTAGATCAGGTTCTTGCCGTCTTCGGGCTTGACCTCGAGGCCGACCCCCCAACCGCGCTTGCCCGGCGTGATCCGCACCTTGCGGTAGTCACCAGCCGGCGGAGCGTCGACCGGAGGGGCGGCCGTCTCGGCTGCCACGTGCTCGCCCGAGGCCTCCTCGGCCGCGTCCGACGCAGTATCGGTGACGGCCTCTGCCGCCTCCTCGACGGACTCGGCCGCCTCTTGCACTGCCTCGGTGGCCTCTTCGGCCTTCTTCTTGAACCGGTCGAACAACGCCATGTGCGGCGTCACCTCCTCTTGATCAGGTGTACAACCCGGCGCTGAACACCCAGGCGATGAGCACAGCTGCCGGGCCGGTGATCATCCGGCTGAACAACACCGCCGGGACACCGACTTCCACAGTCTCGGGCTCGGCCTCGCCCAATGCCAAACCGACGGGGATGAAGTCGCATCCCACCTGCGGGTTGATGGCCCACAAGGCCACCAGTGCCAGGTTGGGGGAGATGTTCCCCTCGCCGATCTGGGTACCGATCAGCACACCGATGACCTGGGCGATCACTGCACCTGGACCCAGGAGCGGTGACAGCACCGGGAGACCGATGATGATCGACAGGACCAACAGCCCGATGACGCTGTCGGCGAGACCGGTCAGCTGCTCGGCGAACCAGTTGCCGAATCCGGTCTCGAGGATGAGGCCGATCACGAAGGCGATGAACGCCATGAACGGCAGGATGTTCTTGATGATCTGGTCGATGGTCTCGCGACCAGCCTGGTACAGGGTTCCGACGACCTTGCCGACGCCCTTACCGATGCGAGTCAGAAATTTGTTCATCTCGTTCCTCCTCGCTCAGGCCGCACTGCCGGTCGACTGACGGGCCCACATGATCGCCGTGAGGCGCTCGGTGACGAGGCCACGGAGGTAGATCACGACGAAGCCGGTCAGGATGTACCGGACCGCCAGGTCGGACAAACGCAGACCCAGCGTCTCGATGCCGGTCGCGATGCCCAGCCACACGAACAGCTCACCCGGGTTGATGTGGGGGAAGATCCCCAGCGGCGGGTGCACCATCGATACGGCGGAGTCGTAGAACGCCGGCTTGTACTTCTCCGGCAGGAACTGGCCGTTCGTGTACGCCATCGGGTTCGTCAGGAAGAACACCGAAAGGAACGGCCAGATCAGATACCGGATCGGGGTGTAGGCAAAGCCCTCCCGCCCTGCCCACTCACCGAACTTGTTGACCCGCTCGGGTCCGATCCACGCCACCAGGGCGTTGACCGCGGTGAGGAGCACGATCAGGGTGGGAACGATGCCTACCACCAGGCTGACGAAGACGTTGCCGCCCTCGACAAAGATCGTGATGAATTCTTCGGCCCATGAGGCCAGTGTGTCGAGCACTCTCTCTCCCTTCATCCGTCCAACTCGTGCATGACCGGTGATCAACGGCCCAAATCCGACGATCGCGGTCTCGTCGATCGATCTACGTCATTGCATCGCCTCCCTCGTCGATCGACTCGACCTCGACGGCGTCCTGGTTCCGCTTTTTGCGGAGAAATTCGGCGGCATGGTCGAGCGCCGCCCACGTCTTCGGGCTCACCCCTTCAGGCGGCTCTCCCCGGCCCACCTGGTCGACCGTCAGCCCGACGGCCTCATCCACGGTCTTGAGCCCGGCGGCCACCGTGAATCCCGACAGGCGGCCCGCCTTCACCACGTTCCAGTCCTCGTCCACCACCACCACCCCGTAGGTCTTTCGTCGGTAGGTGGTGCCGGCCAGACCGATGGCCATACCCGCCCCCTCGCGCCGCCACTGCTGGGTCTTGCGGTGGAACCGGGCCATCTGCCGGCTCGAGAGGAAGATCTGCAGGAGCCATGCTCCGGCGAGCAGCAGTACGACCGTCACAGATGTTCGATCCACTTCAGACCTCCACGAGTTCGGGCGAGGACTCGCGAGCAATCGACAACATTGACTCCGCTGCGTCGCTGTCGGTTACCAACACATCGACGAAACCGCCTCGCACGGCGGCGAGGATTGCCGCTGCCTTCGCCGCCCCGCCGGCCACCGCCACCGTCTCTCCTGAGATCCGACCGGGACGCAGCGCCACCACGCGCCGGTTCTCCGCGATATCTGCCACCCGCCCGCGCGCATCGAGAAGGAATCCCATCAGGTCTCCGGCAATCCCCTGCGCCTTGAGGGCGTCGATCTGGTCGTCGGCGAAGAACCCGGCGCGCACGAGACCCGAGAGAGCGCTGTCGATGGTCCCGATCCCGGTGAGGCAGAGCTCTGCCGTGGCGGCCAGTTCGAGTGTGGTGGCGATCGTCCGCTCCGAGAGGAGCGAGCGCACCGTCTCCTCGCGATCGACGATCACGGGTGCCGCCAGCGACCGGAAGTCGCCGTTCAGCTTGGAGGCGAGCGCCCGGGCCAGCTCCGATCCGTCGACCGAAGGGTCGCCGTCTCCCACAGATCCCATCGCCTGGAGCACCATGACGTCGTCGAGACGGATCTCGGGAAGAGCCCGGACCACCGCGTGGAGTGACGCCCCCCAGCCGATGGTCACACTCATCCCCGAATGGAGCTTGCTCTGGATGGCCCGCGACCCGAGCCTCCCCAGGCGGCGCACCATCGCCTCGTGATCGAGCCCGCCAGAAGACAGCACCCGGGCGTCCTTCAACCCGAAGGCCTCGACCAGCGCCGCCTCGAGACGGGCGTCGGTCCGAAGCGGGAACCGCACCCGGATCTCGACCAGACCGAGGTCGCGGGCTTCCTGCAGCAGCCGCGACACCATGGACCGCGACTTGCCGATCCGCGAGGCGATCGCCGACTGGTCGAGCTCGTCCTCGTAGTACCAGGCGGCCACCTGGCCCAGGAACTCGAGACGGTCGTCTCCCTCGGTGCTCACGCGCCCTCCAGCCCTTCAGAACCTCACGTTCGTGAGTGGGATCTCACAAACTTCCGGCGATCATCGTCACAAGGGCACGAACCCGTCAAGGACCTGATTCACACATGTGCACATTCTGATCACACCTGTGCAGGACCGGGCGCCACCCGTCGGTAGCGGGTTTCGTGCAGGGCGAAGCCGAAGATCTCGTCGCCCTTCTCGGCCCCGTCCGGTACCCAGCCCCTCGACTCGTAGAACCGGCGCGCCCCGAGGTTGGTGGCGAGCACCCACAACACCAGCTGGTCGAACCCGCCTGCGGCGAGACGATCGGTGGCCTCCTCCAACAGACGTGTGCCTGTTCCGGCGAACCATCGATCGGGATGGACGTAGAGCGCATAGATCTCGCCAACCGAGTCCCCGTCGCGGTCGGGGCCGCCCGTGCAGAACCCGATCACGCCGTCGGCGTCGGCCACCAGCAGCACGGCTTCGGCCGGGCGGTGCGCCAGGCGGCTCCTCCAGATCTCGGTGTCGTCCTCGATCGACAGGCGGTCGAGGCCGTCTTGGGGCAGCAGACCCCGGTAGGCCGCCTGCCATGCGAGCACGCGCACCGCGGCGATGCCGGCGGCGTCACACGGCGTGGCGTCGCGTATGTGCATGACCCGGAGGGTACGACGACCCGGCCGCGCGTCATACCGGTGTGTTGACAGGAGCGTCCGGCCGGTCGAGGATCGCCGCCATGGCATCTGTCGACGGCGGGACTTCGGCGGCGTCCCTGGGTCCCAACTACTGGAGACTGTGGACTGCCTCGGCGATCTCGAACTTCGGCGACGGCATCTCCACCGTTGCCTATCCGTGGCTCGCCTCGGCGGTGACGCGCGACCCGATCGCCATCGCCGGAATCGCCGTCGCCACCCGCCTTCCATGGCTGCTGTTCAGCCTGCCTGCCGGGGTCATCACCGATCGAGTCGATCGCCGCAGGCTGGTGGCGTGGATGGACGTCGTCCGGTGCCTGATCACGGTTGGTGTGGCCCTCGTCGTACTGGCCGGATCCGCCGACCTGGCCGCACCGGCGGACATCGCAAGCGGCGCCTCCCCGTCCCCCGACAACGCCGGGCTCTACCTGGCGGTGCTGTACGTCGCCGCTCTCGCCTTCGGCTTCGCAGAGGTGCTCCGCGACAACGCCGCCCAGACCCTGATGCCCTCCATCGTCACCCAGGATGTGCTGGAGCGGGCCAACGGGCGGCTGTGGGGGGCGGAGATGGTGATGAACTCCTTCGTCGGCCCGCCTCTCGGTGGCGCGCTGATCGCCGTGTCCTTCTCGCTCCCGTTCTTCGTCGACGCCGGGACCTTCGCCGTGGCGGCTGCGCTGGTCTTCGCCATCGGCGGTCGATTCACGGCTCGAGGAGCACCGGCCGAGCCGAGGCGCAGCGTCAGGGCGGAACTGGCCGAGGGAGTCAGCTGGCTGTGGAACCACCGGCTCCTGCGCTCGATGGGTCTCATCCTCGGGGTGATGAACGCGATGTTCGCCATGACCCTCGCCACGTACGTTCTGTACGTTCAGGAGATCCTCGAGCTGGAGGCGGCCCGCTTCGGTGCGCTTCTCACCGCCGGGGCGCTTGGCGGCGTGGTCGGCAGCCTCACCGCAGCCAAGATCACCGCCCGCATCGGACCCGGAGCGTCGCTGTTCGCCACCCTCCTCGTCAGCGGTGCGACCACCCTGGTGACGGGTCTCACCTCGTCGGCGGTGGTGGTGTGGGTGATGTTCGCGCTCGGCAGCTTCGTGGCGCTGTTGTGGAACGTCATCACCGTCGCCTTCCGCCAGTCGATCATCCCCGACCATCTGCTCGGCCGTGTCAACAGCGTCTACCGGTTCTTCGCGTGGGGGATGATGCCGCTCGGCAGCATCCTCGGCGGCGTCGTCGTCTCGGTCACGGAGTCGCTGGCGACCAGGGAGCTCGCGCTGCGGATGCCGTTTCTGCTCGGCGCAGGGGTGTGGCTCTTGCTCTACCTCTACGCCCTGCCCACGCTCACCACGCCCCGGCTCGAAGAGGCGAAGGCGGAGGCGGAGCGCACTCGCACCTGACCCCGGACCGAGGCTCCGGGACCGCCTAGACCACTCCCGCCCGGGAGTGCCTCCCCCGCCGCCGCGGGGTTCGCACCAGCAGCCAGACGGCGGCACCGCCGCCGGCCACCGCCCCCGCCGCCAGCACCAGCCACCAGGGGTTGCGGGCCGCCTCCGGTGCCGAGCCCTCTCCGGCGCCGGCATCCCCGCCGGTCATGCCCAGCAGCGCTCGGTCGAGCCCCATCTCGGTGAGCGACAGCGCCGTCGACGAGGCGGGGGTGTCGGACACCGCCTCGAACACCACCACCATGTCGACCAGGCCGATCTCGGTGAAGGCCGAGTAGAGACCGGAGGACACCTCGGCCATCGCGACCGACTCCTGTCCTCCATCGGTGTCGAGGAGGTGTGCGATCACCGATCCCCCCGGCGTCGTACGGACCGACAGTTCCACCCTGATCGTGTCCGGCCCGGCCGCCGACCCCTCGGCGCGGGCATCGGTGAACGTGGGGGCTGCCTGGGCCAGAAGCAGTGCCAGGACGAGCATGAGGGGCATGCCGCCAGGCTATCGCCTGGGCCTGCGAACCGCCGAGCACTCTCCACTACGATTCGGCCCTCTGCAACCCGGAACGAGCATATGACCACACCCCGCACGCTGTTCGAGAAGGTCTGGGACGAACACGTGGTACGTCACGTCCCCGGTGAGCCGGCGCTCCTGTACATCGACCTCCACCTCGTGCACGAGGTGACCTCGCCGCAGGCCTTCGACAGCCTGCGGCTGGCAGGCCGAACGGTGCGCCGGCCCGACCTCACCGTGTCCACCATCGACCACGGCGTCCCCACGGCGAACCGCGAGCTGGGAATCCGGGATGCGCTGTCGAAGAGACAGATCGACACCCTGGTCTCCAACTGCGAGGAATTCGGGATCACGCTGTTCGGGCTCGACGACCCCCGCCAGGGCATCGTCCACGTCATCGGACCGGAACAGGGACTGACCCAGCCCGGCATGACCATCGTCTGCGGCGACTCGCACACCGCGACCCACGGCGCCTTCGCGACCCTCGCCTTCGGTATCGGCACCTCGGAGGTCGAGCATGTGCTGGCCAGCCAGTGCCTGCTGCAGAAAAAATCGAAGAGCATGCTGATCTCGGTCGACGGCCGGATCGGCGCCGGCGTCACCGCCAAGGACATTATCCTGGCGATCATCGGCCAGATCGGCACGGCCGGCGGCACCGGTTACACCATAGAGTACGCCGGCGATGCCATTCGGGCCCTGTCGATGGAAGGCCGCATGACGATCTGCAACATGGCGATCGAGGCCGGCGCGCGCGCGGGCATGGTCGCGGTGGACGACACCACGATCCAGTACCTCAAGGGGCGGCCGATGGCGCCTTCGGGC
>DATCZS010000099.1:0-9236 GCA_036525795.1 Acidimicrobiia bacterium | reverse complement strand
TCGGTCTCACGGCGATCCGAGCACCGCCACCGTGGCATCGGTGATGACCGCCAAGCCGGTCACCGTCGGTCCGGCAACCCCGGTGTCCGAGGCGATGGAGCGCATGGCGGTGCTGGGCGTCGGTCGGCTTCCGGTGGTGTCCGACGTCGACCGCACCGAACTGGTGGGCATGTTTCGACGGGAGGACGCCATTCGCGCCTACCACCAGGCGCTGGGCGCTTCGACCGCCCACCAGCTGGATCGGGATCGCTTCCGCCAGAGAGTCGACCCGGATGCCGCCTACTACGACTTCCGGATCCCCCGTGGCTCGATGGCGGACGGCAAGCAGGTCCGCGAGGTGAAATGGCCCCAGGGTTCGACGCTGGTGTCCGTCCGTCGGGGGACCGCGGTGCTGGTCCCCGACGGGGCGACCGAACTGGAGGCCGGGGACGTCGTCACTGCCTTCGGCACCGCGCTCTCGAAGGAGCGGATGATCGCCCGGCTCATTGCCGGTGCCGATGAACCCACTGCCGAGATCCTCATCGAGATGCCGCCCGACGGCGACGACGGTTGACCCGGGAGGAGATCCCGTGTGAGATCTCCTCCCGAGCGATCATCCCGCCGGCCAGATCGGTGAGAACGACGAGTTCCCGTGCCCGGGCCCGGCGTCCGGATTTCCGGGGCCATCCGAGTTCCAGGCGTTGGGGTTGGCGTGTTCCCCGGCCCGGTTGCTGCCGGGAAGGAACGACGTCCCCACCGGGGGATCGATCACCGCGTCGGCCCGTCCGGGGGCATTGATCACTCCACTCCCGACGACAGGGCAGAGGAACGCCTCAGTCGCCGACGCGGAGGTCGCCGCCCCCACCAGCAGACCCGTCGTCACCGCCGACATGGCCAGCAGTCGTTGTGTCCTTCTCCGCATTCGCCCACCTCCTGTGTGGATCGACGTCCACGACAGGATGTGGGATGGATCTTGCGGCCGGAGAACGCCCTGCGAACGAATTCCGAAACCCGTCTCAGAGGTAGAGCCCGCTCGACTCCTCGTTCTGAGGTGCAGCCAGACGGCGTTGTTGCATCTCGGCGAGCTGGGCCTGGGCAGCCAGCTGCTGGCTGAACAGCGACGCCTGGATTCCGTGGAAGAGGCCCTCGAGCCAGCCGATGAGCTGGGCCTGGGCGATTCGCAACACCGAGTCGGTGGGTTCGGTGGTCCCCCGGATCGGCTCGAAGATCTCGTCGAACTCCTCGAGAAGGTCGGGGGAGAGGACGTGGCGCAGCTCCTCGAGCGACCGCCGGTGGATCTTCATCAGCGTGTCCCGTCCCACGGCGTCGAGCTGGGCCTCCCTGACCTCTTCGAGCATGGCGCGGGTCATCGAGGCGATCCGGATCAGCTTGGTCGGCTGCGACACCGACGGGCCGTCGTTCTCGCCGTCCTGGAGTGCCTCGACCACCTCGGGCCGCATCGGTTCGGATTCGGGGACGGTCTGGTCATCGGTCATAGACCCAGGTTATCTGCTCGACGCACAAGGGGCTCGAAACGAGCGTCGAGCCGCGATATGGTCATCTCAACCAGCGTTGTCGATCGTCGTCGACCGTCGGCGACGGTGTGTTCACGAGCCGCAGGGCGCAAAGGAGGAGCCGAATGACCGACGAGTCCGACCTTCCCCCGATCCTCGACGCCGCCCAGGTGGCCGAGCTGTTGGGGATGAACATCCAGATGGTGCGGCTGTACGCCCGCGAAGGTCGTATCCCGGCGTATCGACTTCCCGGGGCCCGTACCTACAAGTTCTTCCGGGACGAGGTGTTCGAGTTCCTTCGCGCCCACCCGGCCGCCGGGACGACGGAGGAGGTCAGGGTCGAGGACGAGGTCTGATCACGAGGGCGATCGCCTCGATCGGGACATGAACGTTGGACCCATCCGGTCGACGCACGAGCAGATGATCGGTGGCTGTCACCGCGACCACTCCCGACACCTCGGCGCCGACGCCGGGGGCCACGAGCGTGATCGGCTCGCCGGTTGCCTCGTATTCGGCCAGGCGAGCCCGCAGGGTTCGCGAGCCGCCGGAGGCCCGGCGGCCTCCTTCCGGACTGGAGTCGAATCGCATGACGACCGTGGCGAGGCGCACGTCGATGGCGTGCTCATCGGTTTCGATCACGATGTAGTCGGTGCCGGCGTAGGCGATCGAGCCCGCCAACACCCGTCCCGGCATCTCGATCACAGCCAGGTCGCCCCGGTGCATGGCGTCCCTGGCGGCGTCCGCCAGCGACCGCTTCCGGAGCCGGCCGAGATGGGTCTCCCGCTCGACGATCTCGGCCTCTGCCCGCATCTCCGCGCCTGCCCCCATGCGGAGCTGACGTGCCAGATCGTCCAAAGATCCGTCTTCCCAGCCGCTCATCGAAGGCTCCGTTCCGTCCGACGCCTCCCGGCGTCCATCGATACCATGTTGCCAGACCGTCAGGGAGTGGGCGGATGACGCGACCCGAATCGGCCGGGGGGGTTGAGCCGGTCAGGCTCCCGCGCCGCCGGTGGTGGACTCGCGTGTCCGGTGCCCAGCTGGTCATGGTGATAGCGGGGACCCTCGCCTTCCTGGTCAACCTCACGGTGCTTCGTGCCCGCGACGACTTCGTGCTTGTCGCCGTCGCCGCCGAGGACATCAACCCCGGGGTCATCCTCGACGTCTCCCGGCATGTGGAGCTGGTCGAGCTGGACGCGGGCTCGGAGTTGGTCGCACCGGCGCTGGAGCGAGACCGGCTGTCCGAGGCGGAAGGCATGGTGGTGACCGCCGCACTTCGGCGCGGCGATCTCATCAACGCCAGTCATCTGCGACCGGCGGCGGCGCCGGCCGACCGCCGAGCGATGAGCCTCCCTGTCGACGCCGCCAATGCAGCCGGTGGCCGCATCGGTGTCGGGGACCGCATAGACGTGATCGCCGTCGATGACGGCGCGGCACGCTACGTGCTGGTGGGAGCCGAGGTCATCGGGCGCTCAGAAGAGGGCGGCGCAGCCTCCATCGCGGGGTCCCGGGCATTCTTCGTCGTCGTGGCCGTGGACGCCGTTCAGGCGCTGGAGCTCGCTGCGGCGATGGACTCATCCGCAATCCAGGTGGTCCGGTCGACCGGGGCGTCGCCGCCGGAGCACACGGAACTGGACGTCATACGGGCCGAGGACGACGGCGGGATCGATCGATGAGCCCGAACGAGCCGGAGCTGGCGATCGCCGTGTCAGCCCGCAGCTGGTCCGATTCGCTGCATCGCTTTCTGGCCGACCATGGCGGAGCCCGGGTGCGGCTCACGGCGATGGGCCCGGACGATCTGGTCGGTGAGGCCTTCGACATCCTGCTGATCGACGACATCTGCTCCTTCCTCACGCCGAGACTCGTCGGACTCGTCCAGGACGCCGGCCGCATGGTCATCGGCGTATACGACCCGACAGAGTTCTCCGATGGCAAGGAACGGCTCGCCGAATGCGGCGTGGCCGACGTGGTCGAGGCCACCGCACACCCAGACGAGTTCCTCGCCGCAATCGGCAGAGTCGCAGACGGCGTCGTCGACCGCTCGACGCGCCCGGACGGTCCGATGTCGGCCCCGGAAGCGACCAGTGCCCGCATCGGCAGCGAGGAAGGGCTCGTTGCGGTCGGAGGGCCCCCGGGGGGACCGGGGGCGACAGAGGTGGCCATCACCCTGGCTCATGTCCTGTCTGTGAGGGGAGGTCCGGTCGTGCTCGTGGATCTCGACCTCGGGTCTCCGAGCATCGCGCAGCGTTTGAGCCTGGAACTCCACCCGAACATTCGGTCCGCCATCGACGAGATGGAATTCGGGGCGGCACGAGCAGAGGGGCTGCTCCATCCGGTCGCCGACTCCTTGTCCGCCCTTCCCGGCCTGCCGAACGTCGGAGAGTCGACGGAGGTCAGATCCGGTCAGGTGACATCAGTTCTCCGACGGCTCGGCGAGACCGCTCGAACGGTCGTCGTCGACCTCGGCGGCGGTCGCCGAGCAGAGGACGGATCCAGGGAGAGCGGCATCGTCGCCGACGTGGTGGGCGTGGCGGACCGGGTGGTGGCCGTGGGGTTCGGCGGTCCGGTCGGATTGGCGCGGTTGATCGACTGGCTCTCGATGTTCGACCGATTGGCTGCCTGTGGCGGCGTCGACGTCCTCATCAATCGAGCCCCCCGGGATGGTTTCCGGCGCAATGAGCTCGCCGACGAACTGCGGCGGACGTATTCGCCCCGCAGTCTCGGATTCCTCCCTGAGGACGGGAAGGTCGAGCTCGCAGCGTGGAACGGGCAACTGGTCACCGGCGGGCGGTTTCATCGGGCGGTCGATCGCTGGGCGGCGGCGTTCGAAGTGGGAAGCCGTCGATGACAGACCGAAGCCACGCCTACGACGAAATCCGCCGCAGGGCTCTCGCGCTGGTGGAAGAACGCAGGGTGGATGTCACGGTCGACGCCGACGCCACCCGCCGAGTGGTGGGCCAGGCCGTCGAGGAGTACCAGCAGCGGGCGCATCTCGGGAGAAGCCGGGCGCTCCGCAACCCGGTCGACATGACCGAGCGGGTGCTGCGATCGCTGACGGATTTCGGGCCGCTCACCGATTTGCTCGCCCGCAAGGACGTCGAGGAGGTGTTCATCGAAGGGGCGAAGGTGAGTTACCTCGAGAGTTCGGGCCGCCTCCGCGGGTTGGAGGAGCCGACGACCGCTGCCGAGAACCGCCATGTCGTCGACCGGCTGCTGGCCCTCACCGATCGGAGACTCGATGCCTCGAGTCCGATCGTGCAGGGGCGCGTGCTCGACGGCACGGCCCGTCTCACTGCGGTCATCCCGCCGATCTCGGACGGCCTGTCCGCCACGTTGCGGAGGTATGCGCTGCGGAAGGAGACCCTTCCCGGTTTGGTGGAACGGGGATCGATCACCCCGAGTGCCGCATCGTTCCTCTGGGCTGCGATGCAGGTCTCGTCTTCTGTCGTGATCTCCGGCCAGCCGGGGGCCGGAAAGACCTCCCTGTTGTCCGCCCTGCTCAATGCCGCACCGGCGGACCAATGCATCCGATGCTGCGAGGAGGTGCGCGAACTCCACGTGCCCCTGGTTCACGGATCGTTCTACGAAGCCCGACCGCCCGGGCTCGACGGTTCAGGTGAGGTGTCGCTGCGGGACCTCGTCAAGGTGATCCTGGCGATGCGTCCTGATCGGATCGTCGTCGGGGAAGTGAGAGGCGCCGAGGCGTTCGAACTGACGAGGGCGGTCAACGCCGGAACGGGGTTCGCCTGCACGATCCATGCCAATTCGGCCTTCGATGCGCTGACGGCCCTCGTCAACGCCGCTCTGATGGCAGGAGAGAACGTCACGGAGTCGGTGGTTCGGAAGGTGTTCAGTGCCTCCATCGATCTCATCGTCCATCTGGATCGAGCAGTGCTTCCCGGGCGGGAGGGCTCGCTCAATCGGCAGGTGCTCGAGGTGTTGGCGGTGGTTCCGTCCCTTCATGACGACTTCTCCACCGAGCCGCTGTTCGTTCGATCGGCGGTCGGTCGGCCCATGGAGTGGACCGGCGCGCTGCCTCCGGGACGGTTGATGCGAAGGCTCGAGAGGGCTCTGCCTCCGGGAGTGGGCATGGCGGATGTGATGTCAGGTACGGCGGTGTTGCCGTGAGGTTGCTGGCGGCGTCCGCATCTGCGCTCTTCGCCGCGCTTCTCGTTGGGGCATTGCTGGGAGTGTTGCCGCGCGGGCGGGCGCCGGCGCAGCGAGAGCCCCAGGTGGGGCGTCGCCAGCAGTGGTTGACCCAGGCGGGATTGGAGGTGACGCCGCGCCAGTTCCTCCTGGGTTCCGTCGGGGCCGGGGCGATCGG
The DNA here is from genome assembly GCA_036525795.1 of Acidimicrobiia bacterium. Taxonomy (GTDB): domain Bacteria; phylum Actinomycetota; class Acidimicrobiia; order Spongiisociales; family ZC4RG35; genus DATCZS01. The sequence goes on along the minus strand of DATCZS010000099.1, from coordinate 3,422 downwards.
TTTCGCCCTGTTCTTCGTCGTGACCGGGGTGTGGTCCGTGTCGATCGTTCCGTCGGTGCTCGTCGGGTTGTTCCCGCGTCTCTACTTCGGCCGTGTCCGCGAGAAACGGCTGTCGGAGGTGGCGAGAGCGTGGCCGGACGGGTTGCGCGATCTCGTGGCATCGATCTCGTCGGGGTCCAGTCTGTCGCGGGCGATCGAGGAGATGACCCAGACGGGTCCGGAGCCGTTGCGGCGCGCCTTTGGGCGGTACCCGCACCTGTCCCGATCCCTCGGAACCGTGCCGGCGCTGGAAGTCATACGGGAGGAACTCGCCGATCCGACCAGTGACAGGGTCATCGAGGTGCTCATCGTGGCATCCGAACGTGGTGGTGGGATCGTGCCGGAGATCCTGCGCGACGTCGCTGCTGCCACCACGCGAGACATATGGACCCTGGAGGAGATCCACACCCAGACGCTCGAGCAGAAGATCAACGCTCGAGCCGTGTTCGCGCTGCCGTGGCTGGTGCTCGTGGTGATCACGCTGCAAGACGGGGCGTTCCGCGCCTTCTACCGCTCCGCGGCGGGAACCACCGTGGTCGTGGTCGGCGCGCTGATGAGCGGCTTCGGCATCTGGCTGGCGTCCCGGATGGCGCGTGAACCGGACGAGCCGCGAGTGTTCGGTGGTTCCGAACGGGTGACCTCGCCATGAGGTCGTCACTTCCGGGGATCGGCGCCGCGCTCACGGCGTTGACCGTGATGCTGGCTCTACGAGGGGCGATTCGGCCTCCTCGCCGGCTCGGTCCTCGGGTTCGTCCGTACGTCATCGGCAGCCGGACGGCGCTCGGGCTGAGTGCCGATGTCCGTGCTGTCTCTTCCGGCGGTCGAGGTTCGCTGCCGCTCCCCGCTCTCTTCCTCCCGGCGATCTCATCGTTGGCCGGCGCCATCAGCCTTCTGATCGATCGGTCGACCGACGAGGGGCTGGCGCTCACGCTCCAGCAGGCCGGCATGTTCCCAAGTCTTCCGGAGGCTGAACGCGTGGCGGCCCATCGCCTGCGGCAGTTGGCGAACGTCACCGGTTGGGTGATCGGGACGCTCTCACTCGGTTGGGTGATCGGGCTGGGAACGGGACAGGTGCTGGCGTTCGCCGTGCTGGGTGCCGTGATCGGCGCCGGCCGGCGCCGGGGAGCGCTGGAACGAGCCATCGAAGACCGACGGGTGCGCATGCGCATCGAGATCTACACCGTCAATCAGCTACTGGCCATGCGCGTGAGAACGGGTGGCGGAGTGCTCCACGCCGTCTCCCAGGTCTGTTCACGTGGCCAGGGAGAGGTGATCGACGAGTTGCGGGAGGCGCTCCGAGCGCATCGGGCCGGCGCCCGGCCGGGTGAGGCGTTCCGGCGGATCGCCGAACTGACTCCGGAGCCGTTCTGTGCTCGCACCTACTCGTTGCTGGCGGTTGCGGAGGATCGGGGGGCCGATCTGGCCGACGCGTTGTTGTCGCTGTCCGAAGATGTCAGAGAGGGACGGCGGGAGGCGATTCGACGATCGGCGACGCGCCGACGGGCGGCGATGCTCGTGCCGACGATCGCCATCCTGGCTCCGGTGATGCTGCTGTTCGTGGGAGCGCCGCTCCCGTCATTGCTGTTGGGATTCCGATGAGGAAGGAGGAAGAGGATGATCCGAATTGCGCTGATCGCAATCGAGTGGGGGAGGGCTGTTCACCGCGACGAGCGCGGACTGAACACGGCCGAGCTCCTGGGAAACGCGGCGCTGGCGATCGTGGCCCTCGTGGCGATCTGGTTCGCTCTGAAGCAGGCGGGTCTGGACATCGTGGCAATGATCACCGACCGCATCATGAATGAGGACCTCGACGCCTGAGCGAACCCGTCCACAGGACGGGGGCTTCGCGTCGATTCAATACGTGGTGGCGGCGACATTCGCCCTGTGGTTCTTCGCCATCCTCGCCAATCTGATCGTGATGCAATACGCCACCGGGGTGGTCCGACTGGCCATCGATGAGGGGGCGAGAAGAGGAGCGGCGGCCGGATCGGGTCCGGGGGAGTGCGAGCAGGCGATCGCCGCGACACTCGCCGACCTCCTGGGCGGTCCGTACGGTGAGGGGGTGGTGGCGGTGTGCGCCGCGGAGTCCGGGTGGATTCGGGTCGATGCCAGCGCCACCTTCGGCGGGTTCGTTCCCCCGGTCCCCGACCTGAGCTTCACCTTCGAGGCGGCGGCGGCCAGGGAGGCGGGGCCGTGAACGTCGCCCATCGGGGAGACCGCGGGGTCGCCCCCATCGAGCTTGCCCTCGGCATTCTCGTCATCCTGGTCCCGCTGGCTCTGATCGCTCTGTCGTTCGGTCCAACCCTGGAACGCAGGGCTTTCGTCCGCACTGCGGCGGCGGAGATGGCCAGGTTCATCGTGGTGTCGGAAGGCGACGAATCCCGGGCCATGGTGCAGCTTCGCCAGTTGGCGGCCAACAACGGCATCGACCACGGACAGCTGAGGATTGCGCTGTGCGGGGGCGAGGTGACCTCGGTCGACGAAGTCCTCGCCTCGACGTGTGTGGGTCCGAATGGGCTCGGACGCGGGTCTCTCGTCGAAGTGTGGTTGGAGGCAGACGTCCCTGTGACTCCCATCCCGAGGATCGACCGGCCGATCCTCCGTTCGTCCTATCGGCACGTCGAGATGGCGGACCGCTACCGGAGTATCGGGCCGTGAGGGTTGCGGGCGGTGCCGAGAAGGGGAGCGTGACCCTGTGGATGATGGGCCTGGGGTTGCTGCTGCTCACGCTGGGGGGTCTCAGCGTGGATCTGTGGCGGCTGATCGCCGAACGCCGGGAGTTGGCGGTGATGGCGGAGGCGGCGGCCGTGGCGGCGGTGAACGCCGTGCACGAAGAGGTGTTTCGCCAGACGGGCGAGATCGTGCTCCAGCCGGCCGAAGCCGTGGAGTTGGCCGAAAGATCCCTGCTGGCGCAACCGGGTGGCAGCGGCCAGACGCTCGACCCCGACTGGTTCGTCCTGGAGGACGAGGTGACGGTGGTGGTGACGCTGCGACGGACGGTGGAGTTCACGTTGCTCCGGATTGCCGGTGCCGAGCCAGTGGCAATCGGTGCCTCGGCGCGCGCCGTGGCCGACGTCAGACCGTGACGGAGTCAGGGCGCCCAGTGCGCCGGAGTGTTTGGGGAGCAGAGAGCGCGTTGGAGCGCCCGCGAGTCTGTGACGAGGAGACCGAAGTTCGCCGCCGGATGTTGGATGCAGGATGCCAGTGGGTTGGGTTGATCGCTGATCGCTGATCGCTGGCCTGGGACGTGGGGCGGATCGGTTCAGGGGTCGTTGTTGGGTGCGATGAGTTGGCGGCGTTGGGGTGGGGAGTGGGGGTCGATGGTGTAGCCGAGGCCGTGGATGATGCGGTGGTGGTGGTACCAGCAGAGGGTGGTGAGGTTG
>DATCZS010000098.1:0-15766 GCA_036525795.1 Acidimicrobiia bacterium | reverse complement strand
AATGTCGTCTTCAAAGTCGCAGTCGCCCTTCGGGGGCGTGACCGCCTCGTCGTCGTAGGCAGAGATCCCGAAGATGAGTGCCATCTCCTCTGCGTCGTATCCCTGGGTGATGACCGTGTCGATCGCCGGCATCGCCATTGCGGTCAACCCGAGCGACAGGCTGGCGACCAGGGCGGCGGTGAAAATCGTGGACCGTTTGAGCATGGGTTGGGGCTCCTCCTCACTCTTCGTGGTGAACAGTCCACACAGAGTGGCGAGCGTTACACGGTTCCTCCAGTTCTTGGCGCTGCCACCGACTACGATTGGAGGTGCAACCCATGGGGGTGTACTGGTTTCGACGTTGAGTGTCGAAGCGCCGGAAGCGAGCCGAGGTCTCCGGAGTCCTCGTTAAAGAGCCGGAATCACCAATAGGTGCCGAAGACAACTTCGCACTGGCTGCCTGATCTAATCAATCGGTGACAGCCCGTCTGCCCGGAGGGCTCCCGCCTCGCCGGATCCAGGCGTCGCAATGCGGGATGCCGTCGCCGGGGGCCGGGACCGGCGGCGAAAGACCAACTCCGGCTGGGGTGAAGGGAAACTAGCCATCAGGGTCCCGGATCCGACAGCTCGCTGATGGCTGCGCTCGGAGATGCCGGCGCGGAAGGCTCAGCGGACCGGGGTTCGATTCCCCGCACCTCCACCGACGCGTGTTCGCACGTACCTGAACGGCCCACTCGGGCCGTTCGGCGCGTCCGGGGATCCGGGAGGCGGGGCGACCCCGGGGCGAATCCATGCGAGACCGGCGTCGTCTCCACACGCCTGTCTGCTGGTTCGGGCCGGCGGTCCCACGCCGGCCGAGATGGCGACCGAACGACAGCACACCACCGAGCAACGCGCCAGAATCCGACTAGAAGCGATCTTGGTGCCCGAGCAGGCCACGGATCAGGCCCGCCTGGCCGATGTGCTCGTAGGTGTGAGTGAGCGGCAACCACACCAGAAACTGGCCGCGCGTGGTCTTCTGCCAGAGACGCTCCAGGTCGTCCCGCGTCGGCTCTGCCGACAGCTTCACCACAGCACGGTGGACACGGTCGCCGTCCACCACCTCGTCCAGATCCGACGGGTTCAGCGTGTTGACCAGGCCGCGGGTGTGTTCGGCAACCGAGGCTGCGTACTCGAAGAGCGCAGGAAGGCGGATGCGGGAGCTGAGCTCGACAACCTCGTGCATCGTCATTCCCGTGCCGGCGTCGCGACGGGTGACGTCCAGCCGAGCACACCAGGCGTCGTCGAGCACTTCGTGACCGTCGAACACAAGCAGATTGACGGCGCCGTCCTCCGCCCGGGCGACATGCCAGAGCAACCACGTAAGAGGGTTGACAGAGGGAAGGACCCTTTCCCTGAGCTGGTCCTCGTTCAGGTTCTCGGTCAGCCGCGCCAGGTGGGCACCCATCCGTTCATGACGCCAGAGGAACATCTCGGTCGCATCCATTGCATTCCACCCTTCCCGCTTCACCGGTACGACTCGCGCAAACGGGTGTCAAGCCCGATGAGGTGGCTGACCTGATCCCCGCGGTGCTGCCGTGGGGTCTCGAACGGCTCGCCAGGAGAGGCTTCGGGGTGCCTTGATTCGGACCTCGATGTGCTCGTCGAGCGCGCCGCCACCGCGGGAGACGAGGTCGAGTTCGTGTGTTCATGGCTGCGTCCACCCTTGACGTTCGGGCCCGCGAGCAGGAAATTGGATGACGTGCGAAGGTGGCTCTACGAGGCTGTGTATCGCCAGCGGTTCGCGTCGATAGACCGCATCTTCGGCTCTACCGGTCAGATCGAACGGCTCGCCGAGTCGGTTGTCGCCGGGCGTGAGCCGCCCGCACGTGTCGCCACGCTCGGCTGCGGGATCGGGAGGGAGTCCATCGCACTCGCCCGGTTGGGATTCGACGTCACCGGTGTCGACTTCTCACCCGCTGCGATCGGCCGTGCCAGGGAAGCAGCGGCCGAAGCCGGCGTCTCTGCAACGTTCGTGGTCGACGACCTCACCGACCTGAGGCACGTCCACGGTCCCTTCGACCTCATCACCGACTTCGGCGCCCTCAGTGATCTTCGACGCTCCCTCCGGCCGTTGTATCTCGGAAACCTGGTCTCGCTCACCCGCCCCGGGACCGAATACTTCATGTTCTGTTTCCGTTGGAGGGTGTCTCCGACGGCTGTGCGTGCGCTGTTCGGAGACCACTTCGTCTTCGACCGGTATGAGCGCGACCCCGACAGTGGGTTTCCCGATTCCCTCGACTGCTACCTGATGCACAGAAGGGAGGTGTGATGATGGGCCGGATCCCACCACCCCGTTTCCGCAACGAGATCGGGCTTCCCGAAGAACTCGTCGCGGTCGTCGAACTCGGAGCCGTCGCCTCCGCATGTGATCTCGGTTCGGCGCCGCCACCTCCGTCGCCCCCAACCGCGCGCGGGTGATGGGACCGCGCCATTCGTCCCGGTCGATTGTGCGCGACGCCCGGTTGGGACCGGCTCCCCCGTGCCATGGGCACGCAAAGGCCGGGCTATCGTCGCCGGAGCGATGGGCATCCTCTCCGGCTACCACGGCTACGGGTTCTGCGAGCTCTCTGGTGACGAGGGCCCTCGGGATCACTACCGGAGCCTCGTGCAGCGCTTCGACGAGTTCGATGTCGACATGCTCGAGTCCAGGGTCCGGATGCTGGAAGGTCTCTTCCGCCGCCAGGGGATCACCTTCGCGGTCTACGGCGAGGAGGAGGGGGTGGAGCGGACCTGGCCGCTCGACCTGATCCCCCGCATCATCCCGGCGGCGGAGTGGGATCACATCGAGCGGGGACTGGTCCAGCGTGTGAGGGCGCTCAATGCCTTCCTCGACGATCTCTACGGCGGCGACCAGGAGATCCTGCGCGATGAGATCGTGCCGCGCTGGCTGGTCGAGTCCTCTTCCGGATACCTCCCCGAAGCGGAGGGCATCCAGGTTCCCCCCGGTGCCCGCTGTGTGGTGTCGGGGATCGATCTCGTGCGGGACGGCGACGGCACCTATCGCGTGCTCGAGGACAACCTCCGGGTTCCGAGCGGGATCTCCTACGTTCTCGAGAACCGGGTGGCGATGACCAGGGTGCTCCCCACCGCCTTCTCGCGCTACAGGGTCCGGCCGGTGGGTCACTACGGAGCGTCGCTGCTCCGGTCGCTTCGATCGATCGCCCCGGCGGGGGCGGACGATCCGACGGTGGTCGTGCTCACACCGGGCGTGTTCAACTCGGCCTATTTCGAGCACGCCTTTCTCGCCCGCCAGATGGGCGTCGAACTGGTGGAAGGCCGCGACCTGGTGGTCGACGACCACGTCGTCTACATGCGCACCACCCGCGGGCTCTCCCGGGTCGACGTCATCTACCGGCGGGTCGGCGACGAGTTCATCGACCCGGTGGTCTTCCGGCCCGACTCGGCGCTGGGTGTCCCCGGGATCATGTCGGCCGTCCGTGCGGGCCGGGTGACGCTCGCCAACGCAGTGGGCAACGGCGTGGCGGACGACAAGGGCATCTACCCGTTCGTCCCCGAGATGATCCGCTACTACCTGGGCGAAGAGGCCGTCCTTCCCAACGTCGCCACCTACCTCCCCTGGGAGCCGGACCAGCTCGAGCATGTGCTGTCCCGCCTCGACCAGCTGGTCGTGAAGCCGGTGGCCGAGGCCGGCGGGTACGGCATCGTGATCGGGCCGAAGGCCGACGCCGCCACGCTGGAGCAGGTGGAACGCGCAGTGAGAGACAACCCGCGCGGTTACATCGCCCAGGAGGTGGTCCAGCTGTCGACCCACCCGACATTCGCCGGTGACGGCCTCGCACCCCGCCACATCGATCTTCGGCCCTTCGTGCTCTCGTCGGGGGAGGGGATCGAAGTGGTCCCCGGCGGTCTCACCCGGGTGGCGCTGCGTGAGGGCTCGCTCATCGTGAACTCCTCCCAGGGTGGAGGCTCGAAGGACACCTGGGTGCTGGTGGGCTGATGCTGTCACGCCACGCAGAAGATCTGTTCTGGATGGGTCGCTACCTGGAGAGGGCGGAGGACACCTCCCGTCTGCTCGACGTGACCTACCACAGTGTGCTCGAGGCGGGGACCGATCGGACCCCGGAGGAGCTCTGGGCGGAGCTCCTCGAGACGCTCTTCTTGGAGGAGGCGGTCCCGACCGCCGAGGCCGGTGAGCAGGTGGGGGAACTGCTCATCGCAGACCGCGGGTATCCGGGATCGCTGCCGTCGATCGTCGGGAAGGCGCGTGAGAACGCCCGTACCACCCGCGAGTGGCTCTCGGTGGAGGTGTGGGAGACCCTCAACGACCTTCACCTGCATCTGGGCCACATCGACCTGGCGTCGCTCGCTCCCCACCGCCCGTACGAGGTTCTCCAGATGGTGAAGTCCTCGTGTCAGGCCGTGCACGGCGCGGTCGAGGGCAGTATGCCGAGAGGAGAGGGGTACCGCTTTCTGATCCTCGGTCAGCGTCTGGAGCGAGCGTTGATCACCTCCAGGGTCTTGACCGTGTGGCATCGCCGCCTGGGCGGATTCGCATCACCTGCCGCGTATGCCGAATGGGTCAAGCTTCTCCGCTCTGTGTCCGCCTACGAGGCGTATCTGCGCTCGCATCGCGCATCGATGGAAGGCGGGAGGGTGCTGACGTTTCTCCTTCAGTCGCCCGATCTGCCGAGAAGCGTCCTCAGCTGTCTGCGGCTGGTCGAGTCTCTCCTCGGTGAACTCGACTCCGGAGGAGGGGCGTCGCTGCAACGGACCGCCGGCCGGGTGCGCAGCAGCGTGGAGTACATCGACGTCGATACGCTCGGCGAACAGCTCGTGCCGTTCCTCGAAGGGATCGAAGAGGGAATCCTGGGTCTGGCCCACGAGATCGAGCGCAGCTACTTCCGCCCCGCCAGCGGAACGTTCATGCACAGCTACGAGGCATTCTGAATGCGCCTGTCGCTGCGATACGTCACGCGTTTCGGCTACACGAACCCGGTGTGGGAGTCCCACAACGCGCTCCGCGCCTGCCCCCGGCCCGGGCCACGTCAGAGGGTTCTGTCCTACACGCTCTCCACCGATCCTGCGGCGACGGTGTACAGCTACGAGGACCGCTGGGGCACGCGGGTCGACACCTTCGGCATCCGCGAGCCTCACTCCGAGCTGCTGGTGGTTGCCGAATCCGAAGTGGAGACGGCGCCTCCCCCCGAGCCAACCGGTGCTCCGCTCTCCGAACTGGAGTCCGACCGCTACCGAGAAGAGGCGTGGATCTTTCTCCAGCCGACCCGCCACACCCGGTGGAGCAGCGAAGTGGAGGACTCGGCGCGGGGGGCGATGTCCGGCACCGCCGACGTGATCGAGGCGATCCTTGCCATCGACCGGATGGTGCACGATGGCGTCGAGTACCGCCAGGGCGCCACGGAAGTGGGTGTGGACGTCAATTCGATCTGGTCGGCAGGGGCGGGGGTGTGCCAGGACTTCGCCCACCTCACCGTGGCGATGCTGCGCTCGGTGGGAATCGGCGCCCGGTACGTGTCCGGCTATTTCTACGCCTCGGATCCGACTCGCGTCGATGTCGCCGAACGCGGCGAGGTCGTGGTTGCCACCCACGCCTGGGTGGAGGCGGCCATCCCGGGGAGAGGTTGGTGGGGGATCGACCCCACCAATGTCTTGCCGGTCGGTGAGCGGCACGTCGAAATCGGTCACGGTCGCGACTACGACGACGTGACGCCGCTCCGCGGCGTCTACTTCGGTGACACCGAGCACCATCTCGCCGCCGAGGTGGCCATGTCCACCGGCCCGATCACCCACAGGGCGATGCCCACCCTCGAGGCGCACGTGCAGGTGGCAGCCCAACAGTGAGCGGGGGGCCCGGCCGGGTTTCGGGGAGATCAGGGACGAAAGTCCTTCAGGCCGGGACTCATTGGGTCGTCATCTCTGTCGACACGTTTCACAGTGAGAGAGCTACCCATGTTGCGACTCGCATCAGACGAAGACCTGTGGATCGAAGACTGGAACGACCCGGGAGTGGTCGCCGCCTCACTCGCCTTTGCCGGTGAGCTCGATCCATCCCTTTTCGCGCCGCACGCCGCCGCCTGAGCCCGGCCGCCTGGCGGCGAGTCGAGCGACCCCGTTCTCCGGCCGCAGTACGGCTGCGTCGATCCTGCGTCGATGGCGCTCGCCGGGAGCCCGGCCCCGCATGCCCGTGTCGAGATGATGCGGGTGAGTACCGTCGTCGGCGATGTACGAGGACCGGCCCTACGTCACCGAACGTCCGGATGCACTGCGCCGGCTCTGGGAGACGTGCGCCCGCGCCGAGTCGAGCAAGGCATCGACGCCACGGTGGTCGTTGGACCGGTGGAAGACGGTGAGGGATCTGATCGTCGCCTGGTATGCCGACGACCGGCCCGATCCCGAGGCGGTCCCCGACCTGATCCAGCGGCTGGCCGGATGGATGGACGACGTGCAGCGTTCGGTCGTCGAGAAGCAGTTCGCCGGATGGCGCGCCATGTATCCCAAGGATCCTTCGGTCGCCGTCGATCTCGAGCCTCCGGCCGTGTCGGTGATCGACCACGACGCACGCGTCGTGCTCCGGGTCACGCCCACCTTCCGGCTGGTCTACCCCGATGGGAGCGCCGAACAGGTGAGACTCCGCACCGGTCGCCACGGCAGCGGACCCGACGAGGCCGCGGTGTTCATGGCGGGGCGCGAGGAAGGCGACGCGCTGGTGGATGCCATGGTGTCGCACGGGGTGGCGGAGGAGGTCGCTGCCCCTGACACCCCCGATGCCCGCATCTCGGAGCTCTTCGAGCTGTCTGCCCGGGACACCCGGGTGCCCCTTTCGCCGGGTCTCCACTGCTTCGGCTGTGCCTCCGTGGCTCGCTGTGGCCACTACCCGATCCAGGGAGAGGGGCGGGTGTTCGCGTCCACCCGATCGGTCGTGGTGTCGAAGAGCCAGCTGGCCTGGCTGGGGACCTGCGAGCGACGAGTGGCCTGGGATCGGGTCTTCGCGATTCCCACCGATCGCGACGACGACGTCGAGATGCGGTCGGCTGTCTCGGCCGGCGTCAGGTTTCACGAGCTGGCGGCCGCCGCTCTTCAGGCCGAAGACCCGTCCCCCATCGTGGACGACGCCTGCCGGACGGTCGAGCCATCGGAAGCGGCCGAGTTGCGCAGGCTGTGGGACAACCACGTCCGGCTGTGGGAGGAAGACGGGACCCCGGAGGTGCGGAACACCGAGTTCCCGGCGGGATTCACCCTGCTGGTGCCGGGGGTCCACGTCGACTCGCGCGGCCGTGAGTCGACCCAGGCCGTGGCGGTCACGTTCATCGGCGTGCTCGACGTCACCGGACGCGAAGAGGACGGGACCCCGATCGTGGTGGAACACCGGACGGGTCAGGTCGGCGATCACGCCGAGCTGGAACGCGAGCTCTACGCCGTGTCTGCAGCAGAGACGATCAGAAGGTGGACGGGAGCGTGGCCGGAGGAACTCGTGATCCATCTGCACCACCTTCGCCCCGATCCGCCGACCTGTACCCGGACCGTGTTCACGCCGGACGATGTCGGTGCGGCGGTGGCGGCGCTCACCCGTGCGGCCACGGTGGTCGCCTCCTGGCACCCCCTGGACTCCCGGTCCCCCGCCTATTCGACCGGGCCCTGGTGCGACGGCTGCCGGCACCGGGTGACCTGTGAGAACTTCCGCTGAGCGGGGTCAACCGGCGATGTCGGCCACCTCGACGAAGTCGAATGCGGCGAGCAGGTCGCGTGGATCCAGATGGATCGCCCAGCCGTGAGCACCGGAGCCCAGTGAGATCTCCGGCAGCTGCGCCAGCCGCGTGTCGACGATGGTGGGCAGGCCGCCGGCCCCGAGCGGGGTGATGGTCCCGCGCTCGTACCCGGTGGCCTGCTTGGCCTCTTCGGGGTCGGGCATGGTGAGGCGCCGCACGTCGAGGTGGGCTCGGAGCTTCTTGTAGTCCAGCCCCGAATCACCCGGGACGAGCACGAGCACGTAGTCGTCCTCGTCGCGGCGGATCACCAGGGTCTTGGCGAGCGCCTCCAGGGCGATGCCGCGGGCCTCAGCCGCCTCTTCCGCGGACCGCACCCGGCCATACCCGACGGTGCGGTAGCGCACGCCCGAGGCATCGAGCGCTTCGATGGCGGCGGTGCGTGGCATCTCGGTCATCGGCGGATCCTATCGGGGATCTCGTGTTCCCCTGCGGGTCGGAGAGTCCAAACAGGCGTCCGACTGTGGGGATGGCCCGGTCCTCCACGGTGTGGCGTCGGCATCGTCGGCGCCGCGCGGTGGGGGCGACCCGGTCTCCGGGCTCGAGCCCGTCCAGGCGGCGCTAGCTGCGATATCCCCGGGTCAGTTCCTCCCGGAGCCGGTGCAGCGCCGGAGTGATGGACACGTGATAGGTATGGGGGTTCACCAGCCGGCGCACGCCGGTGTCGAGCAACTCCAGGTCGGCGATCCGGCGGCGGCGCGCCTCTTCGATGTTTCCATTGGCCCGCACCGGTCTGCCCCGCTCGAGGAACTTCTGGAGCAGCGGCTCGACCCGGGATATCTCGCCCGCCTCGAGCCGGCGTTGGACTCCCGGAACCGAGGGGTGGAGCAGGTCGAGGTCGGTGCCCTCTACCGGCTCGCCGTCGAGGGCGATGAGGTCGGCGGTGGCCCTGCCGCGTTCGTCGTAGATCCGCCACACCCCTTTTCGACCGGGGAGCGTCGACTTCGCCGGGCTGTCTGACAGCTTGAGCGCCGGGACGGATTCGCCCTGTTCGTTCTGGGCGCTGACGGTCTTGTAGACCCCGTCGAGCAGCGAATCCCCCTCCGAGACCACCATCCGGGAGCCCACGCCGTAGATCATCCTGCGCAGCAGGTGGTCGGCGTCGACCCCGTAGCGGGTTGCCTCGTCCAGGATCTGGTTGCGGATCTGCCAGATGTTGAGCTCGTCGAGCTGACTGGACAGGACGATCCGGCAGTCGGGGAACCCGGCCGCGTCCAGCATTGCCGCCGAACGCACCGCCAGGTGGGCCAGGTCACCCGAGTCGAGCCGTATACCCACCGGCTCGTGGCCCTTCGTGCGCAGCTCCTGGAACACGGTGATGGCGTTGGGGACGCCGGACTCCAGCGTGTCGATGGTGTCCACCAGCAGCAGGCAGTCGTCGGGGTAGACCTCGGCGTACGCCCGGAACGCCTCGAGCTCGCCTCCGGCTACCGCCATGAACACCTGGATCATCGAGTGGGCATGGGTGCCCTTTGGCTCGAAACCCAGGTCGAGCGAGGCTCCGGCGTTGGACGAGAAGTCCGCCCCGCCGATGAGCGCAGCCCGCGTCGCGCCGTTGGCCCCGAAGCCGTGTGCGCGGCGCATGCCGAACTCCAACACGGATCCGCCGTGGGCCGACTCGACCACCCGCGACGCCTTGGTGGCGATGAGGGTTCCGAAGTTGCGGTGGTTGAGCAGAGGGGTCTCGAGGATCTGGGCGATGGGCAGAGGGGCCTCGACCACCGTGATCGGGGCGAGAGGATGCACGACCCGCCCCTCGGGCACGGCCCAGAGGTCGACGTCGTCGAAACGCCCGTTGTCCAGCATCCAGTCGACGAAGTCGTCTCCGAACAGCCGGTCGCCGGTGGAAGTGGTGAGCCCGCGCAATGCATCGGCTTCGGCATCTGCGAACCGGACGCTCGACATCCACTCGAGGAGGGGGGTCAGCCCGGCGCTGATGCAGTAGCCCGCCTGGTGGTGGCCGTAGTCCGGGTACGACCGGAACGTGTGGTCGAATTGGGCCCGCCGCCCGGCCAAACCTGAACGAAGGTAGAGCTGCGCCATCGTCAGCTGGTAGTGGTCGGTGAACAGGAATCCTTCGGCGAGCACGACAGACACGTTATCCCGAAAGGCAATGATGCGACGATACGGACCGGGGACGGCGCTCGTGGTGACGGACGTCCGGAACGACTTCGTCGACCCACGGGGTGGTCTGTACGTGACAGGGGGAGAAGGCGGGGTGGCCGCCGTGAACCGCGAGGTGATCGCGGCGGTGGCGGCCGGGAGCCCCGTGATGTACACCAAGGGCTGGCACCCTGCGACCACGCCCCACTTCGCCAAGGACGCAGGCGTCTGGCCGTCCACTGTGTGGCAGGGACCTGGGGGGCCGAGTTCCACCCTCGCATGGTCGTGGCCGGTCCGACCGTACTCAAGGGAGCCAACGGTGAGGACGGGTACTCGGGTTTCACGATGCGTGATCCGGAGTCCGGGGAGACCGTCCCCACGATGCTGGCCGCGTGGTTGGCCGAGGAGGGTGTGGAGCGGATCGTGGTGGTGGGACTGGCGCTCGACTACTGCGTCAAAGAAACCGCCCGCAACGGTGTGCGCAACGGCTTCTCGACCGTGGTGCTGGTCGGTGCCGCCGCTGCGGTCGATCTCGAAGCCGGCGATGGCGACCGGGCAACGGAGGAGCTCGGGGATGCCGGGGTGGTCATCGGCTGACGTTGCGGCTGCCGGCGAGCAGGATGTGGTTGCCCGTGTCGGCGACTTCGATGCTCGGTACGGGGACGTAGCCGCGGGCCCCGGCGGCGATGTCCTGCAGCGGCGGCGGCTGGCGACCGGCAGGCAGAGACCCGATCCGGTCTTCGAGCGTGGGCGGATCGATGCGGCTCAGGATCACCCGGCGGTGGGCGTGGGTGACCAGGTAGTCGGCGTACCAATGGATCTCCGGATCGGGCAGTCCGTCTTCGACGATCCAGAAATCCGGCGAAGGCAACGGATGGGTCAGCCCGATGGCGGTCTCGAGCTCGTGGTCGTCTCCGCGCAGGCGCTTGGCCCACTCCCTCACCACTGCGAGAAGGGGATCTGCCGCCACGGCGGTGAACACCGAACTGTGTCGGGCTGCCCTCGTCCAGGCTGCCTGCAGCTGCGCCGAGCACTCGACCGGATCATCGGGGAGGTCGTCGAGCGCCTCGAATGTGACATTCGACGACCGAGTGGCGACGGAGCGGACCACCGGCTCGGCCCTGGCCCCCACCACGGCGATCAACGTGGTCATCGCCTTCATCGGGGGTACCGTACCGGGAGAGGAGCATTCCAGTGACGACGATCTACGAGTCAGACGACCTCGCCGCCATCCGCGTCGAAATCCGCCGGTTCGTCGAGGATCAGGTCCTTTCCCGGGGCGAGGCCTGGGAGGCGGCCGGCGAGGTGCCGCGCCAGGTGCTCCTCGACATGGGTGCCATCGGATTCTTCGGGTTGCGCGTCCCGGAGGAATACGGGGGAGTCGGGATGGGACACCTCGCATCCGTGGTGATGGCCGAGGAGTTCGGACGCTCCACGTTCGGAGGGTTCAGCATCACATCGCTGGTGCACACCGACCTGGCCATGCCCTACGTCGTCAACTTCGGCTCGGACGAGCAGAAGCGGGCGTGGCTTCCGTCGATGCTCACCGGCGAGACCCTGACGGCGATCGGCGTCACCGAGCCGGACGCCGGTTCGGACGTGGCGGCGATCCGCACCACGGCGCGCCGCGACGGCGATGGCCACAGGCTGAACGGAACCAAGCTCTACATCACCAACGGCGGCATCGCCGACATGGTGTTCATCGCCGCCCGCACCGACCTCGAGGTGAAGGCGTCGCGGGGCATCAGCATCTTCGCCGTCGAGAAAGGCACGCCGGGCTTCGAGGCGAGCCGGGCTCTCTCCAAGATGGGATGGAAGTCGTCCAACACCGCGGAGCTGGTGCTCGACGACTGCTGGGTGCCTGACTCCCACATCGTCGGTGAGCTCGATCGGGGCTTCTACTCGATCATGCACAACTTCCAGAACGAGCGCCTGGTGATCATGGCAATGGCGGTGGGCGAGGCGGCCAAGGCCATCGAACTGACCGTGGAATGGGTTCGAAACAGGAAGGCATTCGGGTCATCGCTGTGGTCCAAGCAGGCGATCCGCCAGCGTCTGGCCATGCACGCAGCCGAGGTGGAGGCCGCCCGCTTGCTCGTCTACGACGCCGCCTGGCGGGCCGACCGGGGTGAGGACGTGGTCAAGCAGGTCTCGATGTGCAAGGCATTGGCGGGTGAACTCGTCAACGCCGTCCTGTACGACTGCGTGCAGTTTCACGGCGGGATGGGATACCTCACCGAATCGCCGATCGAGCGCATGTATCGCGACGCTCGCATCCACTCGATCGGCGGAGGGGCCACCGAGGTGATGCTCGACGAGATCGCCAAGCGAATGTGATTCTCAGTCTTTGGCCGTCCGCCCGAGGGCCGCGGCGGCCTCGGCCACTTCGTGAGGTTCCAGCGGGTGATAGCTGAGCTCGATCGCCTGCCATATCGTCTTGGAACGCGGGTAGAAGAACACGGGAACCGAGCCGCACACCACGATCGTGGCGATGAAGACGGGGGTCCAGGCCACGTCGGGCCAGGTGGCGACCACCCCGCCCACGAAGGTGGCGAGGAACAACGCGAAGGTGACGGCCGTGTTGACGATCATCGCTCCGACCCAGTAGCCCGACTCGCGTTCGAACCGGAACCCGCAGGCGGGACACCGCTCCTCGAGCTCGCCGAACGTGCGGAAGATCCCCGGGCACCCGCATCGGGAGCACCGGCGCCGGATGGCGCGACCGAGCATCGTCGCCAGGCCTGCATCCGGATCGCGGGGCATGCGCCGGAGGGTAGGCGTGGGTGCCGGTGGGGACCGGCCTATCGTTTCCTCATGGAGCCACGGGACACCACACGGCCCGACATGCAGCGCCTGCGCATCGAGTACGAGCAGCTGGGCATCGACGAGCACGACCTCGATCCGGACCCCTTCGTCGTGTTCGACGAGTGGTTCGACGGTGCCGTCGCCGCCGGGATCAGCGAGCCGAACGCCATGGCGCTGGCGACGGTGTCGGCCGATGGCCAGCCGACCGCCAGGATGGTGCTCCTGAAGGAAGTGCGTGATCGCCGTTTCGTCTTCTTCACCAACTACGGCTCGCGGAAGGGCGTCGAACTGGCCGCCAACCCGAGGGTCGGCCTCCTCGTGGCCTGGGTCCCGCTGCACCGCCAGATCCGGATAGACGGGGTGGCCGCCCGCATCCCGGCAGACGAGTCCGACCGATACTTCTCGCTCCGCCCCCCGGGGGCGCGTGTGGGGGGAGCCGCGTCGCCCCAGAGCCAGGTGATCCCCGATCGGGAGTGGCTCGAGGATCGGGCGAGGGCCATCGAGGACCGGTACCCGGACGGAGACGTGCCCCGGCCCGAGGACTGGGGTGGGTATGCGGTGACGCCGAGCAGCTTCGAATTCTGGCAGGGGCGCCCCAACCGGCTCCACGATCGGATCAGGTACGCCTACCGGGACGGATGGGTGCGCGAGCGCCTGGCGCCCTGACCGCCCGTACACTCCGCTGCCTGTGCGACTCCATGTGCTCGGCTCAAGCACCTACCCGTCTCCGGGGCGACCGGCGTCTGGATTCGTCCTCCGGCACGAGAAGACGACGGTCGTGCTGGATCTCGGACCCGGCTCGCTCCTGCCGCTGATCGAGTACCTGGACCCCGACACGATCGACGGGGTGGTCATCTCCCATCAGCACGTCGACCACTGTGCGGACCTGTTCGGTCTGTTCCATCTGTGGGCGCACGGACCGCACCGGCGCCAGGGTGTGCCCCTGTGGGCCCCGGCCGCCGCGCTCGAACGGTTTGGGGCATTCGTCGACAAGCCGGGGGAGAGCGCGTTCGGACGGGTGTTCGCGACGTCGCCGGTCGGTGGAGGCGACAGCGTCACCGTCGGCGACCTGCGGCTCTCCTTCGCCGCCATGGACCACTCGGTACCCACCGTTGGCACCAGAGTGGACTCCGAGCACCGGTCTCTCTTCTACACCGCGGACACCGGTGCCGGGGGGACATGGCACGAACTCGCCGCAGGGTGCTCGTTGATGCTGGCGGAGGCCTCGCATTTGGGCGACGCGGCGAACTCGCCGTACCTTCACCACCTCACCGCCGGCCAGGCCGGGATGCTGGCGCGGCAGGCCGGGGCCCGGCGGTTGATGTTGACCCACATTCCTCCCCACATCGACGTGACCGCGGCGATCATGGAGGCCGAAACCGCCTTCGACCGGCCGGTGGAGCCGGCCGTCCCGGGCGTGACCAGCGAGGTGTGACCGATGGTGAGAGAGAGACCCGCAGACGAACTGAGAGAGGTGAGACTCCATCTCGGCTACACCGACGCCACCCCCGGCTCGGTTCTGATCGAGATGGGCCGGACGAGGGTGCTGTGCACCGCCTCGATCGAGACAGAGGTGCCGCGCTGGATGCGCGACAGCGGCCGCGGCTGGGTCACCGCCGAGTACGGCATGCTTCCCGGATCCAGCAACGAACGCATCCGGCGCGATTCCTACACCAAGGGAAGGCAGCAGGAGATCAGCCGTCTGATCGGACGGGCGCTGCGGTCGGTGATCAGCCTCGACGGCCTCGACCAGACGATGATCCGGGTCGACTGCGACGTCATCCAGGCCGACGGGGGCACCCGGAC
Organism: Acidimicrobiia bacterium; assembly: GCA_036525795.1. Lineage (GTDB taxonomy): Bacteria > Actinomycetota > Acidimicrobiia > Spongiisociales > ZC4RG35 > DATCZS01. The sequence goes on along the minus strand of DATCZS010000098.1, from coordinate 1,289 downwards.
CGCCGCCGTCACCGGAGCGTGGGTGGCGCTGCATGAGACCTGCGAGTGGGCGGTCGGTCAGGGAATCCTGGGCAGGAACCCGCTGCGCGACCAGGTGGCCGCCATCTCGGTCGGCCTCGTCGACGGTGAGGTGCTTCTGGACCTCGAATACGAGTCGGACGTGGCTGCCGACGTGGACATGAATGTGGTCATGTCGGGTGAGGGTCAGCTGGTCGAGGTGCAGGGCACGGCCGAGGGGAAGCCATTCGACCGCGCCGCGCTCGATCAGATGCTGGACCTGGCGGCGAGTGGCATCCGCGAGCTGGTCAACATGCAGATTCGGGCGACGACGGTCCCGGACGCGTGACGCATTTCGATCGGCTGGTCGTCGCCTCCAAGAACCCCGACAAGATCGTGGAGGTCGAAGAGGTCCTCGAAGCGCTCGGGTTGGTCGGCGAGATCGTCCGCGGCCTGGAGTGGCCGGACATCGAGGAAACCGAGGATTCGCTGGAGGGCAATGCGCTCCTGAAGGCGAGAACGGTGGCCGCCGCCACCGGGCTGCCCGCTCTGGCGGACGACACCGGTCTCGAGGTCGCCGCCCTCGGGGGCGCCCCCGGGGTGCGGACCGCACGGTTTGCCGGGCCGAACGCGACCTACGCAGACAACGTGGCGCGCCTGCTCGCCGACCTCGACGGCCGCGACGACCGGTCGGCTCGATTCCTGACGGCCGTGGCCGTGGTGGACCCGACCACCGGCCGGGAGTGGACGGCGGAGGGCAGCGTCGCCGGGGTCATCACCCGGACGCTGCGCGGGAGCGGGGGGTTCGGCTACGACCCCGTCTTCGAGGTCGACGGCCGCACGCTGGCGGAGATGACATCGGCCGAGAAGCATGCCATCTCGCACCGGGCGCTGGCGATCCAGGCGATCGCCCGGGTGCTCGGCCAAGGCTGAGCGCCTCGGTCGGGGTGGTTCCGGAACGTCGCCAAAGGGTGTGCCGGCCTGGATGGCGTTTCGCTCGTAGGAGCACGGGAGGTCGTTGCGCCGGTCGGTGGTTATGGAGCGGGTGAAGGGAATCGAACCCTCATAACCAGCTTGGAAGGCTGGGGCTCTACCATTGAGCTACACCCGCAGGGCGGTCGATCCTACCTTTTGTCTGCGGCGCGAAGGTAGTGACCGGTCGGGCTGGTCGGACTTGAACCGACGACCCCCTGCTCCCAAAGCAGGTGCGCTACCAAGCTGCGCCACAGCCCGGGGCCGACAGCATTGTGCCACGACTCCGGCACCTTCCTCGACCTCAATTCCGTCACCCG